>CAMOIT010000029.1 GCA_946616285.1 uncultured Bacteroidales bacterium | reverse complement strand
ACGAGGCCGACACAAAGCGCTTGAGAGACTGGATTACGAACCCCAAGCCCAACGGCTACGAGAGCCTGCACATCACCGTCAAGAACCGCGACGGCGCATACGTGGAAGTGCAGATCCGCACCAAGCGCATGGACGACATAGCCGAAAACGGCTTCGCCTCGCACTGGTCCTACAAGGGCGTGAAGCGGGAAGAAAGCCTTGACAACTGGCTTAAATCCGTGCGATATGCACTGGAGCATCCGGGCAGCGACTCCCCCGAAGACCTCCCCCAGCCCCCTTCCAAGGAGATTTTCGTATTCACCCCCACCGGCGAACTCAGAATTCTTGCCGCAGGCTCCACCGTGCTGGACTTCGCTTTCGGCATACACACCAATATCGGCGCGCACTGCGTGGGCGCAAAAGTCAACGGAAAGGCGGTTTCGATAAGGGAAAAGCTCAAGACCGGAGACGTAGTGGAAATCCAGACCAGCAAGAACCAGAAACCAAATCAGGACTGGCTGGGCTGGGTGTTCACCTCAAAAGCCCGGTCTAAGGTAAAGCAGGCCATTGCCGCTCAGGAGCAGTCCAGCGCCGCCGACGGCAAGGAACTTCTGGAAAGAAGGTTGAAAAACTGGAAACTCCAGCTTCCGGACGAAATGCTCACGGAGCTAAGGAAAAAGCTGAATTACGGCACCCTGACGGGCTTTTACGCAGCCGTCGGCAACGGCACCCTGGACGTGAATACTATCAAGGAATTCATCCTTGGCGAAGAACGCAGGCACGCCGAATCGGTGGAAGCAGCCGAGGCCATTCAGGAAAGGAACAAGGCCGCACGCCGCAGCGAGAGCCACGAAGACATCCTGGTCCTTAGCGCGAAAAACGTAAAGGGACTGGACTACAAGATGGCCAAGTGCTGCAATCCCGTTTTCGGGGACGATGTCTTCGGCTTCGTCACGCGCGAAGACGGCATAAAGATTCACCGCATGAGCTGCCCCAATGCCGCCCGCCTGCTGGAATTGTATCCCTACCGCATCCAGCGGGTAAAGTGGGCCGAAACTCCCTCCGGCGGAAGCTTCCAGGTGGCACTTAAACTTGTGGCCGAAAACGAAAGCTCCGTGCTAAACAGCGTCATGGACAAGGTGAACCAGTTCAAGGCGTCAATCCGGAGCTTCAACGTTAACGAGAACCAAAGGAACGGGACATACGAGATATCCATGAAGATTTCGGTCCCCTCCAACCTTGAATTGGACAAAGTCCTTTCACAGCTCAAGAATTTGAAACAAATCCTAAAAGTCACGAGAATATGAAAAAGTTAATTCTTCTGGGAACCCTTGTCCTTGCAGCGGTGTCCTGCGGGCAAAAAGAGGGTGGGAAAGAGGAACCGGCTCCGGAAATCAAAGTGGTTTCGGTAACGGTACTGCCGCCATCCGTTACTCTTAAGCCCGGTGAAACCAGCCAGCTTTCGGCCACGGTCATTCCGGAAAACGCTACCGACAAGACTGTCGTCTGGGCTTCATCGGCCCCCAGTGTGGCGACGGTAACGGCCGAAGGCCTTGTTAAAGCCATTGCCGACGGCGAGGCCTCGATCACCGCAAGCTGCGGAGGAAAACAGTCCGCCTGCGCAGTTACGGTTGTCAAACCTGTCGTTCCCGCAAGCAGCGTAACCCTGGACAAAACGGGCATGAGCCTTGTTGAAGGCGAAACCGCCACGCTGCATGCCACCGTGCTGCCGGAAGACACCACAGACAAAACCGTGACGTGGACAAGCTCGAATACTGCAGTAGCAACCGTCGACGGAGGCACAGTCACTGCTGTTCTGGAAGGCACAGCCACCATTACGGCTTCCTGCGGTGCAGCATTCGCGACTTGCGAGATAACTGTGGCGCGTCCGGAATTCCCTGTAACTTCAGTGACTCTGGACTACGACTCACTCACCCTGCTCAAAGGGGAAGTCAAGCTCCTGACAGCCACCGTGTTGCCGGAGAACGCAACCAATCCTGCCGTTACCTGGACCAGCTCCGACGCTGCCGTCGTGAAAGTTAGCGAAGGCAAACTGGAGGCCCTCTCCGCCGGCAAGGCCACGATATCGGCAAAGGCAGGAAACATCACCGCCATCTGCGAGGTAACGGTCACACAGGTGAACGCGGGCGAAAATGAAGGTACCGGAAGCGAAAATTGGAACTAGCGATGAAAACGAGATATATCCTTGCGGCAGCAGCAATAGCCGCGGCGGCAGTTTCGTGCCAGCAGAAGGAAGAAGGCGTAAATGCCTCTGACAAAGTTACTTTCCATGTTCTTTCGGAAGACGCAGGGACAAAAACCGTGCTTCATGAAAGCGGTGCGGTATGGTGGAGCGCGGGCGATCGGATAAAGGTCTTCGCAGGCTCTGCGGAAGGCATTTTCACGGCCGACATCAGCGAAGCCTCACCCAAGGCCGATTTCAATGGCCCCGCGGAAGGTTTCGGCCTTGAGGAAGGTAAGGTTTTCCGGGCCATTTATCCAGCAAAAGAGGATAATAGCTATGATGGTGAAGCGTTTACACTCACCCTTCCCGAAGTTCAGACAGGGCTTGAGGGAAGTTTCGGAAAAGAGCTTTTCGTTTCGCTTGCCCAGTCGGAAAGCCACAGCCTGAGCTTCCTGAACCTCTGCGGCGGAGTCAAGTTCACCGTGGACCACGAAGGCCTTAAATACGTGACCTTCAAGGGAAACGGCGGCGAAAACCTGGCCGGACGTGTGAAAGCCGGTTTCGATGGAAACGGCAAGCCCGAAGTGAAGGAAGTGCTTGACGCACAGGCCGAAATCCGTCTGGACGCCCCCGAAGGTGGCTTCATACCCGGCGAGTGGTACTATATCGTAACCTTCCCCGCCACCCTCGCAAATGGCTACACCCTCACCTTCTTCAGGGACGAACCCATCGGCAATCTCTCCTCTGACAGCTCCGTAAGCATCAAGCGTTCCATCTGGGGCGCCCTTACCCTTGCCGACGGCGACATAGTGGAAGATATTGATCCGGAGGCCGTTGACATGGGCCTGTCGGTTCAATGGGCATCCTTCAACCTCGGCACAGACTCCCCCGCCAAGCGCGGCGACGCTTATGCCTGGGGCGAGATTGAAACAAAGGAGCGCTACGGCTGGGACAACTACAAGTGGGCCGAAGGCGGAAGCAACAACCTTACGAAATACGTCACCGCAGAGGGATTCGGCCTGGAAGGTTTCCTGGATGGGAAAAACCTGCTTGATCCCGAGGATGACGCCGCAACAGCAGCTCTGGGCGACCTCTGGAGAACTCCTACTGCCGATGAGTGGGCAGAACTCGCCGATCCCGAGAACTGCACCTGGACACGTACAACCCGCAAAGGAGCAGATGGCTATGAGGTAGTGAGCAAAATTACCGGTAAGAGCATTTTCCTCCCCGCTACCGCATCAGGCCAGTACGACGGATACTACTGGTCGTCGGCCATCGATACGGAAGAGCCAAACCGCGCAATTGCAGCGGCTTTCTCTCCGGATGCCTTCAGCAGCAGCTACACCGTTGCAAGAAGCAGCGCATGCGCTGTCCGCCCTGTATACGGCCACACCTTCCGCCTGATTCCTTCATCGGTGGAGCTCATAGGCCTCAAGGATAATTTCAGGGTTGAAGTGGTGAGCACTATGGGGTACGAAATCAGCTCCAAACCCACCTGGATTACTCCGGTTTCAACCGAGGAAGTTGCCCCCAACCACTTCGTACACACGCTTCAGGTTTCCGCCAATACATCCAGCCGCGCTCGTACGGGCGTCGTGGTATTCTGCAACGACAACAATCAGTGCGTGCCTATGACAGTGACCCAGGGCGCCAAAACTACGGAAAGCCTTGAAGTAAGCACTACGGGCCTTTCCTTTGGAATCGAAGGCGGCGAGACAAGCTTCGACATAGAATCCAATATCGAATGGACGGTATCTTCGGATGCCTCCTGGATCAGCGTAATACCTTCGTCCGGCAAGGGCAACGCAACCGTAAAAGTCACCGTTGGAGAAAGCACTTCGGAAGATGATCAGTACGCTGTCATCAGCGTGGTTCCGGCCGAAGCGAAGTTTAAGAATCTGTCCAAGAGCATTCCCACATTCCAGTGCGGCACCATTTCGGCCGATTTCGACTGGGATCAGACTTTCAGCCACACTTCGCTGATGATGCGCTTCACCGCCACATGGTGCGGATACTGCCCTTACATGGGTGAGGCAGTGGCCATAGCCCTTGAAAACAATCCCGGAAAGCTTCTGAACATGAACCTGCACCCGTCCAGCAGCGACCTTGCATTTGTAGGGACCAGTAAGCTCGAGAACATTTACAAGATAGGCGGTTATCCCTCCGGAATATTGGATGGAAGACGCGAGGTGCAGAATTACACCAATACTTCCTATACTGCAAACTTCATAACCACTTATGTGGACGAGACGGAAAACAGCTACACCGTTTCCACTGCCATCATCGGAGAAACAGCCTTCAACGGCAGTACTCTCAATACCGATCTCACTGTATACTTCAGAGAAAAAGGTGAATACAAGCTCACCGTGGTACTTCTGGAAGACGGCATAATCGGTAACCAGACCGACTACAATATGGGTGTAACCCATACAGACTACGTCCACAACGACATTGCGAGGGTTGCGGTGACTGACATCAGGGGCAACGACATATCGATTCCCTATGACGGCTCGTCCAGCAGATTCCATTTCTCCACCTATGTTCCTACACAGTGCGTGAAGGACAATTTAAGGGTACTGGTGTACGTGCAGCGCGCCTTCGGCGACCAGAAAGTCGTTGGCAAGAATTACAACGGCTATTACGTGGACAACTGCACCAGCGCCAAGGCCGGTGAAGCTATTCCGCTGACTGTGGTCAAACAATGAAGCGTCTTACCCTGATATCGGCTCTTGTCCTGCTGCCTGTACTGGCAGCGGGACAGGGAAAGGACTGGGGAAGCCTTAGCGGCGGACTGGAGTCCAACTCCGTACTGTACAGGGACTGGAGCTTCCGTTCCAACAACTACGTCAAGCTGGACTACGCCAAAGGCCGCTTTTCAGCAGGCTTTCAGGCCGAATACTACCCCACTCCCCTGCTTGGCTACAGCCAGGACCTGAAGGGATTCAAGCTGCCGGGACTGTACTTCGCATGGACCGACGCACAGTGGAGCGTCACCGCAGGAAGCTTTTTCGAACAGTTCGGAACGGGAGTGCTGTTCAGGAGCTGGGAAGACAGAAACCTTGGGTGGAACAATGCCCTGGGAGGCCTGCGCGCCACTTTCCGGACTAAGAACGATTTGTTTTCCATAAAGGCTTTTGCTGCAAGCCCAAGGCTCGCTGCCTCCTGGCTTAATCAACCGCTGCTTATGACCGGCGGCGAGGCTTCGCTTAACATCGGCGTCTTTTCGCTGCAGGCTTCAGTCCTTGGTAACCAGACCCTTACGACGGAAGGAAGAGGCCCCATGCAAGTAAGCTGGTCTGCCCTTGCTGGAGTTGCCGTCGGAGGTTTTTCGTCCAGATTCGAATATGTGGGCAGGCCTGGTGGAAACGCGCAGTCGCTGGAATTGCATTTCGCGGCCAGTTCGTTCTCTTCGGCCCTTACTGTCAGGCGTTTAAAGAACATGCTGGACCCTCTTGGGATGAATTACCTCCCGGCCCTTTGCCAGGAGCATTCTTACATGCTGGCCAGCCTGAACCCTTATACCACTTACGAGGCGGGTGAATTTGGCGGCAGCCTGGACCTTTTCTACAGGATTGACGGCTGGAAGTTCCACGTGAACGGCAGCTATATCTGGTCGCTTCCGTCGGCCCTCAGGGACCATACAACCCTCAGGATGGGCTACAGGGACTTGAATGTCCAGGTGGAAAAACGCTGGAACAAGAGGCTGAAGACGATAGCTTACCTGAGCATCCAGGAGAACTCCCCCAGCCACGGACAGCGCAAGGCCACCAACGCCCAGAACGTGTTCGTGCTTGACGGCGTTTACCGTTTCCCCGGAAAGCTTTCCCTCCGGGCTCAGGTCCAATACCTTTATTCGGAGGAACTTACCAAGGACTGGATGGCCGGTTCGCTGGAGCTTTCGTCAACCGACGGCTGGGCCGTCCACGTCCAGGATATGTACAATCACGGCAGCACAAAAGAGCACTACTACGAAGCCGGAGGCTCGTGGACCCATTCAGGTTTCAAGGTGTCCTTGGCCTATGGCCACCAGAGGGCCGGAATGGTGTGTTCGGGAGGCGTCTGCCGATGGCAGCCGGAATATACAGGCGCCATACTCAGGTTAAATTACCATTTTTAGGATGAAAAAGCTTTTCTCAATATTAGCCATGGGCCTTGCTCTCTGCGCCTGCGTGGGCCAGAAGGACGATCCGGAACCGGAGCCGGTGGACCCGCCAACTCCTGTCGACCCTACGCCTCCGGACCCCACGCCGGAGCCGGAGAGCACCGTCTTTTTACACCGCGTACTTGCGCTGGAATTCACCGCTACGTGGTGCCAGCACTGCCCTCACATGGCCGAAGCCATCGAAGACGCGCTGAAGGAAAGGCCAGGAAGGATAGTGACGCTGGCTGTTCACTATTCGGACGAGCTTATGGCCGATGAATCCAATGCCCTGAATTCCGCCTTCGGCGTTGGCGCATACCCCACCCTTTTCATGAACTGGGACAAAAAGAGCGTTACCACACAGGCCGACGTCTCGTTCATCACCTCGTTTATTGACAAGGCTCTTGAAACTGAAACCTGCGGCATTGCAGCCGAATCATCGGTCGCCGACGGAACGCTAACGGTGAACGCCAAAGTCAAAAGCGTGGCTGACGGAGATTACAGCATGGTTCTTGCAAACGTTGAGGACGGCATTTGGGTGGAATACCAGGAAGGCTACGGCGAAAACTACACCTGCAACGACGTCCTGCGCGGTTTCATTGACGGCGGAGTTTCCGGAAAATCCCTGGGGACGCTGGCTCCGGAACAGGAAGGAACGGTAACTTTCACCTCCCCTGCACCGGAAAGCGGCAGGCTTGCACTTATAGTTTTCAGCGGAGGAAAAGCCGTGAATGCCATGTACCTTGGATTGAATGAAAGTAAAGATTACGAATATGAAAAAGCTGATTCTTAGCATTGTCGCCCTTTCCTGCTGTCTTTTCGCAGGCGCTCAGGACTGGAAAGAAGTTCCGCTCCAGACAATAGACTCGGGGACAGAGACACCGTCGTCATGGATAGACGGAAAAACTCCTTTCGTGGTATCGTTCTGGTTTGTCACTTGCAAGTACTGCCTTGAGGAAATGGACGCCATCAGCGAGCAATTTGCAGATTGGCAGAAGGAAGCCCCTTTCCGCTTCATCGCCGTGTGCAACGACGACACCCGCTCTCTTGCGAAAGCCAAGGCTATGGTCAGAAGCCGCGGTTGGGACGGCTTCCGTTTCTCCTTCGACGTGAACAAGGAACTGACAAGGGCGATGAAGGTGACTTCATGCCCGCACGTTTTCCTGTTTGACAAGAACGGGAAGATGGTGTACACGCACCAGGGCTATTCGCCCGGTGACGAGGAGATTCTTTTCGAGAAGATCAAGGCCCTGCGCTAGTCTTTCCAGACTTTCAGGTATTCCTGAAGTGCCCACATCTCGTCGCGATACTTGGCGGCTGCGGTAAAATCCAGTTCCGCGGCCGCTTTTTGCATCTTGCGCTTTGCATCGTCGGCCGATTTTTGGACCTGCTCCCTGGACATCGAACGGATTACGGGATCCTGAAGGACGGCGGCCAGATCGGCTGTGACGAAGCCGTCCACGTAGGCCGAAGTCCCCTCGCGCCTGGCATCATGCCCAAGGCCAACGGATACGTCGCCTTTCCCGAGCTCAGAAGCAGTTGGAACGTAAGTGGGATCAGAAACAGAATCCCTGGCGCTCACATGGCCGGTGACGCTGTTGCGCAAGGCCGGATTAAGGAAGCCGCTGATGTGGCCGGTATCCTCTTTGTCGCGGGAAAGTTCGGAAATCAGGATGTTGGAGCGCACCTGCACCTGCCTGGGCGTGATTCCGTGCAGTTTGTTGTATTCCTGCTGCTTGGCGCGCCTCCGGGCGGTTTCCTGTATGGTATCCCTCATTGAATCCGTAATGGTGTCGGCATACATTATGACAAGTCCGTTCACGTTGCGGGCGGCACGGCCTGCAGTCTGGGTAAGTGCTCGGCCACTCCTGAGGAAGCCTTCCTTGTCGGCATCAAGTATCGCCACCAGCGAAACGGTGGGTATGTCAAGGCCTTCGCGGAGGAGGTTCACGCCGATAAGCACGTCGAAAAGACCATTCTTGAAATCTTCGATTATCTCCACCCTTTCGGCTGTGTCCACGTCTGAGTGAATATAGCGGCAGCGGACGCCTGTCTTGGTGAAGTAGCTGTCCAGTTCCTCGGCCATGCGCTTGGTGAGGGTTGTCACAAGCACTCGTTCGTCTTTTTCGGCTCGGACGCGGATTTCCTCCATCAGGTCATCGACCTGGTTTTTGGTGGGCCGAACTTCGATTGGAGGGTCCAGAAGGCCGGTCGGGCGCACTATCTGCTCCACCACAAGGCCCTCGCTGCGGTTAAGCTCATAATCGGCCGGGGTTGCGCTCACGTAGACGGTCTGGCCGGTGACGCTTTCGAACTCGTCGAAGGTAAGAGGCCGGTTGTCGCTGGCGGCGGGCAGGCGGAAGCCGTATTCCACCAGCGTCTCCTTGCGGGAGTGGTCCCCGCCGAACATGGCGCGTATCTGAGGAAGTGTGACGTGGCTTTCGTCAATGAATACAAGGAAATCGTCCGGGAAATAGTCCAGCAGGGTGAATGGCCGCTGTCCGGGCTTACGTCCGTCGAAGTAGCGGGAATAGTTCTCCACTCCGGGGCAGTAGCCCATCTCCTTTATCATCTCGATGTCGTACTCTACCCTCTGCTTCAGGCGCTTTGCTTCCAGGAACTTGCCTATGGATTCGAAGTATTCCACCTGTTTTACAAGGTCGTCCTGGATCTGGCTCACAGCCTTTGCGCCTTTCTCCTTTGAAGTGACAAAATTCTTGGCTGGATACAGGTCTATCTTGTCCAGTTCTTCGAAAATGGCTCCTGAAACTGGGTCGATGAGGGCGATGCGGTCCACTTCGTCCCCGAAGAATTCTATGCGGGCGGCATAATCGGCACCGCCAAGGAAAATGTCCACCGTGTCGCCTTTAACGCGGAAGGAGCCTCTTTTGAAATCTGTCTCCGTACGGTAGTACAGGGCGTCCACAATCTTGTAAAGGAGTCGCGTCATGGACATTGTTTCGCCTCTGCGGACAGTCACGGTCTGGTCGTGAAAATCGTCCGGATTGCCTATTCCGTACAGGCAGGATACCGAAGACACCACTATAACGTCCCTTCGTCCCGACATGAGGGCCGAAGCCGCGCTTACCCTGAGTTCGTCGATTTTATCGTTTATGCTCAGGTCCTTTTCTATATAGGTATCGGTGAGCGGGATGTAGGCCTCGGGCTGATAATAGTCGTAGTACGATACAAAGTACTCCACCGCATTGTCCGGGAAGAAGGACTTGAACTCGCCGTAGAGCTGGGCAGCCAGGGTTTTGTTGTGGCTAAGGATAAGGGCCGGGCGCTGCAGTTTCTGAATCACGTTTGCCATGGTGAAGGTCTTACCCGAACCCGTAACGCCAAGGAGTGTAAGGGCGGGAACGCCGTCCCTGACCGCCCTGCAAATCTGCTCGATTGCTTCCGGCTGATCGCCCGACGGCTGGTACTGTGACTGGAGTCTGAACTGCATTGGACCGATTTTTTTCACAAAGTTAATGTCTTGGGAGTGAATATAAAAATTTTAGTTAAAATTTGTTCTTGGCCGAAAAATTTTGTACATTTGCAGATGTATATAGCCGTAAAAGGTACACATAAAAGCGTAATATATTAAAAGTCAATACTTTATTATGAAAGGTATCAAATTTATCCTCGGAGCGTTTGCAGCAGCAAGTCTCCTTTTCTCCGTAAGCGCCAACGCTCAGGAGAACGCCAACCGCGACGAAAACGGTAAGATCGTGCGTGGTCCCTATGAGACCAACAAGGCCTTCGACAACACCTTCATCGGCATCGGCGCAGGTATCAACAGCGTCGCACGTCCCATCAAAAAGCCCGGCAACTGGGGCGGTATTGGTCTGGCCACCGATATCAATTTCGGTAAATGGTGGACTCCCGCCATCGGTATGCGTATTGGCTGGCACGGCCTCTGGGACAAGTCCAAAACCGACATGAGCCACCCCGCTGTCAAAGCAGGCGACAAGTTCGGCATCAACTATTTCCACGGTGACCTCCTCTGGAACATCTCCAACACCATCGGTGGTTACAAAGAAACCCGCTTCTGGAACTTCGTTCCATACGCAACCATGGGTCTTCTCCGTGTCGACAACACCATCAATCCTTTCTCAAAAACCGCCAATAACGAGTATGCTGCCGGCCTCGGCCTCCTGAACGTCCTCCGCATCAGCAACCGCATCAACGCCACCCTGGACCTCGGAGTCATCGTCTCCCGCGAAGAAGCTTTCTACGACACTCCCCGCTTCGTAGCCTTCCCCGGCGCTACCATCGGCCTGGCATTCAACCTCGGCAAGACCAACTTCGACCGTCACTCCTCCGTCACTCCCGTTGTCATCCCTGTTCCTTTCACCACCGAACAGTACAACGCCCTGGCCGACAAAGTGGCAGCCCTGGAGAAAGAGAACGCCGAACTTAAGGACAAGATCGCTGCCCTCGAAAACGAGCTCGCTCCTTTCCGCAGCCTCGTCAACGGTCAGACCTACCTCTACGAAAACGGCACCTTCACCGCTGTTGACGTAAAGCCCGGTTCTCCCGTCACCGTATACTTCGACTGTGGTTCCGCTACCATGTCCCAGCGTGAAAAAGCTCACCTGGAGTACTTCTGCAGCAACGTAGTCAGCGCCGACACCAAGCTCGTAGTCAACGGCTACGCCGACAAGCAGACCGGTACCGCCCGCCGCAACCAGCAGCTGAGCGAGCAGCGCGTAAAGACCGTGGTTGACTTCCTCACCAAGGCCGGTGCAAGCGAGAGCAACATCGAGACTGCAGCCCACGGTTCCACCGTACAGCTCTTCGACGGAGCCGCCAAGAACCGCGTAGTTACCATCGAACTCAAGTAAGTTTACTTTACACTTTAATATAAAGGACATTCCTTCGGGGATGTCCTTTTTTTTCGTATATTTGCACACTATGAGACGAAAACCCATAATAGCCCTCATTTACGACTTCGACGGCACCCTTTCGCCCGGCAACATGCAGGAGTTCGGCTTCATTCAGGCCATAGGCCAGACTCCGGAGGAGTTCTGGGCCAAGAGCGACGGCATTGCCAAGGGGCAGGACGCGTCCAACATCCTGGCCTACATGAAGCTGATGTTTGACGAAGCCCGCAAAAACGGCATCAAGCTCACCAGGCAGGATTTCCGCCGCTACGGTGCCGATATCAAGCTGTACGACGGCGTGCGCGAATGGTTCCGCAACGTGGACGAATACGGCAAGGCGCACGGTGTAATCATTGAGCATTACATCAATTCGTCGGGCCTTACGGAAATTATTGAAGGTTCCCCCATTGCCAAGGCGTTCAAGCATGTCTTCGCCGGCAGCTTCATCTACGACGAAAAAGGCGAAGCCGAATGGCCCGGCATAGCAGTGGACTACACCGCAAAAACCCAGTACCTTTTTAAAATACAGAAAGGCATATTCTCATCGCGCGACGCCCAGCGTGTGAACGAATCCTGGGCCGACGACGCCAAGCGCATTCCCTTCACCAACATGATATACTTCGGGGACGGGGACACGGATGTGCCTTCCATGAAGCTGGTTACCATGTTCGGCGGCAATGCCATTGCGGTTTTCGACCCTTCGCGCCCGAAGAAGAAGGAAACTGCGCAGAAGCTCCTCCGACAGGGCCGCGTGAACTTCATTACCCCGGCATCTTACACCAAGGACTCCAGGACCTTCCGCCTGGTATGTGCAATCATCGATAAAATAAAGGCCGACAACGAACTCCGGCAATTTTCGCGTTACAAATGAGTACTTTAAAGATAGGAATGGTGCAGCAGCACTGCACAGAAGACATTGCAGGCAATGTCGCCCGCCTTCAGGGACATATCCGCGAAGCCGCCGCCCAGGGCGCACAGCTTGTGGTTCTTCAGGAACTTCACAACAGCCTTTACTTCTGCCAGGAGGAAAACGCCCGCCTGTGCGACCTGGCCGAACCTATTCCAGGCCCCTCCACCGAGATTTTCGGCGCTCTTGCAAAGGAACTTGGAATAGTTCTGGTGTTGTCTCTGTTTGAACGCAGAGCCCCCGGGCTGTACCACAACACCGCCGTGGTTATCGAGAAGGACGGCACCATCGCCGGAAAGTACCGTAAGATGCACATCCCGGACGATCCTCTGTTCTACGAAAAGTTTTACTTCACTCCCGGAGATATGGGTTTCGAGCCTATAAAGACATCCGTAGGCACGCTTGGCGTTCTGGTATGCTGGGACCAGTGGTACCCCGAAGCCGCCCGTGCAATGGCCCTTAACGGAGCCCAGATGCTCATTTACCCCACGGCTATCGGCGGTGTCCCTACAGATCCCGACTGGGAACAGGCTCAGCAGCGTCAGGCCTGGCAGCTTGTCCAGAGGGGGCATAGTGTAGCCAACGGCCTGCCCGTGATTACCGTTAACCGTACAGGCGTGGAACCCGATCCCACAGGCCATTCCACCGGAATCGATTTCTGGGGTCATTCCTTCGCTACAGGTGCCCAGGGTGAACTTCTTACAGAGTTCGAAAAGTCTGAAGAAGGCGTGCACGTGGTAGAGATAGACCTCGCCCAAAGCGAATATGTTCGCCGCGGCTGGCCTTTCCTCAGGGACCGTCGCATAGACGCCTACGATATACTTTTGAAACGATTCGGGAAATGAGACTTCCGGCCGAATGGGAAAAACAGGGCTTCGTGCAGCTGACCTGGCCGCACGAAGACACAGCGTGGTATGAGCTTCCCAAAGTCCTTGACTGTTACGTTCAGATTGCCCGCGCCATTACACGCTACGAGGCATTGCTCATCGTTTGCCGTGATGTCAAAGAATGCCTCCAGGATATGTCGGAAAGAGGTATTGACCCTTCCGGTCTTCCCATACGTTTTGTGGAGAGTCCCATCAACGACACCTGGGCCAGGGACCATGGCGCCATATCGCTTGTCGGAAACAATGGCGAAAAGCGCATACTGGATTTCGTTTTCAACGGCTGGGGACTTAAGTTCGGATCGGACCTTGACAACCAGATAACGCGTACAATCTACGGCAAGGGAGCATTCTCTCCCGAAGTCGAGTACGTTGACATGCGCCCCTTCGTCCTTGAAGGCGGCTCCATCGATACCGATGGCCTGGGCACCCTCATGGCCACTTCAGAGTGCCTGTGTTCGCTCAATCGCAACGAGTACCTTTCACAGTCGCAGATAGAGGAAAAGCTTAAAGATGCTTTTGGCCTTAAACGCATACTTTGGCTGGACCATGGTACAATCGAAGGAGACGACACCGACAGCCATGTGGACATTCTGGCCCGCTTCTGTTCGCCGGACACCATTGCATACTCAGTTTGCGAGGATCCTTCGAATCCAAACCACGAGCCCTTGAAAGCCATGGAGGAGCAGCTTAAGTCTTTCCGCACCCTTGATGGAAAGCCTTACAGGCTTGTCCCTCTGCCGCTTCCCGAACAGATGTGGCTGGAAGGCTATCCGCTTCCTGCATCGTATGCAAATTTCCTTATCATTAACGGCGCTGTTCTGATACCTGGCTCTGCACAGCCTTCGGACGAAATAGCCCGTGAAAGGCTTCAGGCGGTATTCCCTGACCGTGAGGTCTCGGTAGTGGACTGCCGTGCCCTTCTCTCCGGCCACGGCGGTCTCCACTGCATCACCATGAATTATCCCGCTGGGTTCTAAACCCTGGACACGCTATTTACACAAAAACGGCCGTTTTTGCGTAAATCCCGTTACTCCGGTCACGCTGTTTACGCAAAAAGTGGGGTTTTTGTGTAAACAGCGTGTCCTGCATAATTAAAAGACAATAACCCTTTCGGCTAAATCGTTTTTTGCCGAAAAATTGCTATATTTGTACGTTTGATACGAAACCTTAACCCCAGCTTTATGGAAAAGCAATATCCTCACTATCTCCAGCGCCTGCAGGACGCTACCAAAAAATTCTGGGACAAGCCCGCCCTCAACACCATCGGCGGAGAGTCTTTCACTTATGCCCAGATGGCAACGGACATCGCCCGTTTCCACATTGTATTCGAAAAAGCCGGCTTCAAGAAAGGTGACAAAATCGCCCTTTGCGCCAACAACGGTGCCAAGTGGGGTTTCGCCTATCTGGCCGTAAACACATACGAAACCGTTATCGTCCCCATCCTGGCGGACTTCACCCCCGAAAGCGTAATGGGCCTTGTGAACCATTCGGAAAGCATCGCCCTGTTTACCAACTCAGCCCGCTGGGCCAAGATGAACCCTGAGAAAATGCCCGCCCTCAAGGTTGTCTTCGACGTGGACACCTGGAAGGTGCTCTTCTGCAGGGATGCCAAAATCCAGGAGGCAGTGGACAATCTGGACAAACTCTTTGCGGAGAAGTATCCCAACGGTTTCGGCCCGGACGACGTTCACTTCCCCACCGACAACTGGGACGACCTGTCCACCATCAACTATACCTCAGGTTCCACAGGCGACCCTAAGGGCGTGATGCTCACCTACCGTAACTTCAGCGCCAACGTGGACTTCGACCAGCGCTACATGCCGGCCGGAGACAAGATCGTTTCCATGCTCCCTATGGCCCACATGTACGGCCTTGTGATTGAGTTCATTTACCCTCTGTGCAACGGCACATCCATTTATTGGCTGGGCAAGGCTCCCACTCCGGCCAGCCTGCTCAAGGCTTTTTACGAAGTAAAACCTTACCTGCTGGTCACCGTCCCGCTGGTCATGGAGAAAATCTACAAGAGCAAGCTCAAGCCCGTCATGGACAAGCCTTCCATGAAAATCCTCACCAAGATTCCCGGTATCAACACCATTATTTATAAGAAGGTAAAAGATAGCCTGTACGAGGCCTTCGGCGGCAAGGTACAGGAATTTATCATGGGCGGCGCCGCACTGAATCCGGAAGCAGAGCGTCTGTTCAAGAAAATCAAATTCCCTTATACCGTCGGTTACGGCATGACAGAGGGCTGCCCGCTGATGGCATACGCCCCCTGGCGTACCTACATTCCCGGTTCCTGCGGCCGCGCAGTGGATATCACGGAAATCCGCATCGATTCGGAAGACCCTCAGCATGTGGTAGGTGAAATTCAGGCCAAAGGCGACAACATCACCATGGGCTATTTCAAGAACCCGGAAGCCACGGCCAATGCCTTCACCGAAGACGGTTGGCTGCGCACCGGAGACCTGGGCATAATGGATGCCAACGGCAACATCTTCATCCGCGGCCGTTCCAAGAACATGATTCTGAGCTCTTCCGGCCAGAACATCTATCCGGAAGAAATCGAAGTGGTGGTGAACAACCAGCCCTTCGTACAGGAAAGCGTTGTTGTGGAACGTGGCGGCAAGCTCGTCGCACTCGTATTCCTCGACGAACAGGCAATCGCCAAGTCCCTCCTGGACCACGAAGCCAAGGCCGAAATTCCTGAAAATATCCGCCTGGGATCAAACCGCTTTCTCCCCAGCTACAGCCAGATTGCCAAGGTAGAACTGGTGGACAAGCCTTTCGAGAAAACCCCGAAGATGTCCATCAGGAGATTCCTGTACAAGTAATTCTGCCAATTTGTCAGCCTTACAGGCCTGGCTCATAATTTGACATTCCATAGCCGGTCCCGCAAAGGGCCGGTTATTTTGTCATTCCGGACTTGATCCGGAATCTCATTAAGAAACAAAAAGCATTAGAATATGGCACAGAAAGGACAGATTGGAGTAACCACCGAGAACATTTTCCCGGTCATCAAACAGTTTTTGTACAGCGACCACGAGATTTTCCTCCGTGAGCTTGTGGCAAATGCAGTTGACGCCACGCAGAAGATGAAGGCCCTTGCGGCATCCGGTGACTGCAAGGAGGAACTCGGCGACCTTAAGGTCCGCATCGAACTGGACGAAAAGGCCAAGACCCTTAAGGTGATTGACGAAGGTATCGGCATGACCGAAGAAGAGGTTGACAAGTACATCAACCAGATTGCTTTTTCAAGCGCCGGAGAGTTCCTGGAGAAGTACAAGGACCAGATCCAGAACATCATCGGCCACTTCGGCCTGGGCTTCTACAGCGCCTTCATGGTAGCGAAGAAGGTCACCATCGAAACGCTTTCCTGGAAGGATGGCGCCAAGGCCGTGAAGTGGAGCTGCGACGGGTCGCCGGAATACACCTTGGAAGAGTGCGACAAGGCCGGGCGCGGCACCATAATCACCCTTTTCCTGGACGACGATTCGGCCGAATATGCCGAAAAAGCCCGCATCGAAGGCCTTCTGCAGAAATACTGCAAGTTCATGCCCGTGCCCATCGTTTTCGGCAAGGAGCAGGAATGGAAGGACGGAAAGTATGTGGACACCGACAAGGACAAGGTCATCAACGACACGGAACCGCTTTGGACCAAGGCCCCGTCGGAGCTAAAGGACGAAGATTATCTTGCCTTCTACCGCAAGCTCTTCCCGATGAACGAGGAGCCGTTGTTCTGGATCCATCTGAACGTGGATTATCCTTTCAACCTGACCGGCATCCTTTACTTCCCGAAACTCAAGGACCGCGTTGCCGTGGAGCGCAACAAGATTTCCCTCTACTGCAACCAGATGTTCGTGACGGACCACGTGGACAACATCGTCCCGGATTTCATGACACTGCTTCATGGCGTCATCGACTCGCCGGACATTCCGCTGAACGTTTCCCGCAGCTACCTGCAGAGCGATGCGGCGGTAAAGAAGATTTCGACCTATATCACAAAGAAAGTGGCCGACCGCCTGGAGAGCATCTTCAAGGAGGAAAGGCAGCAGCTGGAAGAAAAATGGGACAACCTGAAGCTGTTCATCGAGTACGGCATGCTGTCGGACGAAAAGTTCTGCGAAAGGGCTCTGAAGTTTGCGCTGCTCAAGAACACCGACGGCAAGTATTTCTCCTTCGACGAGTATAAAACTGCAGTTGAAGGCAACCAGACCGACAAAGACAAGAAGCTGGTGTACCTTTACGCGACCAAGGCCGAAGACCAGTACGCATTCATCCAGGCTGCCAAGGACAAAGGCTACGACGTGCTCCTGATGGATTGCGAACTTGACTCCCATTATGTGAACCTGCTGGAGCAGAAGCTCACCGACGTGCGCTTCGCCCGCGTGGACTCCGACGCAGTGGAAAACCTGATTCCCAAGGAGGACAAAATCAAACCCGAGATGAAGGAAGACGAGCGCTACGACCTTGAGAACCTCTTCAAGGCAGTGCTTCCCGCCGGCAACGACTACTTTGTGACCGGCGATAATCTTGGGGCCGATGGCGCACCGGTTCTGATTACCCAGAACGAATTCATGCGCCGTTACCGCGAGATGAGCGCCCTTGGCGGCGGAATGAACTTCTACGGCTCCATGCCGGAGAGTTACAACATCGTCGTGAACATGGAGAATCCGCTGATTGCAAAGATTTGGGCATCAAAGCTTTCCGACGTTGCTCCTCAAGCAGAGCTCCCGGCAGAAGCACCCTCCGACGCTCCCGAAGAGGAAAAAACCAAGGCACGCGAGGCACGCGAAGAAGTGCGGCGCGCTCACAAGGCCGACGTTGAAGCCTTCGCCTCAGGAAACGACCTTTTGCACCAGATTGTGGACCTGGCGCTGCTATCCAACGGCATGCTAAAGGGGAAAGCGCTGGCGGAGTTTGTTGCCAGAAGCCAAAAGATGCTGCAGGCTTAAAAATAAGGTGGTGCTTTCAAGGCACCACCTTATTTATTTTTCTATAAGCTTCAGGAACTCGTTGCGGGTTTTGTCACTTTTGAGGAAAATGCCTGAAAAGGCCGATGTAGTTGTTATCGCATTGGACTTCTGCACTCCCCTCATGGACATGCAGGTGTGCATAGCCTCTATGACTACGGCCACGCCCAGCGGATGCAGCGACTCCTGGATGCAGTCGCGGATTTGTTCGGTGAGCCTTTCCTGAACCTGAAGGCGACGGGCATAAGTTTCGACCACGCGCGCAATCTTGCTTAGACCCGTAATCTCCCCCTTGGGAATGTATGCCACATGAGCCTTGCCGATGAAAGGCAGCATGTGATGCTCGCACAGGGAGAAGAGCTCGATGTCCTTTACGATGACCATGTGATTGTAGGGCTCCTGGAAAAGGGCGCTCTTGACGATGGCTTCACCATCCTGAAAATAGCCCTGAGTGAGGAACTGCATGGCCTTTGCCACGCGCTCGGGAGTCTTCTGAAGGCCTTCGCGTTCCACATCCTCCCCCAGCAGATTCAGGATTGCCTTAATGTGCCCTGCAATCTCCTGGGTGGTGTTTTCGTCGTACTGTTCAATCTTCCTGTATGCCATGGTATACACTTTGCAGCAATAACTTACGTAATTTTGGACTGCAAAATTAACAAAAAAAATTCATTATATAATTTTTTTGCCTATCTTTGCAGCCCCAAACGGAGCACCGCTCCCCTAAACACTTGATAATTAACAATTAAAAGACAATAAACATGTTTTGGACCCTCGAACTTGCCAGCAGCCTTGACGATGCACCCTGGCCCGCAACAAAAGAAGAGCTCATAGACTACGCAACCCGCACCTGCGCCCCCGAAGAAGTCATCGAAAACCTTGAAGAACTGGACGACGACACCGACATCTACGAATCAATCGAAGACATCTGGCCGGACTACCCCACCAAGGAAGACTTCATGTGGAATGAGGAAGAATATTGATTTGATAATCAAATAGTTATAGAAATAAGCCGGGGTTTTGCCTTGGCTTTTTCTGTCTATTTATTACCCTCAGACTTCCCATATTGTTTCGCATTTTGCGAAATGAAACAATCTTTTTAACCTTGCAAAGATTTGCATTAGGCCTCCGTTTGAATTATCTTTGCAGAAAACGCTAAGGCTATGTCTGATATAGAGAAAATACAATTGTTTGAGGACCAGAAAGTCCGGACTATTTGGATTGAGAGCGAGGAGAAATGGTATTTCTCTATCAAAGATGTAGTCCTGGTACTGGCCGACGCTAAAGATCCCAAAGATTACATTTCCAAGATGAGGCGCCGAGAACCGGAACTTGCCAAAGGGTGGGGACAAATTGTCCACCCCCTTGTCGTACGCACCCCTGGAGGCCCTCAGAAAGAGAATTTTGCCAATCTGGAGGGAATGTTCCGCATCATCCAGTCCATTCCCTCCAAGAAGGCAGAACCATTCAAGCGCTGGCTTGCTCAAGTGGGTGCCGAAAGGATTCACCAGATGCAGGACCCGGAACGGGGCATCCAGCAGTCCCTTCAGGATTACAAGCGGTTGGGATACTCTGACAACTGG
>CAMOIT010000028.1 GCA_946616285.1 uncultured Bacteroidales bacterium | reverse complement strand
ACAACAAGGGCCGGACGGTGGACTTCAAGAACACCATCCTGATCATGACCTCCAACGCCGGGGCCGACATCATCCAAAGCTACATGGAACGCCTTCCGGAAGTCTCAGGCCTTGACATGCAGGCAATTGCGAACCGCCGCACCATGCTGGACGAATGCGCAGGCAAGGTCCTGGACGTCCTGAAGATGACCGTCCGTCCGGAGTTCCTGAACCGTATCGACGAGATAATAATGTTCGACCCTCTTACCAAGGCCGATATCCGCGAAATCCTCCATATCCAGGAAAACGAACTCCGTAAACACCTGGAAGACAGCGGTATAACCCTAACCTTTACCCCGGCCTTCGAAGACCACATGGTGGAGCACGGCTACGACCCTTCCTACGGCGCCCGTCCCATCAAGCGCCTCATGCAGAGGGAACTGGTAAACCTCCTGGCCCGCAACATCCTGGAAGGCCGCATCAGCCGCGGCGCCGCCGTCACCGTAGACGTAGTTGGCGGAGAAGTGGTGGTAAGCTAAGGGTTGGCGGCTCTGGCCGCTCCGGCTGCTCTGGCTGCTCTAGCCGCGAACGTAACAGCCTCATAATCAACGCCTTCCCGGATTCATGTCTGCGCAAAAAGAACAGACATACATCCGGGAAGTGGTTGATTGTCAGGGATTTAATTTCGCCTTATCTACCGGTAAATATACCTTCAAAGAGTATGGCTTCGGCGTTTTTTTCCGACAGGACCGAATTACATGCCTTCATAAGCTGTAAAAGTATCTTCGCAATGTACATGCAGGGTCGATGGCGACATATTACGATCGTACCCATCAAGGCTGAAATCAACGGTCAGCGTTACATCACAACTCCTAATTGCACTGCCATCACCGCTATATGGGAATTGGATCTTAACTCTTGGGCGGAAGGCAAGGCCTGCGCCTCCGGGCTGGTGCCAGGCTGTCCCGTCCTTGAAGAATGCCGATGATACCACCTTTTCGTCGGAACCATACAGTTTGGTGACTTCCATTGCCGGGAAGGAAATCTCCGCCACGGGGATTACATCAAAGAGGTCATTCAGCTCTTCGCCGGGAGCCCTTCCTCCTATTTCGATGCTGGCCTTGATGCTTACCGGCGATATGATCTTGCCGTATGCGACTTCGATTCCTTTTTCCGTGTATTCGGCATTGGAACTGCCTATGCCGGCCGATATTGATTTTTCCATAGCTTCGACAGTGGCGGACGTCTTATGAAGCGTTTCCCAAGCAGAATCCCATTTATCGTTTGGATCTGCCGCAAGGCTTACAGTAAAACTAAAATAATTGTAAGAACCTATAAAAACGCGAATATCGGCATTTTCAGTATAGTGATCCAGCGGATAAATCTTGCACGTCGGGAGCACCTCCTCCGGTGTCTTGGCGCATGAGGCCGCAACAACTATGGCCAGCAATAATACATGAAAGTGTTTCATAGGCAAATGAGTTTTGATTAGCTTTTGCAAAGGTAAATGGTAAGAAACCACATACTGGCCTATTCTTCGACTTTTTGTAATGTGATTTCATGCGGCCAGCCGCAAGGCCCCGATTCGGCATCCCATAAGGCCCCTAAGCTCCCCGTCCAGGACAGATGTAAGCTATTGTTCCCGATGTGTTTACTTTGCATATAAACGGTATCCTGGACATAAAAGGTACGCGGGTCATCTTGAACATCAAACCCAAAATTTATCGTCTCCATCTTTTCAAGTGACAGTGATTCTCCTTGTCCATAGATAAAGTGACCACTTGGAGGTGTCGATGCATAATAAAACTGCACCGCCACAGTCATAGCTGATAAACCCGTCCCGACAGTTCCATAAAAATTTTCATAATATTCTTTTGGAACAATCGGATCAGTATCATCATCACAGGCCCCCAACGTCAACAGGGACAGCAACAATACATGAAAGTGTTTCATAGGCAAACGAGTTTTGATTAGCTTTTGCAAAGGTAAATAGTTGGAAACAAAAACACAAAAGAAACATGGTTACAATTTTTGGTGCGAACTCATTGATTGTCAATTTATGTTTGTTTTGAGAGGTTACAATTTGCGTTCTCGATCTGGAAAAATGGAATCGGCCAGAAACGCCCCTTTAGCATCGTTGAAATTTTTAGTGTTGATTTTCTGCAAAGGTACTAACGATCGGGCTCCGACCCGTGTTTAATTTTGTTTTTTTACCTTACAAAACGCCCCTGCGATTATTTGGTAAATAATTGTATTTCAGTAAGTTGAAAACCATCAGCAAAATCTCGCAAAACAACAATCTTACAATGGTGTTTTTTGTGCCTGTTATCGTAATTTTTTAGTACTTTTGGAGCATGAAACGCATCATCCAATCATTATTACTGTTGCTGTTGATACCGTTTATGTCATGTCACAGGCAACAAGACCGGGAAATACATTCTATTTGGGGCTATATCAAAGAAAAGCCGGACAGCGCTGTGGTAATTCTTGATCGCTATGGTCTTGATGATTTTCCCGATGGCCGGGAAAGAGCAGAATTCGCACTTCTTAAATCCATGGCCTTCGACAAAACTTTTCGTGACATTACTTCCGATTCGCTTGCCAGTGTAGCATGCAGATATTACGAAAAATATGGCCCCCAAAAACATCGCATGCTCAGTTGGTACTACCTCTCACGAGTACAGGATAATGCCAAGGACTTCAACAATGCCATAGTTTCCCTGGCACGGGCGCGTGAACTTCTCCCAAAAGCTAATGAGCCATATTATAAAGGGCTCGTTCACATGGAGGCGGCGAATATTTATAACCAAACGCTAAACAATACGGAAGCTTTGAATGAATCTATTCTTGGGGAAAAGGCATTCAAAGAAATAGGAGAGAATCGCCAGGCAATTATAGCGTCTGTACGGGTGGGTAACAATTATTTCGCACTTAAAGCCTTGTCAAAAGCTGATTCTGTGTTCCTGTCGGTCATTAATAATCCTGAGGCAGACACTACAAGCATAGGCCTGGCGATGTCAATATATGCTAAATCACAGGCTCTTCAAGATAACTATGCAGAATCCGTGGACCTGTTTAAAAAAAGTTCAACTGTATTTCGGCATCCTATAACATTGAAGCAAGCAGGCGCGTATGCCTACGCACTCTACATGACAGGCGAAGATTCGCAGTCGGAATCAATAATGAGGACATTGTCTGCAATTCCCGCCGCAAAAGAGACTTATCTGCAATATGGCTATTTGATAAGCAAGAAAAAGAAGGATTTAGCCGAAGCTATTGACAAGCTTGAGGATTTGGTCGAGTATCAAGACTCTGTCGTAAACTTAACGATTGAACAATCAATCATTAAAACACAGCGGGAATACCAGAGCCAGAATAGTGAGTTGTATCGGCTTAAGTCCGAACAGAGGCTGGGGGTAATTGCTCTCATGTCCGTCTGTTTTACGATGCTTTTGATATTGTTTTTGGCATTCACCTCAAACATGGCGCTAAAACGTCGACAAAAAGAGGAATCCCTAATTGCAGCTTATGAAGACATGTCTTCCCAATTAAAGTCGGCGGATTCAAGAAATGAGACCCTTCAAGAAGAGTTGAGGAAGGCTAGAGAACAATATATCTCCGTTTACAAAAAGAAGTTTACCAAAATAGCACGCATTGCCGAAACCTACTATTCTACTTCAGGAATGAAAAACTCACGAGAGAAAGTATACAAAGAAGTACAGGACCTTGCCGGGTTTATCAGCACCGATTTACGTACTTACAGGCAGTTAGAAAAAGATGTGAATAGCAATTTGTCCGATGCAATGACTCTCTTCAGAATGGAAATCCCGATATCAGAAGAGGAGTATCGATTTGCGTGTTATCAAATGGCTGGCTTTCCGGCATCAACAATATCGCTCCTGACAGGAATATCAACTGCTAATGTTTACGTGAAGAAAAACCGGTTGGTTAACGATCTGCGCACTAAAGAATGCCCGCACAAAGATCTTTTCATCTTAGCATTAACAAGGTAACGGGCTCATAATCAACTCCTTCTCGAATCCATGTCTGCGCAAAAAGAACAGACATAAAACCAGGAAGTGGTTGATTGTTAGCACCTTAGGTTCGGAGCGTATAATAGACTTGCATTTATAGTCTTGAGAGCCTATCACGAAGGAGGGACTTGTATGCAGTCTTTGTCTTTTCGGGAAGGAAGGAAATAGCTATCAGTTTCTCCCATTCTTCCAGGTGTGTCTTCATGCGATGGATAATCTTGGTGGCTGTATCGGCCCTGATGCCTGATTCTTCCATGGCCAACATGAATGTACCGCCGTCGAAGCCGGATTTCAGGCCGTCGACAGTAAAGGCCATTGCCATTTCCTCGGTGTCGGAAGGGTTTGCAAGGAGTACGGCAAGGAGGTCATAGGCCGGAGACAGGATGTATTCCCTTTTCCCCGTATCCAGGAGGGAGAAGTTCTTGCAGTGCATATCAGAGTTGCCGGTAATCCAGCTGAAAAGGACAATCTCCCAGAAGCGCTGAACATCCAGCATCGGTGCAGAAGAGTGCTTTTTTACCGTTTCGGCAAGCTGCCCATAAGTGCCGAAATATTTGTGCTCGGTGAGGCGATTTGTGAGCTGACACATGTCCAGCATGGATATTTTTCGACCCTGGGCATCCCTGTCCAGACGCTTGGTGATATATCCAAGTTCCCCGTCCTTGAGGCGGATTAGCGAGTGTGGAGCTGTTCGTATCCCGGCGACTTCCGCCATTTTCATTGTAAGGTCCTCAAGTTCGGGAAGATTACGGTATACAGAACTTTGCGGCTTGAAAATGTATTTCCCCCATAAGCCCACAATAGTAAACTTTGCCGGCTCATTCTTTCCGCCACGGTTCACATCCAGGGACATTTTGGCCTGAACACCTGTTACCGATGCGCTTGTGAGGATGACCTGCCCCGCAAGTTCGGACATGTTGTCCCTGGTATATGGCATAACGGGGACGTTGGCCGACCCGAAAAACTTCCTTGCGCAGGAAGGATGAAAATCTATCGTCCCGGGTTCGAGTTCCCCGTAACAGTACAGACACTTACACATCGGCCAAAGGTTTTACGCTGATATCACCAATACAGTCCTTGCAACAGGCAAGTAGAAGCCCCATTCTGTCACGCGGGTCAATCTTCCACGATTTTGAGGCGATGTCCAAAAGCCATCCTTCCGGAATAAGGCCGTCGAAAACCGGAAACATGATTTCTTTTTCATAAGGCGCCTCCGTCAGCGGCATAGTCGGACTGACGGGCAGGCTTTCCGGCCGATTCAAGTATGCCTGATCATAGCGGAAATGAAAGCCTTCTTCGTTTTCGGTCATGACGCCGCAGAAGGAATCCTGAACGTAAATAGCTGCCTGTCTCATTACATTTCAATTTTTACCGGTCCAAGGGATTCTCCGAACAATGACAGGACACAATTCACCTTATCCATCCTGAGGGTATCCTTGCCCTGCTCCATTTCCCTGACAAACCTAAGTCCCACCCCGGCCCTTTCCGCCAGCTCCACCTGCGAAAGGCCATATTTTCTTCTTTTCTGCTTAATATGTGCCGATAATGTTTCCATGATATTATACCTTATCGGGTGCAAATATAGTAAAAAATTCTAAAACTGTACCCTATAAGGTATAAAATTACTTCCGGAGTGTGTGGCAATCGCACCTACTTCGCGCAAACGTAATAGCCTCAAAACCAACGCCTTCCCGGATTCATGTCTGCGCAAATAGAGCAGACATGAATCCGGGAAGCGCCTAATTATCAGTACATTACGTTCCAACAAAAAAGCCCTCCCGGAGGAGGGCTGGTAAGTTTAAGCACGCACTTTAGTGCAGCATGACCGTGAGACCAGCCATCACTATCGAGACCATGCTCATGAGCTTGATCAGGATGTTCAGGGAAGGGCCGGAGGTGTCTTTGAAGGGATCGCCGACGGTGTCGCCTACTACGGTGGCGTGGTGGGCGGGGGAGTTCTTTCCGCCGAAGTTGCCTTCCTCAACGTACTTCTTGGCATTGTCCCAGGCACCGCCGGAGTTGGCAAGGAAGATTGCCAGGACGAAGCCTGCGCCAAGGCCGCCGGCAAGGAGGCCGATAACGCCAGCAGGGCCAAGCAGGATGCCTACCAGCATGGGAACGATTATGGCAAGGAGCGAAGGGAAGATCATCTCGTGCTGGGCAGCTTTGGTGGAAATGCGTACGCAGGAGGTGTAGTCCGGGCGCTGCTTTCCTTCCAGGATGCCGGCTATCTCGCGGAACTGGCGGCGTACCTCCACAACCATCTTGGAAGCGGCGCGGCCCACGGCGTTCATGGTAAGGCCGCAGAAGAGGAAGGCCATCATCGACCCTACGAAAACACCCACAAGCACCATGGGGTTCATCAGGGTGATGTCGTAATGCTCCACGATGTCGGTGATGCTGCCGTGCGCAAGGCGCAGATACTCGGAAGCCATTTCGCCGCCCTTTGCGGCAAGGTGGCCGAAGCCTATCTTAAGCTCTTCGATGTACGAAGCCAGCAGAGCCAGCGCGGTAAGTGCTGCGGAGCCGATTGCAAAGCCCTTTCCGGTGGCGGCTGTGGTGTTGCCCAGGGAGTCCAGGATGTCGGTCTTTTTACGGACCGAAGGATCCAGCTCCGACATCTGTGCATTGCCGCCGGCGTTGTCCGCGATGGGACCGTAAGCGTCGGTGGCAAGGGTGATTCCCAGCGTGGAAAGCATGCCCACGGCTGCGATGGAAATGCCGTACAGGCCCATGCTAAGGGTGCTTACGCCGAAGTGGAAGCCAGTAGCAAAGCCGTAAGCCAGGATGATGGCCACGGCAATAGTAACCACCGGAACGGCGGTGGAGCGCATTCCAAGACCCACACCGTTGATGATAACAGTTGCGGAACCGGTCTGCGAGCTTTCGGCCAGCTTCTGCGTGGGCTTATATGAATATGAAGTATAGTACTCGGTAATCTTGCCGATGATAACGCCCGAAACAAGGCCGCTTACGACGCTCAGGGCCAGCTGCCACCAGTTGGGGAAGCCAAGCATGTAGAACACGCCGAAAGCGAGCACGGCAATGAGGATGGCCGCCAGGTTGGTGCCGCGGCTCAGGGAGCCCAGCAGGTCCTGAAGGTTGGCGCCTTCCTTGGTGCGCACGACGTAAATACCTAAAATAGAAAGCACCACGCCGATAGCGGCAATCACCATAGGGGCCAGGATAGCCCTCATCTGCACTGCAGTGCCGTCGCCGAAGAAGGCCGAAGCGCCCAGCGCCATGGTGGCAAGGATGGAGCCGCAGTAGCTCTCATAAAGGTCGGCGCCCATGCCGGCCACGTCGCCCACGTTATCGCCTACGTTGTCGGCAATGGTGGCGGGGTTGCGGGGATCATCCTCGGGGATGTCCTGCTCCACTTTGCCCACGATATCGGCGCCTACGTCGGCCGCTTTTGTATATATGCCGCCGCCGACACGTGCAAACAGCGCCTGCGTAGAAGCACCCATGCCGAAGGTAAGCATTGTAGTGGTAATCACCACCAGGTTCTGAGCCTCAGAAGGATCGTAGAATATCTTGAGCACGCTCCACCAGATGGCAATGTCCAGAAGGCCCAGGCCCACCACAGTGAGGCCCATGACGGCGCCGCTGCGGAAAGCAATCTTAAGGCCGGAGTTCAGGCTGCGCATGGTGGCATTGGCTGTACGGGCCGATGCATAAGTTGCCGTTTTCATTCCCACGAATCCCGCAAGGCCGCTGAAGAAACCGCCGGTGAGGAAGGCGAACGGAACCCAGGGGTTCTGGACATGGAATACATAAGCCAGGACGGCAAACAATATGGCCAGGATTATGAAAACCACAATAACCACTTTGTACTGCTGTTTCAGATAGGCCATGGCTCCCTCGCGCACGTATTGCGCAATCTCCTTCATAGTGGGAGTACCTTCACTTTCTTTCATCATCTGCCTGAAGAAAATCCAGGCGAAAAAAAGAGCGACCAGTGCCGCTGCGGGCACAAGGTAGAACAGATAGGTCATAGTTTTTAGTTAAAAGTTTATGTCGGAGTGCAAATATAGCAGATTTTCCCTTATGTTGTTACTCGGAATCCGGGAGAAGTATCACTTCCCCGTGTTCCTGTACTACCGTTTCCTTCCAAAGATCGGTGTATCCGGGCCATTCAATGTGAGATGGCTGACCCTCGCTATATTCTGAGTGCTTGAAACTGCCGTCCGGATTCTGGGGCTTCACGTTTCCGTCCATGTATTTCACAAGAAGCTCTTCCTCAAGCTGTTTCCAGGCCTCGAACTGGTTCTGGGCGGTGTACACGCTGTACTGAGTCACATAGTCCACAATCTTAGCGTAAGGCCGGCGCGACACCATCACGTCCCTTCCGGAGGAAATCTTCTTCTGCAGCTTCACCACCACCTGGTTGTACATCACAACAGCCATTGAATCCACCGAATGAGTGCGACGCTCCATCTGGTCCAGTTCGAAGGCGTCGACCTTTTCGCGTACGTACGGAGCCATCACATTGTACATTTTATAGCAGGCGTTGGAGATGCGGTTGTTGATCCAGAAAGACGAAGTGGGGGAGTAGTGCAGCAGGTCGCCGTTGCCCTCGCGGAAGCAATCCGGAATCTCCGTGGTGCTTGTGTAAATGGGTGTAAGATAAGATGTTGCGGCGTCGTCCGTGCCGAACCAGAGTATTCCACCGACCACGTCGGGTACATAGTTCCTGGCCTGTCCCACCATCCAGAATCCGGTCTGCTGCGTGGCGATGGCCCTTTCGTTGGTATAAGTCTTGCCGTCCAGCTTGAACTCCATGGGCCTCCAGCGGTAGGGAAGGGCGTTTCCGCCTGCGCCGATATCCTGGGTCATGTCCATAGGCGTACCTTCGAAGTGGTCCCTCATGACGTCGGCCAGTTCCTTGACGCCGGCTTTCTTGCGGGGGAAAACCCAGAGGGGAATGTCGCCGTTCAGGTCGCGGCCCATCACATAATCAAGGTACGAAAATGCATCTCTCGTTACCGGGTTGCCGTTTTCGTCGTAGAAGGAGAACCAGCCGTCCGTGAGGATGTTGAAGGCGCTCCAGGCGCGGGCGTCGCAGCCGCGTATGGTGCCTGCATCGGCTGGTCCGTAGGCCTTCTTGAAGCTGAACTCGCTGTCCAGGCCGTCGAAATAACCCTTCTTGCGGGCGAAGGAAATAACGTCCGGAGCGTAGAGACAGTTGTCGGGGTCGTTCAGGGGGAAGGAGCCGATGCGTGCCTGATTGGCATGTGCGCAGATAGCCCCGTCGGGAATCCGGCGCGCCACCCACACGATGCCCTTGTCCAGGTTAACTCCGTTTTTGATGCGCATGCCCTTGCCGATGAGTTCCATGATCCAGGCTTCGTTCTTGTCGGCGATCGAGAAGGTTTCGCCTTCCGATGCATAGCCGTAAGTGTTGGCGAGGTCCACTATAATGTCGATGGCTTCGCGGGCCGTCTTTGCCCTTTGAAGGGTTATGTAAATAAGTGAACCATAGTCAATTCCGCCCTTCTTGTCCTCCAGTTCAGGCCTGCCGCCCCAGGTGGTTTCGGTGATGATGAGCTGGAACTCGTTCATGTTGCCCACGGTCTGGAAGGTGTGGGGAACCTGCTCGATTTCGGCAAGGGGACGGTTGGTGTCCCAGTCGTAAATCTGCAGCATCGAGCCGGCCTTCCAATCCGCAGCCCTGTGGTAATACAGCTCGCCGAAAAGGCTGTGCGAATCGGCCGCATAAGATACCAGCACCGAACCGTCCTTGGACGCGCCGCGGGTAATTATTACATTGGTGCAGCTGTTCGAGTCCACGGAAAAACCTGTCAGGGCCGCAAGGACCGTTATCATCGTCAGTATCGATTTTCTCATCGTATTTTGGGCTTTTTCAATTAATTCTGTAATTTTGTCATTCGACACAGGAATACAAAGATATGAAATTTTATCGTTTATTGCATCTGACGGCCCTTTTTTGCCTGTTCCCCGTCCTCGCTTCGGCCCAGCAGCCGCCACAGACAAAGGAAGATGTGGAAAAGCAGACGCTTGAATATATCGACAAAGAAGTCCAGCGCCTTTCTACGCTGCTGGACTTGGAGTATTGGCAGGAATTCTATGTGGACTCCACTCTCACGCACGACCTTAACGCCCTGAATGAGGAACTGATGAGCATGCGGGTGGCAAAAGTGGAGAACACAGACCTGTACATAGGCGTCCAGGACAAGTGGATGGAGCAGATAGACAAAAGCTACAAGCGCTTTTTCACCCCGGAACAATGGGCTAAATACTGGAAAGCCGGCGGCAAACGCGCGCAACAGGCGCGGGATAAACGCAAAAAATAGTTACCTTTGCAGACTTAACCGAAAAAGGTCATGAAAGAAGCGATCGAACAAATTTTCAAAGAACTTGAAGAGCTTAAGGCCACAAGCCAGAAAGAGGCCGAAGAAGCCCGCATACGTTTCCTTGGTAAAAAAGGCGAGATAACCGCCCTGATGGACCAGTTCCGCACCGTTCCCGCAGAGATGAAGCGCGAGTACGGCCAGAAACTTAACGAGCTTAAGAAAGCCGCCACCGCACGCATCGAAGAACTAAAGGCGGCCGCGGAGCAGGCAGCTGTGAGCCTCGCCCCGAAAGAGGACCTCACCATGCCCGGGGACTCCTTCCCGCTTGGCTCCCGCCATCCCGTTTCCATAGTGCGTCAGCAGATTGTGGATATATTCCGCAAATTCGGCTACGACGTGGCGGAAGGCCCAGAAATCGAGGACGACTATCACGTGTTCGAAGCCCTGAACTTCCCTCCCAACCATCCGGCAAGGGAAATGCAGGACACCTTCTTCGTGAGCACCGGTCACCTGAACCCCCTGCTTCTCAGGACCCACACCTCTTCCGTGCAGGTGCGCACCATGGAAAGCCAGCCCCTTCCCATCCGCGTCGTATGCCCCGGCCGCGTTTTCCGCAACGAGGCCATATCGGCCCGCGCTCACTGCATTTTCCACCAAGTGGAAGGCCTTTACATCGACAAGGACGTCACTTTCGCAGACCTGAAGCAGGCGATTCTCCTTTTCGCCCGCGAGATGTTCGGCCCGGAAACTCAGATCCGCATGCGCCCGTCCTATTTCCCCTTCACCGAGCCTTCGGCCGAAGTTGACGTAAGCTGCAACATCTGCCACGGAAAGGGCTGCAATATTTGCAAGGGCACCGGCTGGCTGGAAATCATGGGCTGCGGCATGGTTGATCCCAACGTCCTCAAAGCCAGCGGCATAGACCCTGAAAAATACAGCGGCTTCGCATTCGGCATGGGCGTGGAACGTATCGCCATGCTCAAATGGCAGGTTAACGACCTCCGCCACTATTTCGAGAACGACATGCGCTTCCTCGGGGAGTTCGCCACCGCAACAGAGGTGTAGGCCCCGGAAATGAAAGCAAGGCAGGTCCTCCTTTTCATCGTGGGCGTTTTCGCCCTTATGGGTGTGCTGTGGCTGGCAACGCCGGCCGACGGCGTGAACCTGGGCCCGCTTAACCTGCGTTTTTCCTCCTACCAGCGCATGGTGCGCGATGCGGGGGAGGTGAAAGTGGACGTGGATTCTGTGCTGAACGCCGTCCAGGCCCGTTTCGCCATGGAGGAAGACACCCTTTCCCACTACCGCAAGTTCTTCTACGAGAATCCGGACAGGATATACCTTCCGGGTGCCGATTATACCTATTTCGACCCTGTTTTCCGCAGCATGGAAAAGGCGTCGTCGAAAGGGCAGACAGTGCGGGTTCTGCATTACGGGGACTCCCAGATAGAGATGGACCGCATCTCACAGGATCTGCGTGAGGCCCTCCAGGGGAGGTTCGGAGGCATCGGAACCGGCATGTTCCCGGCGCTGGGGAATGTTCCTTCGGCCAGCATTTCCCGCAACGCCAGCGGAGGTTTCGTGCAGTACACCATGTACGGTGATTCAACCACTTCGCGGGCCGGTCACAACCGCTACGGGCCTCTGGCTCAGGTGGTTCAGCTCAGCGGCGGCGGCACTGTGTACCTTCGTTCCACCAGGAACAAAACGGCCCGCGAAGGCGTCAAAACCTTCAGCACTGTGTCGGTGCTTTACGGCCGTCCCTCCGGCGGTTTTTCGGTAAAGGCGGTCTCAGACACGCTTAAACCTAAGGTTTCCACCCAAAGCGCCGCTGACGGCACCACGCTGATGACCTGGCAGTTCTCCCGTCCGGTTCAAAAAGCGTCGCTGGTGTTCCAAGGCAATGCCGAAATATACGGCATCGGTGCCGACGGAGATGCCGGCGTTGCGGTGGACAACGTGCCCCTCAGGGGCTGTTCCGGCACTATTTTCACCCGCATTTCGTCCTCTCTTATGGCCGAAAGCCTGGACATGATGGGGGTTAAGCTGATAATAATGCAGTTCGGCGGCAATTACATGCCCGTCGCCAAGAGCACAAAGGTCATTGAGCAGTACCAGGAGCAGATTGCGCGGCAGATACAGTATTTCCACGAGGCTGCACCTGAGGCGAGAATCCTGTTTATAGGCCCGTCCGACATGGGTAAGAGCGTTAACGGGCGCATCGTTACATGGCCGAACCTTCCGGAACTGGTTGATTCGCTCAAGGCCACCGCATTAAGGAACGACGCTGCCTACTGGGACCTCTACCGCATGATGGGCGGCGAGAATTCCATGGCCCAGTGGGTACGGCACAGTCCGCCTTATGCAGGTACGGACTATATCCATTTTACGCCTGCAGGGGCGCAGAAGGTTGGTGAAGCGCTGTCGGAATCGCTCCTTACTTATTACGACTTTTACGAGCTTCGCAAAACCCTTCCTTCGGAAAGGGTACGTAAGGCCATGCGTCCATGAAACGGCTGATCCTCAGCATATTGGTTCTGTTTGTGGGGGCTCTCTCCTGGGGCCGGAGGGTACCGTATTCGCCGCTTTACAATTCGGCGGCGAACGTGCTTGAGAGGCCTGCCGGGAATTCGCCGGCCTTCGACCTTTTTCTACGCAAGCTGGACACGCTGGTAAATACCGGCGGCGGAAACGTACGCGTGCTTCAAGTTGGCGGTTCGCACGTGCAGGGCGGCAGCTTTTCCAACAGGCTCCGGCGCGATTTCCTGAGCCTCAGATACGGCATGGACGGCGGCAGGGGACTGGTTTTCCCTTATTCGGCCGCAATGACCAATACGCCTTCCGGCTACAGTTCGTCCTTCACCGGCAACTGGGAAGGCTTCAATTGCCTTAAGAACCAGGAGCTTGAGCTTGGTATCACCGGCATTGCCGTGGTGGCGCGCGATACATCGGCCCGCGTGGTGGTGGATCTTCTGCCCAGGGAGAACCGCGTAATGCAGCATCGCTATACTTTCCGCAGTGTCGATGTCCTTGGCGAAGGCGACATGGAGCCGGTGCTGCTGCTTCAAGGGCGTGATACCCTTCGCGGGAGTGCGCTGGAAGGCCGTTTTCACTTCGACCTGCCCTATTATGTCGATTGGCTTAACCTTGCATTCGAGGGCAGGGGACGTTTCGTGCTTCGCGGCATGTACCTGGACAAGCCCGGCAACGGTTTTACCTACAGCGAAGCTGGCATCAACGGCGCCTCAACCCAGTCCTGGCTGCGTTGCGCCCTGTGGGAGGAGGACCTGAAGCTGCTGAATCCGGACCTGGTGATTTTTTCGATAGGCATCAATGATATCCAAGGGGCCGATTTCGACGTCGCAAGATTCAAGTCCCGCTACCGCGAGCTGATGTACAAGGTCAGGCGCGTAAATCCTTACTGTGCAATTCTTTTCACCGGCATCAACGACAGCTGGTACAAGGGAAAACGCGTGAATGAGCACACACAGGCTGTACAGGATGCTATGCGGGAGCTTGCGCATGAGTGCGCCGGCGTTTTCTGGGACTGGTTCGGCATAATGGGCGGCTACGACTCCATGTCCAAATGGCAGGAGGCCGGCCTTGCCCAGCCTGATAAAGTGCACTTTACGCCCTCCGGCTATGCCCTTCTGGCCGATCTTCTTTTCGACGCTATAATGGACTGCTATTCGCCTGCGAGTCCATACGTCAACCCTTCCTCCGAGGGGCGCGGTATCTATATCAGATGACAATCTGGAGCGTCATACGGGACTTTTTGGTGAACTTGTTCTCCTTCGACCAGGCCCACCCGCTGCTGTTTACGCAGTTCTATTTCTGGGCTTTCTTCGCGCTGGTTTTCGCCGTTTTTTCGCTTTTCCATTCTAAGGTGTTGCTCCGGAACGGCTTCCTCTTTGCCGTGTCGCTGTTTTTCTATTACAAGACAAGCGGCGTTTTCCTTGCGCTGCTGGTCTTTGTGATAGTATATAACTATTTCGCCGCCAGGTGGTTGCATAAGTTACAGAAGGAGCGGTGGCGGAGTTTGCTGACGGGGGTGAGTGTTGTGGTTGACCTTGGAATACTGGCCTATTTCAAGTACGCCTACTTCCTTATCGACTTTGTGAACAAGCTTTTCGGCCTGTCGCTTGAGGTGCACGACGTCCTTGGCGAATTTATCGATTCCATGCTGGGTGTGACCGTTTTCAGCGTGGACGCCATCATTCTGCCCGTCGGCATATCCTTCTTCACCTTCCAGGCGGTGAGCTATATTGTCGATGTAAAGCGCCGGAAGATAGAGCCTGTGCGGAATTTCCTCGATTTCGGCTTTTATCTGAGCTTTTTCCCCCAGCTCGTGGCCGGCCCCATCGTCCGTGCCTCAGAGTTCATAAAGCAGCTTCACCAGCCTTATAATCTGAGCCGACGCTGGTTCGGCATAGCTGTTTTCTGGATAATGAACGGCCTTGTGAAAAAGCTGGTTCTGGCCGATTATCTGGCGGTGAACTTCGCCGACAGGGTGTTCGAGAATCCCTTGATGTACAGCGGGTTCGAGAATTTATCGGCCCTGTTCTGCTATTCCCTGCAGGTCTACGCCGACTTTTCGGGCTACACCGACATAGCAACCGGCGTCGCCATGCTAATGGGCTTCTACCTGCCGCAGAACTTCAATTCGCCTTACAAGGCCGAAAACACCCAGCAGTTCTGGCGCCGGTGGCACATGTCGCTTTCGCGCTGGCTTCGGGACTATCTGTACATTCCCCTTGGCGGCAACCGCAACGCCACACCCGCGACTTTCGTCATAATAGGCGCAGTGGCTGTGATCGGAAGCTTCCTGAGCGGCAGCTGGTGGGTGGCGTTCGGCGTTGCCGTGGTGGCGGGGGCTATCGGCCTGTGGGCCTGGCTTAAGCCTTCGGACCGGAAACTCATCACCACCAACATCAACTCCATGAACACCATGCTACTTGGCGGTCTGTGGCATGGCGCAAGCTGGAATTTCATGATATGGGGCGGCCTCAACGGCCTCGGCCAGGTCATTTACAAAGTCTGGACCCCGCGTTCAATGGGGCTTAAGGTGGGCATCGCCGCCTTCTTCACCTTGCTCTGCTGGGTGCTCTCCCTCGTCGCCCCCGCCCCTGTCTGGAACATGTTCCTGGTCTGGATGCTAATCATCCTCGCCGGCACCCTGGTGAAATGGCTCTACCGCCTCCTGCACCGGCCCAGCGGCCCTTCTGTCATACCGAGCGAAGCGAGCGTATCTCCCGTCCTTCCCGGCTCGACCGGGAATCTCCCTGCTTCCGGCACCCCTTCTGTCATACCGAGCGAAGCGAGCGTATCTCCCGTCATTCCCGGCCCGACCGGGAATCCCCTGCCCCCGGCAGTCCGCTGGCTCTCCAACGCATGGGACGTCTTCCAGACCTTCGTCTTCATCACCTTTACCCGCCTCTTCTTCCGAAGCGGCTCCAACCTTGATCCCGCCCTCGCCAACGAGCAGGCCTGGAACACCGCCAAAAACATGGTGAACCAGATCGGCAGCGCCTGGGACCTCTCCCTCGTTCCCAAGATGGCCTGGCAGCACCGCTCCGTCCTGCTCCTGTTCGTCATCGGCATGATAATCCATTGGCTCCCAGACCGTTTCAAGCGCCGCTACCGCATCGCCTTCTCCCGCCTGCCCCTTCCCGTCATGGCCTTCGCCGTAGTCGCCATCATCGTCCTCATCTTCCAATTCATCACCGCCGACCTCCAGAGTTTCATCTACTTCCAGTTCTAGCGGTGGATGTAACATCTTGATAATCAGCAATATCACAGATTCATGTCTGCGCTGGCGGAGCAGACATGAAACCAGGAAGTCGCTGAGTATCAGGCCGATAGCGAAAGCCGATTTCTGCGTGTCAGCGCCGACATGAAAAAAAACGGCGGGAAAATTCCGTGTAAACGCTATTTTTCGTATCTTGCAGAAAATTATTGAAGTCATGAAAACTGTAGCAAAAGCATCCTGGATTTCACTTGCAGTAACGGTGGCCGTAGTATTTGTAATGGCATCGTGCTGCACCACAATCGATTCCGCATCAGTGGGCATCAAGTTCAAGAAGTGGAGCTCCAATGCTGCTCTAAGGGGCGGCGTAGAGGGCACTTGCCGCGGATGGGTGTGGTATAACCCCATAACTGAAAGCATCTTCGAGTATCCTACTTACATTCAGCGTGTTACGTACGAGCCTTTCACCGTTAACCCTAAAGATGCCGCTATCTTCTCCATGACGCCGACCCTCGCCTACCAGATAGACGAGAACAAAGCCGTGGACATATTCGTCAAGTACAGGAAGCCGGTGCGGGAACTCGAGAGAGGTTACATAAATACCTGTATATTCGAAGCTTACAGAACATGCGCCAACAATTACACCTCGGATGAACTCATGGCAAACCGCGCCAAATTCGAGAACGAAGTCCGCGCCCGTCTGGACGAATCCATGAACCGCGAGGGCTTCATCGTCAGGGAATTCACCACCAAAATCGACCCGCCTGCATCCCTGACAGCCGCCATCAACGCCAAGAACGAGGCCGTGCAGAACGCCCTTAAGGCCGAAAACAAAGTGAAAGAGGCCGAAGCCGAAGCCAAAATCGCCATCGCCAAGGCAAAAGGCCAGGCCGAAGCCCAGCGCATCCAGGGCGACGGCGAAGCCTACTACAACCGAGTAGTGGCGGCATCGCTCAACGCCCTCATCGTCCAGCAGTACGCAATCGAGAAATGGGACGGCAAGCTCCCCACCTACAACGGCTCCAACGCTCTCCCGTTCATCAACCTTAACAGCAAATAATGGAAGTTCGTGCCAAAAAAGCCCTGGGCCAGCACTTCCTGACAGACCAGAAGGTCGCCAGGGCCATTGTCGACGCCCTTCATGGGGGCCTTCCAACGCTGGAAATCGGCCCCGGAATGGGAGTCCTTACCCAATATCTGCTGGAGCGGCAAGATATCGACCTGAAACTGGTCGAAATTGACTCGGAAAGCGTTGAATACCTGCTGTCGCATTTCCAGGGCATGCAGGGGCGCCTGATGGAGGCCGATTTCCTTATGCTGAAACTTGAGAAAATCTTCCCGGAGAGCTTTGCTGTCATCGGCAATTTCCCTTACAACATTTCGTCCCAGATTTTCTTCAAAGTGCTTGACCATAAGGACAATATCCCCGAAGTGGTGGGTATGGTGCAGAAAGAAGTGGCCGAGCGTATAGCCGAAAAGCCCGGCACCAAAACCTACGGCATCCTTAGTGTCCTGCTGCAGGCCTGGTACGACATCGAATACCTGTTCACCGTCGGCTCCGGATGTTTCGCCCCGCCGCCAAAGGTGGAAAGCGCCGTCATTCGCCTTACCCGCAACTCGCGCACGTCTCTGGGCTGTGACGAAGCCCTTTTCAAGAACGTGGTTAAAACGGCTTTCGGCCAGAGGCGCAAAATGATGCGTAATCCATTGAAGCCCCTCGCCAGGGCCAAGGCCGACAGGGAAGGCTGGAGCGAAGAACAACTGGCCGATTTCCTGTCGAAGCCCGTCTTCGCCCAGCGTCCGGAGCAGCTTTCGGTGGAAGATTTCATAGACTTAACCAATCTGCTAACATAAAGATTATGAAGAAATTATTTGCCATAGCGCTGATTCTTGCTTGCACTTTCACGGCTTTCGGCCAGAGGAAAACATACGGAGTCAAATCCGGCATTTTGAAAACCGTTACAACCACCGGCGAGCAAAAGTCCTACTGCACCCAGTGGTGGGACGACTACGGCAACAAGGACAAAGCCACAACCGAGATGGATATGGGAGACTTCGGTAAATACACAGCCACCATCCTGATGGTTGGGGAGGAAATGTGGGCGATAAACATGGACGGAAAGGCGCAGAAAGCCACTGCTCGTCCCAGCCTGAACTGGACAAACCTCACAGCCGAGGATTACAAACAGTTCAAAATCGAAGACAAAGGCACCGAAGAGTACAAGGGCAAGACTTGCCACGTATACACCTACGAACAAAAGCAGCTTCTGACCAAAGTAAAAATCACAGTTTGGATATGGGAAGGCCTTACCCTTAAGCAACTTATCAAGAAAAAGACATCCGAGTCCGTCACCGAACTTGTCGAACTGAAAGTCGGTGCCAAAATCCCTGCCGGTACCTTCAGCGTTCCCGCCGAAGACTAGCTTCGACCCAACCTAAGTCGCTGATACTCTGCATTTTCCTGGTTTCATGTCTGCTCCGCCAGCGCAGACATGATTTCGGTATATACCCTATAATCAGGCACTTACGGTAGGGGCATCTGCTTCAATAAAAGCATACTTTCGGCCTATAGGGAAATTTCCACAAATTTTATTAAATTTGCAGATTAGTAAAGTTCGGAGATAACAATAACGAAAATATGTACAGAACACACACTTGCGGAGAGCTCCGCATAGAGAACAAAGGGCAGCAGGTTACCCTTGCAGGATGGGTCCAGAAGGCCCGCAAACTTGGCGGCATGACATTCATCGACCTTAGGGACCGTTACGGCATCACTCAGCTGGTGGTGGAGTCCGATGCCCCCGCAGAGCTGGTCGAAAAAGCCACCTCCCTGGGACGTGAATTCGTGATCCAGGTAAAGGGCGAAGTGGTTGAGCGTCAGGCTAAAAACGCCAAGATGGCAACCGGCGACATTGAAATCAAAGTGGAAGCCATAGAGGTCTTGAATAAAAGCGTGACCCCTCCTTTCACTATCGAGGAAGAGAGCGACGGCGGTGAGGACCTGAGGATGAAGTACCGCTACCTGGACCTCCGCAGAGGCCCGCTCCAGAGGGCGCTGGCACTCAGGCACAAAGTGGCGCACGAGGTTCGCAACTATCTGGACGCCAAGGGCTTCATGGAGATCGAAACCCCTTATCTGATCAAGTCCACCCCCGAAGGCGCCCGCGATTTCGTGGTGCCTTCCCGCATGAACCCCGGCGAGTTCTACGCCCTTCCGCAGAGCCCTCAGACCTTTAAGCAGCTGCTGATGGTGGCCGGCTACGACCGCTACTTCCAGATCGTCCGCTGCTTCCGTGACGAAGACCTCCGCGCCGACCGTCAGCCCGAATTCACCCAGATCGACTGCGAAATGTCCTTCGTGGAGCAGGAAGACGTCCTGAACACCTTCGAGGGCATGATGCGCACCATCTTCAAGAACGTCCTGAACGTTGACATCCCCAATCCCATGCCCCGCATGAGCTGGTACGACGCCATGGACAACTACGGCTCCGACAAACCGGACGTCCGCTTCGGCATGACCATCCATGAAATCACGGCCGAAGCCAAAGGCAAAGGCTTCAGCGTCCTGGACGATGCCGCCTACATCGGCGCAATATGTGTTCCCGGCGCGGCCGAATACACCCGCAAGCAGATAGACGAGCTCACCGAATGGGTCAAGCGTCCGCAGGTCGGCGCCAAGGGCCTTATCTACGTGAAAGTCAATGCCGACGGCACCTTCAAGAGCT
>CAMOIT010000027.1 GCA_946616285.1 uncultured Bacteroidales bacterium | reverse complement strand
ACATCAAGTACTTCATGTGCGGTCCGCCCATGATGACCAAGTGCGTCTGCGACCTGCTGGATTCCCTGGGCGTAGCCCCCGAAAGCATCCTCTTCGACAATTTCGGCGGTTAAAAATCGTGTAAAACATTTTACGTTTTTAACGAATAATCGTTTAAAACGTAAAAAAACAGCCTCCCATCGAGTGAAACGTCAAAATCTTTCACTCGATGGTTGGTTTTTATATCCGGCCTCCATAGCTTTGCGGCAGAACAAATTAATTCTGACGACATGGTACGACATGACAAAACAGGCCGGGGACAAACCTTTTCATTCAAACTTCTTTTACATTTGCGCTTCTTTGGCCGCGGGTCTGCGGCGATACTGGCTGCCTTCTTGCAGCTTCCGGCCTTTTTGTCGTCGTGCAATATAATAGAGGAGCAGGACTCCCCCGCAAGAAAGGTCACAATCAGGACCGTCACCCATATTAATAAAGGGGCTGAAGCCATAGACGTTTTCTTTTTCGACAACGACGGCACCGGAAGGTTGGACTCGTATCAGCAGATATCCCTTGCCGACTCTTTGTCCCTTTACGCACTTTCAGGTAAGGATGCATCGCTTATGGTGGTATTAAGCGCGCGTGAGGGCGATACGGACCGATGGATGGGCGTATCCACCTATTCGGACCTTTGCAAGTACAGTTTCAGTCTTGAGGACGAGGACCCTTCAAGACCGCTGCTTGCGGGTGAAACCACACTGGAAAACGGGATATCAAGGAGAGCGGATATCCCGCTAAAGCCTAAACTATCTTCCATTACAATCCGCTCCCTCCTGTGCGATTTCAGCGGAAGGCCATACGCCGGCAGCTCTTTCACCAACACGCGACTCTTTCTTAGCTATGCCGGCGCCGAGTGTCTTCCGCTGGGGTCCCAGGACAATATCCCTATTTCATTCCTCAATCCAGGGCTTGTGGACAGCCTGTCAGTACTCGCACTCCCCCATCCGGAAATGCTTCTACAGGATGGCTGCGGCGATGTCGGGGCCAGGAGAATCGAGGTTGGGAGGACATTCTACTGCTATCCGCACCCGGACACGAAACTGGTTCTTGAGGGGACTGTGGACGGGATTACCTGCTATTATCCCATTCCGGTAGGCACTCTTCTTGGCAGCGGGCAAAGCCTGGAGATGGATATAAGCCTGCTGCGCATTGGCTCACCCGACCCGGACATCCCCACGGAAAGCGGCGCAGTAATGATTGACTTTATCACCAAGCCGTGGGAATATCGGCCCGATACAATAGTAAAATTCTGAGCTTATGAAGTGCAAATACCTGTTATTGATGCTTGCCGTCGCATTTTCCTGCTCTCGGGAAAGCCTTCCCAAGGAGAACGCACAAGTTTGCTTCTCGCTATGCCCTCCCCAAGCCTTCACCAAGGCCCAGGACCCCGACGAAGTCCTTATCTCTGACTACAATCTCCTGATATACAACTGCTTCGGCATGTTGGAAGAAAAAGTTTATGTGTCTTCAAGGGCCATGGAGCCTCAGGTCCAGCCTCAACATGCCACTATACTCCTGAAAGACGTTCCGTATATAGTACTGGCAGCCGCGAACCTTGGATACGAGCTGCCGCTGATGAATCTTAAGGAAGCCCTCTCCTACCGTTTTCACCTTGCCTATCCGGATGAATTCGGCACAGGAATGCCAATGGCTGCATGTCTGTGGGAGTTCACCCCCCATGGCAACGCCACCGTATCTGTCCCTCTCGAAAGGCTTATGGCAAGAATTGACGTAAACATAGACCGTACCGCCCTGGACGGAGACGTGAGATTCGAAGTCACGGACATCAGAATTGGTGGCTGCGCTTCTTCGGCTCTGCTTTTCGGCACCAGCAAGGCCGAAAACAAGGAGCAGATCTTCCTGCAAGGATACCTGAAAGAGGGACACCAGGTGGATGCACTGGGAAAGGATGCGGCACCGGGAATAAGCGAGCCCGTAAGCCTGTATCTTCTGGAAAACTGCCAGGGGGACTTGCTGGAAAACGTGGACAGCGACAGCGGCAAAGTATTCGCCGACGCCACCTACAGGGACATCTGCTCATTTATAGAGATACACGCCAACTACCATTCCGACAGTTGGGAAACTGCTCCTGGAGAAAGGCTCATTTACCGCTTTTACCTTGGAGAAGACCGGAACAACTTCGACGTTGTAAGAAACTGCCTGTACAAAGTGACCGTACGTCCGGAAGGCAGCGGGCTCTGCGAAGACAGCTGGAGGGTAGACAAAGGTGGCCTTAAGCCGAAAACGCGGATGGAGCTTCATCCGGCGGCATACAACGAATGCGCCTCGGGGGAAGATTTTCACATCTGGTGCGATATTACGCCTAAAGGAACACCTGTAACTATAGAACCTCTGGCCTATGACGACGACCCAAGGGTAACCGCCCTTTACGATTATACCGTGGATCAGGACGGATGCGGACTAACCATCCATACCAGGAAGGGCGGCTGGATACTTGTATCTTTTGCGGCGGGAGAGCCGGTGAACAGGGATACGCTGGCTATGCTTGTAGTGGACCCTTAAAAGGCGTAATAGTCCGTGCCGTAGTCGAAAAGACCGGCAGCGTCCTTAAGAAGCGGGTGGTGCTTGTCCTTTTCCGAAAGAATCACGTCCCGGGAAGGGATTTTCCAGTCGATACCGAGCGAAGGATCGTCCCAGGCGATTGCACCTTCTTCGGAAGGAGCGTAAAAGGTGTCGCATTTGTACTGGAAAACGGCTTCGGGACTTAAAACTGCGAATCCGTGGGCAAAACCCTTGGGAATGAACAGCTGGTGATGATTCTCCTCCGAAAGGACGCAGGAAACGTGTTTCCCGAACCAGGGCGACCCCCGTCTGATGTCCACAACGACGTCAAGAACAATGCCCTGAACGACTCTTACCAGCTTGCTCTGCGAATACCTGCCTTTCTGGAAATGCAGGCCGCGCAGTACTCCGTATCGGCTTTTGCTCTCGTTGTCCTGAACGAAACGGACGGGGCGGACCATTGCGTCGAAATCCCTCTGGCTCCAGCTTTCCATGAAATATCCCCTTGAGTCCCCGAAAATCTTAGGCTCCAGAATGACTACGCCTGGAATTGCAGTATTTATTACGTCCATCATCAGTATGCGTTTTTCAGAATGTCTTCGGCCAGCATGTCAGCAGTAAGACGGTCACCGGCAGCTGCGTCGCTAAGGATACGCTGCCCTAAGACCCTGGAATAGTATTTTGGATGCAGGCCGAAGCCCGGCCTTACGCTGCGTAAATTCTCCGGTGTAAAAACCTCGCCAGCCTTCATGTCTTTTGCGATATAGAGGGAACGGCAGAATTCGCGTCCCTTGATGGCGGCGGTATCCGTGGGATACAGAACTCTGCCAAGCGCTTTCTCCACATTCCTGATGGATTTCACCATCAAAGCAAATTCGTCCTTTTCCATGGAGAAAGAAGCGTCCGGGCCGCCGATAGAACGGTCCAGGATAAAGTGTTTCTCCACCAGACTGGCCCCTAAGGCAACGGCAGCCACGGCTACGTCAGCACCCATTGTGTGGTCCGACAGACCCACTCTCACCCCGAACCTTTCCTTCATATCCAACATCGTATGCAGATTAGCATCCTCCACAGGTGCAGGATAGGCCGATGTACACTTAAGAAGCGTAATGTCATCATTCCCCACTTCCCTGCAGGTACGTACGGCCAGTTCTATGTCTTCCAGAGTGGCAATTCCGGTTGAAATCACCATCGGCTTTCCTTTTTCCGCCGCATACTTAATGAGGGGGATATCTGTAATCTCGAAACTGGCTATCTTGAAGATAGGATTGTCCAGTTCTTCCAGAAAATCAACGGCAGAAAAGTCGAAGGGAGTGGAGAAGCACTTGATTCCGCATCTTGCCGCCTCTTCGAATATGGCCTTGTGCCATTCCCAGGGAGTATAGGCCTCCTGATAAAGCTGATGCAGCGTCCGTCCGTCCCAGATGGTGCCTTTGACCTGAAAATCTTCCCGTTCGCTGTCCAGGGTGATGGTATCGGCCGTGTAGGTCTGGATCTTGATGGCATCGGCTCCGGCTTCAGCTGCAGCGTGAACCGATTCCAGCGCAAGCTCCAGCCTGTGCCCATGGTTTGCCGACAGTTCGGCCACTATGAAAGTTCCGTTATTCATCGAGAGGCAAAAGATAATGGATATAGTCAGGGTCCCTTCCAACTTCACGGAACCCTATTTTTTGGTGATAGCGCACGGATGCCAGGTTATCCGGCTTCACGATGGCCGTTAGGGCGTTTACTTCGTTCCCCATCATGCCCAGGAGCTGGAATTCCCACCATGCAGTACGGCCCTTGCCTGGCTGTGCAGATACAATTCCCCTGTCCCACTTGCCGCCGCCTTCATCCGATAGGTTGTAAGTACCGGCAAGACCTCCGTCGTGAGAATAAACCGCAAAATACCGTCTGTCCTTTCTTCCGGAAAGGCCTTCCACAAAGCGGAAATGATCTTCCACGGCAATGGGGGCCTGGTTTACCATGAGCGAACGGATTTCGGGACGATTCCTAAGCTCAAGAACTTCAAGCAACTCCTCCTTTGAACAGCCCGTATAATTCTTTACTGTATAGGGCCAAAGGGAGTGAATCACCACATCCTTGTACTGCCCTTCGAAAAGGCAGTGCTCCTTCAGGACGGCTTCCTTTACAAATCCGGCCGATTCCAGCACAGGGTACAAGTGCGGCCTCAGATCGAAGGCATAGGTGTAAATCTTATGAAGGCCCAGCTGGCCGAAAGCGATTGCCCGAAGCAGGGTGAGCCAGTTTGTCCAGTGAAGGGCGAACTCATCGGCCTCAAGTTTCGTGTCCATGATAAAAGAGACCTCGGCATTACGGTTTAGCCAATTGATATGCACGAGGCCTCCGTAGCCGATGCACTCCCCGTCCCTGAGGTAGGAGAAAAGCAGTTGCTCCGGACGTTCCTTCACCTGATACATCTTGGCGATGGCCGTGCCGAAGTAGCGCTCCTGGTCCTCCTCCGTAAGAGGGCGGGCCTGGCGGAGATGGTAAATCTGGGCGTTCCTCCAGCGCATGATGAGGAAGCGGTCCTCGTAGCGTAGAGGAACTATGCTGTAGCGGCCCAGGGAAAAGCAGCTCCGGCCAAGACAGGGGAAGGAGGATGGGAACATAAGTCAGTTCAGGCGTTTAAATCCGCTCTGGCAAACGGGCCCGTCAAGGGCTTTCATTACGTCGCGGCCGTCCTCGAAGTCGCGGATATCGGCAAAAATGGGCTCCAGCGCCTGGAAATACCCGTCCAGGACTTCTGGCGTATGGCAGATGCAGGTGTACATGCTGTTGCCGGCCAGGTAGCCCTTCTTGAGCATTTCCTGGGTGATATAGGTCTTGTAGGCAAGGTGGTTGGGGCTCTTGAAAGTATATCCGGCAAGGGCAGGAATGCCCCACTGCTGGATTTCCAGGCCATATTTATCGGCCAGGGCCTGCCAGCGCTGCTTGTTCTGAAGACCTATATTGGTGATGATTTCCCAGGATTTCAGGCGCTCCATCTCTTTCATGGCGGCAAGAGCCGCGGTGGGGCCGATGCGCTCGGTCCAGAAGGTGCTTGAAATCCATGAGCCCTGCGCTGCGTCCATGATTTCTTTACGGCCTATGACGGCGCAGATTGCGTAGCCGTTGCCCATGGTCTTGCTGTAAATGGTCATATCCGGATCAACGCCGTACTTCTTGTAAAGGCCGCCGAAAGTCTCACGGAAACCGCTGGTGCATTCGTCGAAGATAAGGAGGACGCCGAACTGGTCGCAGAGACGGCGGATATGCTCCAGATATCCCTTTTCGGGGCCGAAGTTGCGGCATACTTCCATCTTCACTGCGGCAAGGTCCGGTGTATTGCGGATAATGTCTTCTATTTCCTGGAAATCGTTGTAATGGAAAGGGATTGACGTGCCGCGAAGCACTCTTGGAACGCCTCCCGTGGGGATGCCGGGAAGAAGATGGCCAGCAAGTGCGTCATTCTCTCCAAGGTTAACGGCCACGTACCAGTCGTGCCAGCCGTGGTAGCCGCAAATGGCCACCTTGTCTTTCCCGGTATAGGCACGGGCTATGCGAATGCACATGGAATTGGCCTCGCCGCCGCCGCGGGTATAACGAACGCCGCCGGCCCAGGGATTTAGCTCAATGAGTTTTTCGGCCAGGTACACTTCCTCGGGGCAGTTCAGCGTGGTCATGTTGCCGTCACGCACGACTCTCATTACTTCGGCATCCACCGCATCATTGGCATAGCCAAGAGTATTGGTACCAATGCCCATCATGGAACAGTCGATGTATTCCCTGCCGTCCAGGTCCCACACGTGGCAGCCCTTGGACTTGGAAAAATAAGACGGCCAGTTTTCTGGAAGAAGCTGTTCCGGACGCTTGGAAAGGAGACTGGTTCCGCCGGGAATCAGCGTCTTGGCCTTTTTGTATAGTTCTTGACCTTTTCCCATATTCTTACTTTATTTTTTTGTCGTTCTTGATGGATTTGTCGTATCCTTCGTTATAGCCGAAGCGGCTGTTTATTGATTTAAGTTCCGGATGCTCAAGAAGATAGTCGATGTACTCCTTCCAGGGGCGACCGGTCCCGAGGGCGCGGATAAGGGCGCCAAGGACCTCGAAGTCTTCGGCTTCGTCCAGTGTGATCCTGTAATCCGAAGGGTTGAAAACGCCTGCCGGATTGGGAAAATGCCCCGTTTTGAACACTTTTCCGCCAAGGGCCGATCCCCTCTTCCAGATGTATGGTGTGACGTGCTCGCGCTCCGAGGTAAGGTCGGCCTCTTTGAAAGCCCTTTCCAGTGCGGCGAAAGTCATTACTTCCGTGTCCAGGCCGTCGGGGAAGGAGGATGGATCCGTACGGGCGTAGTCGTAGCCGCCGTCGATGGCAAACTGGACCACGCCGTCTATGACTTCAGGATCTATCAGGGGGCAGTCCGAAGTAAGGCGCACCACGAAGTCGGGCTTTTCAGGAGCCGCGGTTTCGTAGAACCTGGAAAGAACGTCCTCCACCGAGCCTTTGTGATAGCCTACGCCCATTTTATCGGCCACTGCCACTATGAAGCGGGAGCCTTCTTCGCCTGTGGTGGCTATTTTCAGCTTGTCGATGCTGCCGGCCCTCAGGATGCGGGACAGGTGAATCTCAAGAAGGGTTTTCCCCTCCACTTCTTTCAGGATCTTGGCGGGAAGGCGGGTGCTTCCGTAACGCGCCTGGGTTATAGCAAGTACTTTCATTTCCAGTTTACGGGGTTCAAAAGTTCTTTTTCCTCAACTTCCGGCCACACGCCAATCTTAACGTCCGATACAGCCTGAAGATTGGCACGGAGCTGAGCGGGGTTGTCCACTCCTATGAGGACTCCGTCTATGAAGGGGTTCTGAAGGTTGGCATTAAGTGCAAGCTGAGCCATGCTTATGCCGTTTTCACGGGCATAGTCGTCCAGCTCCTGGAGGTACTTTCCAAGCGGTTTCAGCTTTTCCGGAAGCTTTTCCCTGTCCATGAAAAAGAGGCCCTGCAGGAAGGTGCTGCGGACATGGATTTCCACCCCTCTGGAGTGAAGTTCCTTCAGATAAGGCCCGAACTTCCGGTCCAGGACATTGAATGGAATCTGGAGAAGGTCGAAGGGTACATCCCTTTCCAGAAGAAGTTCAAGCTCTGACGGTTCGTATAGTGAAAAACCTATTTTACTGACCTTTCCGCTTTCTTTAAGCGCCATGAAACTGTCCCACACTGCCGGATTATCACGGTACACCTGGAAGTGATGCAGAAGGTATCCGTACAGGGAATCACATTTAAGAAGTTCCAGCGAGCGGCCGAACATTTCATCAACTGATGCTTCTCCTTTGGGGTATTTGGACACCACTCGGAAATCCCGGGTGCCGGATCGGCCCAGTATTTCCTCCGAATTTCCATAGGCGCCGGACGTGTCCAGGGTATCAATTCCGCCAAGACGTGCCTGGCGAAGGATTTCCCTCACCCCTTCTTCGGTGGGCCGGCCTTCCGAGTTAACACCGTACTGAAGGCCGAACTGGACCGTTCCAAGGACAATCTTTCTCATGAACAGTTATTTTGCGTAATAGGTGGCTATTTTTGTTACTGCGTGGATTACGTCGTCCGTGTCCTGATCCGTGAGCATGGGATAGAGAGGAATGCTGAGTATTCCCTTGTACACTTCTTCCGTCACGGGGCAAAGGCCTTTTTCGAAGCCCAGGCGCTTGTAGAAGGGGAACCAGTACACCGGGACATAGTGAATCTGGCACTGGACGTTCTCTGCGCTCATTGCGTCGAAAAATTCCCTGCGGGTGCAGCTGAGACGTTCCAGATCCAGTCTTATGATGTAGAGGTGACGGCAGGTGTCCGACTCCGGGATTTCCTTCTGAACAATAATCCCGGGCACTTTGGAGAAGGCCTCGTCGTACTTTTTCACTATTTCCTGGCGGCGCTTTTTGAAGCTGTCCAGCTTGCCCATCTGACTTACCAGAAGGGCGGCCTGGAAATCCGTCATGCGGTAATTGAAGCCAAGGGACTGCTGTTCATAGTACCAGATGCCCTCATGAGGGGCTTCTTCCATGAATTCTTCCTCCCTTACGATGCCGTGGGCATGAGCCAGGACCAATTTCCGGTGAAGGTCATCACTGTTGGTTGTGATGGCGCCGCCCTCGCCGCAGGTGACGGTTTTTACGGGGTGGAAACTGAAACAGGTCATATCGGCCAGGGAACCTACGCCCTTGCCGTTATAGCGCGTGCCAATGGCATGGGCAGCGTCTTCAATAAAGATGAGGCCGAATTCGTCGCAGATTTCACGGATTTCCTTAATCTTGACCGCCTGGCCAGTAAAGTCCACGGCCACAATGGCTTTTGTGCGTGGAGTGATTTTTTCGCGGATGCTTTCAGGGTCGATATTGTAAGTTTCCCGGTCTATGTCGGCGAATACAGGGGTGGCACCGCAATAAACCGCACAGTTGGCGCTGGCGGCGAATGTGAGCGGAGTTGTTATTACTTCGTCTCCGGGGCCGACGCCTGCTGCTATGCAGGCGCAGTGAAGGGCTGCTGTACCGTTACTGCACAGCACAGCATGTTTTGCTCCGGTGTATTGTGCCAGTATCCCCTCCGCTTTTTCCACCATAGGGCCGCAAGTTATGTAGGGACCACGGAGGACATCGGCCACCGCCTTAATATCGTCCTCTCCGATCCACTGCCGACCATAAAAAATCTTATTGTCACGTACGGGTTTACCGCCAAATATTGCAAGCTGTTCCATATGTCTCAATCATGTTGCATATATGCAAAAGTACTAATTATTTACTGAATAATCAAAAATTAGGCTTACCTTTGCGCCCATGGACATGAAGAAACTGAAACTCTTTTTTCAGGGCCGGAAAGGGCTCCTTCCCCGCATTGAGTCGGCCTGCAGCGGGCACCAGGGCATTATCTGGTTTCACGTTGCCTCCTACGGCGAATTCGAGGAAGCCCGCCCGGTGATAGAGGCCACCCGAGCCCGCTTTCCGGAGGGCAAAATCCTTATGACTGTCTTCTCCCCCACCATATACTTCCCCATGCGCAATTACCCGGTGGTGGACTGGGTGTTTTACCTGCCGCTGGACACTCCACGCAGCGTAAAACGTTTCCTGGATGCCGTGAGGCCGGCCAAGGCCATCTTCACCATAACAGACTATTGGCCCACCCTTCTTAACGCCTTAAGGCACAGAAAGATAGACACTTACATCATGTCTGTGAGGGTGGAGCCACAGTCCCATCACCTGAAATGGTGGGACTTCAACTACCGCCAGATTTTCCGCCACTGCTACAAAACCGTAATGGTCCATAATGAGGAGAGCCGTGATCTGCTGGTCAAACTGGGCGTTCCCGACGTCCGCGTCATGGGCGATCCACGACTGGACAGGGTAAACGCAGTAGCCGCAGAGGAGTGGTCCAACCCGGTAGTAGATGCCTGGGCAGGCGGAAAAAAGGTCTTCGTCGCCGGCAGTACACTCGACGCAGAAGACTCAATGATGGCAAAACTCGCCGCAGCGCATCCGGAAGGGAAATTCCTCATCATCCCCCACGAGATAGACCCTTCCAAAGTGGACGCACTTCTTGCAAAAGGGCAGCACGGCGCGGTAAAATACAGTTTTTATAAGGACCGCCCTGCAGATGATACTCTTAAAAATGCCCAGATTCTCGTGATGGACACCGTTGGCATGCTGTCCCGCCTGTACCGCTACGGCTTCGCCGCGCTGGTGGGAGGCGGTTTCACGGACAATGCGCCACATTCTGTGGTTGAACCTGCATCATACGGAATGCCTGTTGCTTTCGGCCCCATTTACGACAGGGAGCCACACGGAGTTCAGCTCATCAAACTCGGAGGAGCATTCTCCCTTAATGGCCAGGAAGATCTGGAATCGTTCTACTGCAGATGCGTGAATGACAAGGATTTCCTGAAGGAAAGCAGCCGCATAGCACGCGATTACTGCCAGCGCTACAAAGGCGCCACAAAAGCCATAATGGAGGTGATTTTCGGGGACTAAAGCCTGTAGCCGTATACTCTCCAGAAGGAGTTCTCCCCTTCCCATACGCCTTCAAGGGATAGTCCCAGCAACGCGGCATTTTCTATGGGCACCGCACTGAAAAGCCACGTACATCCAAGCTCCTTAAGCGCCCGGGTATCAATGGAAAGATTATCCACCTTTTGTCCGGAATTCTTTCCCCACAGATACTTTGTCCCAAGCTCCGAAGAAAATACATAACAGCGGGAGCCCCAGCCGCAGAAATAGCTTTCAAGGGAGGCCGACTTGTCCAGCTCGCCCTGTATCACCCGCTGAAATTCATGCTTATACCGAAGCGGATATGAAGGATAGTACCCGTCCACTGTGTACATCCCGTTATACTCCGCTACTGCAGGATGCATGGCCAGACTTGCGCACTTGTCCCGGCCTTCGGCCCAGCCTGTATCTGCCTTTATCCTGTCGAAAAGAGCCGTATCGAAGTACTGCGAAAAAGAGGGATAGTCCGTAATGCCAAGTCTGGTTGCAAGATTATCCCGGAAGTGTACGTCCATCCCAAGGTTTACTACAAGCATCAGAGCCGGCATCCATTTCCTGCAAGCGGGCATTTCCTGAAGCACAACTGCAAGAAGCGTGAATACAAGCGCCGGATACAAAAAATAGAAGCGGTCCGGCTGGAAACCGCCGCCAAAACCCGAGCGAAGGAAAACCTCCCTTAGCACCACTCCCAGCAGCATCAGGGACAGCAGGAGTAGAGTGACAAAACGCAGCGTACGGTATTCGCGGAAGCGCTTTACAAAAAGCAGAAAAACGGCAACAGGAATAGCTGCAAGGCATGTCCCGGCATGGTACTGTGACACCAGGAAAGCCGACAAGGAAGTACCGAGGGATGCCAGGAGCGGCTCAGCAGCGAATTCAACCCGGTGCGACACTTCCCCGGAACCGCCCCAAAAGCCAAGGAAAAGATCGAAGTTAAGGCCTATATAAAGCGCCGACAGAAAACAAAGCCCAACGAAAGGCAGCATCGGGAACTTTTTGCTTCGGGCCCACGAAACGGCAAGCATTACAGCCAGGACCACACAGGCGAAAAAGCCGCTTAAAACAAGCGAGGAGAAAAATGCGAAATAGCCAATCAGGACAAAGCTTTCAACTTTATATCGGCCTTCCCATAAATTCAGGAAAGCAAGCGCCAGCATCGGAATTCCGGCCGACGATATACCGTAATCGGGATAAAAAGGAACAAAGGCGAAAAGAATGGACGCGAGGAATGCAACGCCCATGCCCCGCCCTTTGAGTACGTGGCCTGTCAGAAGGAAGAACATCCCCAGGAAGGCCGAAAGCTTAATGAGGAAAAGACCCGCGATGATGGCCCAGAACGGCGGCAGAATGCAGTACAGCAGCACTCTGAGGTTCAAGGGCGACCCTGCGCTTGCCCGGGGAACGCCGCTCAGGATAGGCAGGCTTGCATCAAAGTCCCATACCGTGCCGCTTTCCACCATGGCGTGGATGTGAGCCACGTTGGAGTCAAGAAAATCGTGAATAGGCAACACTGAATTCTCCCCCCATATTATATTCGGCAGGAAATACAGGAGGATTATAAGGAATCCCCAGAGGCAGTACCGGCTTTTTGTCATTTCGCGATTACCCGGCATACCTCATCCACATCTTCTAAGCTCAGGTCATAATACATGGGAAGGCGTAGCAGGCAGTCTGAGTAGCGGTCGCACTGAGTGAGTCGCCTGCCATCATGCTTCGGGGCATAGTAAGGACTCTTATGGAGGCTAAGGTAATGGAATACAGAGAGAATGCCGGCATCTTTCAGCTTCTGTATCAGGGCCTGACGCGCCTCCAGCGAAGGCAGCACAAGGTAAAACATGTGTGCGTTGTTGGTAGCATAGTCCGGAAGGTCGGGAAGCTTGAACAGGCCTTTGTCGGCAATGGGTTTCAGAAGCTGGAAATACCTGTCCCAGAGGGCCTTGCGCTTTGACTGGATATCGTCAAGATTCTCCAGCTGGGCCCATAGGAAGGCGGATATAACCTCGCTGGGAAGGAAGCTGGAGCCGATGTCCACCCAGCCGTATTTGTTCACTTCCCCGCGGAAGAATTCGGCCCGGTTGGTGCCTTTTTCCCATAGGATTTCCGAGCGGCGGATGAACCTTTCGTCGTTGATGCAAAGCGCCCCGCCCTCCCCGGAAATGATGTTCTTGGTCTCATGGAAAGAGAAGGCCGAAAGATGTCCGATGGATCCGAGGGGCCTTCCTTTGTAGTACGAGTCAATGGCCTGCGCGGCGTCCTCAACCACCAGAAGATCATGCTTTCGGGCGATTTCCATGATGCGGTCCATGTCACAGGCAACGCCTGCGTAGTGCACGGGCACAATCACGCGGGTGCGTTCCGTGATAAGTTCCTCAAGCTTTTCTGCATCCAGATTGGGATTCCGTGACATGGAATCGGCAAAAACTATCTTCGCTCCGACCCTTACGAAGGCAAGGGCCGTGGAAACGAATGTGTAGCTTGGAACAATCACCTCGTCCCCGGGCTGAAGGTCGCAAAGGAGGGCGCACATTTCCAGTGCGTCAGTGCAGCTGGTGGTAAGCAGGCACTTCTTGAAGCCGTACTTCTGCTCCAGGAACTGCTGGCAGCGCTTGGTATACTCCCCGTTTCCGGAAAGCTTGCCCTTCTGGACGGCATCGTACATATAATGGGCCTCTTTCCCGGTAAGATGGGGCCTGTTGAAATCTATTCTGTAGTTCACGAGAAAAAGATTATTATTCCTACAATGATAACCGCAATGGACAGCATCTTTCGCTTCCCTGTGGTTTCACGGAAGCAAAGATACGACAAAATGGGGACAAAGAGATAACTCAGGCTCTCCAGGATACTCACTTCCTTCACCTGGATTCCGCGGCTCATTGCAAAGACATTCACCACAAGCGATATCCCCAGCATAACGTAACCTCCTATAACCCAAGGGTTAAGATACTCGCCGATAAAATCATTGTGCGGTATGGACGCTCCTTTTTTAAGGAGTATCTGGGCTACTGAGGAAAGCAGCACGCTTAGTATTACCACAACGTACAGCATCACGACTTGGCATTAAGGGCTATGCCCGAAATTATGACAGCAGCGCCTATGGCATTATTGAGCGAAATGGCTTCGGCAAAAAACAGATGGGACAGCAGGAGAACAAAGATAATGGTGGTGCCTTTGAACATATAGGCATCGCTTAACCTCATGCGCTTGATAATCTGCTGCCACAGAATGGCATACACCCCCAAAACGCCAACTGCACAGCCAAGCCGCCACAAGTACCCCCAGCTTAGAAACGGGAACTGCGCAGCCCAGCGGGTGAACACCGACGAAAACGAGTACACCAGGAAGGCGCCCACAAGGCCAAGGTATGTTCTCACGCCAGCCATCACTCAACTTCTTTCCCCCACAGGAGCGCAAAATTCTGCTCCTGCATCTCTTGCTTGAAGTCCTTAAGGTAATCCAGATAGCCGTATTTCGGCCTGTAGCCAAGCTCTTTTATCGCCTTGCTTATATCAAAAACGTATTCCACCGAGTCCGGTTTTGAGGGGGCATAGGTTATTCTTGACCGCTTCCCCGGAGATGAGAAAATCTCCACAATCCCCTTCACCTGGTCTTCCATGCTGGTTCCCACGCCGGTTCCAACATTGTACATACCAGATACAGGATTGTCTGCGCTGAGGCACTTTTCAACCATCTGACAGCAGTCTTTCACGTACACGATGTCACGGACAAGGGAAGGATTCCCCCAGACCTGAATTTCGTCACCGCACATTGCCATCCGGATCATACGCCTGTAACCCTGCATCTTCTTTTCCCCGTCCAGATAGTAGTATGGATTAGGGTGGTATAGATAAATGTTCGGCAGCCTGAGGATGAAATGGCGGAAGCCGTAATGAGCCGAATAGTGCTCCAGGAGGTGGCAGGCGGCGGTTTTTGTGATGGAATAAACGCTATGATCGTTGTCCAGTGGAAATGCCGAAGGCGCGTCCGAAGGGATGGGAACAGGGCTTCCGCAGAGATGAGCCACATCTGAAATGGATTGAGTAAAAACCACCCTGGAGGCTTTGGCCTTTACGCAGTATTCGAGTATGTTGAGCGCCCCGGTCATGTTTATGTCCACATATTTTTGAGGGTCGAAGCCTTTCATCCGGGCGGGAAGCATGCCGGAAAGATTCACCACAAAATCCACTCCCGACAGGGGAAGGGCGTCAAAGTCTTCTCTGCGGCACACGTCCACAGGTATGTAGCGCATGCCCTTGGAAGCGAAGAATCCGCCGTCGCTTTTTCTTCGGCCCGAAGCCACTACGTCATATCCGCATTCTTTAAGATATACCGCAGTGTAGGCGCCTACGGTGCCTGTGGCGCCGAAAATAATTACAGTTCCCATCTTCCTTCGCTTTGTACATAAATGAAATAGCCGCTGCGGTCGGCGCTGCGGGTGACGGCCTTCAGCGGGCCTGGGGTCTTTTCCCAGGCGACAATTTGCGGATAGCCGTCGATATGGCCGAACACCGGCAGCAGGCGCTCCGTTTCCCCGCACAGGAAATACACGCCGCTGTAGGCCTTGTTTTCCAATTTCCGGGGCGGAGTGAAGCGACCCAGGGCCACGTCAATCACGCCTTTAAGGAAATCGTATCCCGTGCTGAGATACACCAGGTCCGACCCTATGAAATCTCCTCCCATGCGGGCGCCGGTTTCCATAATGTAAATCTCCCCTGCCTCGGTAATTTTGTATTCCGTATGCGAAGCCCCGTCAGTGATGCCAAGGGCATCAAGTGCACGGGCCGTCAATGCATAAATATCCTTATACTGAGAAGCGCTCAGCCGGGCCGGCTGGTGGTGTTCCAGTTCCACGAAGTGCGGTGCGCCCGTAGTCACCTTGTCGGTGATTTGCAGCGGATAATGCCGGCCGGCGCAGGATATGAATTCCACGGATATTTCGCGGCCTTCAACGCACTGCTCCACCATAGCCTCACCCGCGAAAGATGCCGCCAGGGCCTCTGCAATGGCTTTTCTCAGCTCTTCCGGACTATCAACGCGGGACACCGCCATGGAACCGGAACGGTCCGAAGGCTTTACGATGAGCGGGAAAGGAATCTCCACGGATTCATCGGCGCTTTTTACCATACGATATGCCGGACAGGGAATGCCGCCCTCCAGGAATGCATCTCTCATCAGATGCTTGTTGTTGGCTTTCAGAGCGCTTTCGCAGCTGTTCCCTGGAAGGCCCATTTTTTCGGCTACATAGGCAACCGTGGGCGCTGCGACGTCTGATGCGATGGTAGCAATCCCGTCTATCTTTTCCCGAAGGCATACCTCAAGGATAGCGTCCTTATCTACTACGGATATGGGATAGAAGGCATCGGCCAGATCCTTGCAGACGGCGCCGTCGGCCCAGGCGAAGCAAATGACCGTCAGCCCCATTTCCTTGGTTTTTTTCACCAAGGGTAGCTGCAGATAACTGGCACCTATGACAGCAAGTTTACTCAAAGTTCACAAAGTTTTTCACGATGTAAATCTGCCTGCCTTTGGTCTGGTCGAAGATTTTGCCGATATAAAGGCCAAGAATGCCCAGCACAAAGAGGATAAGGCCCCCGACAAACCAGATGGAAAACACAGTGGTGGTATAACCGGGAAGTGTTATGAGTCCCGACCACTTGGCAATGACGTTGTAAAGGGCCATGCATAGAGACAGCACGGACATCCATATTCCAAGCGACACCGCCATCTTAAGCGGCCTGTTAGTGCTGGCAATGGATGAATTGAAACTCACTGTAAGGAGTTTCCTCAGCGAATACGAACTTTTTCCTTCCGCCCTGGCGGCATGCTCAACATCCAGAAAGGCTTGATTGAAACCCAGATAGCGGATCAGGGTTTCGAAGGTACGGGCATATTCCGGCATCCTGTTGAATTCCCGGACGACGGCGGCGCTGTATATGCCGAAGTTGCCCACTGCCGGGTCCGTCTTCTGGCCGCTGAGCCAGTCGAAAACGCTGTGATAGAGCGTTGAGGAAAGCTTTTTGAAAAACCCGAACTGTTTATGTACGCGGCGGGCGCGCACCATGTCATAGCCTTCTTGGGCCTTCGCGTAAAGGGCAGGGATTTCCTCCGGGCGGTCCTGGAGGTCGCAGTCCATCACCACGACCCAGTCGCCTTTGGCGTTTGCCAGACCGGCCGAAATGGCGCTGTGCTGGCCGAAATTCCGGGAAAGGTTGATGCCTTTTATCCGCTTATCGGCCCTGCAGGCTTTCAGAACTTCTTCCCATGTACCGTCGGGCGATGCATCATTCACCAGGATGATTTCATAATCCGGCGTAATTGTCTGCACCGATTCCCCTATGCGGCGAACCAGTTCGGCCACCATCTTTTCCCCTTTGTACTCGGGAGAGACTACAGACAGGTGCGGATGTTCCATAAGTTTATAAATATTTAGCGGTAAAAGTATTCCCTTTGGCCTTCAGGTCTTCCGGAGTTCCTGCGAACACCACTTCCCCACCCTTGTCGCCGGCGTCTGGCCCGAGGTCTATCACCCAATCGGCGCTGCGGATTACGTCCACATTGTGCTCCACCACTATCACTGTATGACCTTTGGAAATCAGTACGTCGAAGGCCTTAAGAAGCTTTTCAACGTCGTAGAAATGGAGACCCGTCGTGGGCTCGTCAAAGATGAAGAGTATCTTTTCGCGGCCTCCCGAAGCCAGGGAAAGGAAGTATGCAAGCTTTATGCGCTGGCTTTCGCCGCCGGAAAGGGTGCTTGACGGCTGGCCCAGTTTTATGTAGCCAAGTCCCACGTCCACAAGCGTTTGCAGCTTCTGGGCTATGCTCTTTGCCGTATCTTCCTTCTGCGCGCCGAAGAACTCTATGGCCTGGTCTACGCTCATCGACAGTATGTCGTCCACGTTCTTGCCTTGATACCGCACTTCCAGAATGTCCGGCTTGAAGCGCTTACCGCCGCAGGATTCGCAGACCATGGTTACATCGGCCATGAACTGCATGCCGATTTTCACGAAGCCGTCGCCCTGGCATTCGGGGCAGCGGCCGCCTTCCTGATTGAAAGAGAAGTAGGACGGCGTGAAGCCGTTTATCTTTGCGAACTGCTGCTCGCTCAGGAGTTTACGTATGTCGTCGTAAATTTTCAGATACGTGACGGCATTGGAACGGGAGCTCTTGCCGATTGGATTCTGGTCCACGTATTCAACGCGGGTAATGCGGTTGAGGTCGCCTCCAAGGCCCTTGAAAGTACCGGGGATGTCCCCTGTCTCATTCAGGCGCCTATGCAATGCCGGATACAGGATATCTCCCACCAGCGAACTCTTGCCGCTTCCGGACACTCCGCTCACGACGGTGAAAGCGTTTAACGGGAAGCGTACGTCTATGTCTTTCAGATTGTTATGCATTGCGCCCTCCACGGTAATGCTGTACCGCCAGGGGTTCTTTTCACGGACGTAGGGCTTTATTTCGCCCGAAAGGTACTTCAGAGTAAGTGATTTACCTGTCATACCGAGCCCTGAAGGGGCGAGTGTATCTCCGTGAGACACTCTCGCTTCGCTCGGTGTGACATATTTTCCCTGAAAGACCACTTCCCCGCCATTGATTCCGGCCTTGGGGCCAAGGTCTATCAGGCAGTCGGCCGCACGGATAATCTCCGGATCGTGTTCCACCACAACCACCGTATTCCCTATGTCCCTCAGGCGTTTAAGCACCGCAATTAGGCGTTCTGTATCCCTTGGATGCAGGCCGATTGAAGGCTCGTCCAGGATATACATCGACCCGACCAGGGAACTTCCAAGGGTCGTGACCAGGTTCACCCTCTGGCTTTCACCGCCGGAAAGAGTGTTCATGGTGCGGGAAAGCGTCAGGTATCCGAGGCCCACATCTTGGATGCACTGCAGCCGGTAGCGGATTTCCTCCAGGGTTTTTCCGGCCACCTCAAGTTCGTATTCGGTAAGTGTCATACCGAATCCCGAAGGGGTGAGCGTATCTCCGTTATTATGAGATACACTCGCTTCGCTCGGTATGACAGAATTAACCCACTCCAGCAGCTCATCTACTGTCATCGACAACAAGTCGTGTATGGTTTTGCCGCCGATTTTTACGTACAGAGCCTCTTTCCGGAGCCTGCTGCCGCCGCAGGATGTACATGTGGTGCGGCCACTGTACCTGCTGAGCATGTACTTGTACTGAATCTTGTAACGCTGGCTTTCCACCCATTCGAAGAACTCGTTGATGCCGCAGATGGTGCTTTCGTCCGGATAATTGCTCCTGGCCTCCCACAGCGTCTTTTTCTGCTGGGCCGTGAGCTTGCAGTAAGGCTCGAAGATGGGGATGTCGTATTTTTCGGCATTTTTTATCACCAGATCCTTGAACCAGCCCATCTTGTCCCCTCTCCAGCAGGCAATTGCGCCTTCGTAAATACTCTTCGTCTTGTCCGGCACCACCAAGTCCTCGCTTATGCCCACAATCTTTCCCAAGCCGCCGCACACGGGGCATGCGCCTAGGGGGCTGTTGAAGCTGAAAAGGTATTCGTCCGGCTTCCGGAAAACTATGCCGTCACGCTCGAAGCGGGAGCAGAAGCGTAGCATGCCGGCATTGTCGCTGGACCTGGTCCACGCACTTTTTGGACCTGGTCCAATTTTACTCCCTGGACCTGGTCCACCACTTCGGCCTTCCAGGGCTTCAGGGGCCATACTGCCTGGACCTGGTCCACCACCTGAAATCTGACCTCGTCCAAAAATGCCTTGGACCTGGTCCAAAGCAGGCATCACCCACAGGGCCATGTCGCCGGAACCTTTGTCGAAGGCCGACTGAATGGAGCTGTAAAGCCTTGTGCGCATGTCCTCGTCCAGGGTGCCGGAGGTTTTGACGCGGTCCACGAGGAGCCAAAGGCCTTTGGGGTAGCTGCCGTCCATCTTCAGGACGTCCTCGATCTGGAGAACCCGGCCGTCGGCTGGATTGAACAGCCTGCCGAAACCTTCCTCCTTGAGAGCCAGCATCAGCTCCACCTTGTCCTGGCGGGCGTCCCAGCGTACATCGGCCAGTATATATATGGCATGAGGAGCGCCGTCGTCGATGGCCGCCATGACATCCGCAGGCGTATGGGCCTTCACCTCTTCCCCACTTACAGGCGAATACGTGCGGCCGATGCGCGCGAAAAGGATGCGCATGTAATCATAGATTTCCGTGGTGGTGGCGACGGTGGAACGGGGATTCTTGATGTTCACCTTCTGCTCAATGGCGATTGCCGGCGGAATGCCTTCGATCATATCCACGTCCGGCTTCACCATCCTGCCCAGGAACTGCCTGGCATAGGACGACAGGCTTTCCGCAAAACGGCGCTGGCCTTCGGCAAAAAGAGTGTCGAAGGCAAGGGACGATTTTCCGCTGCCGCTCACGCCGGTTATAACCACCAGACGATTCCGCGGAATCTCTACAGTTATGTCCTTCAGGTTGTTAACCCGAGCATTACGGATAATGATATTACCTTCTGCTGGCATAGACTGCAAATATAGTCAAATTCCGCCGAATAGGCAATCCATGCAAATCCATCATTTTTTGTGAAAAAATTTTCGCAAAGCCCTTGCAGATTCAAAAAAAGGTGTTACCTTTGCAATCCCGAAAGGGAAGTTCACTGAAAACTTGGTGCGGTAGTTCAG
>CAMOIT010000026.1 GCA_946616285.1 uncultured Bacteroidales bacterium | reverse complement strand
AGTTAAACCAAATTAACGGAATCCAATTTTATTTGGATTTTAACTGGAAAATATGAAAAAAGCATTTTTAGCCATCGCTATGGCGATGATGAGCATCCTCTTCGCTGGATGCAACAAAGGAAATGAAGTGGAACCGGATCGGGGTGTTGCCCAAAAGATTATCGGAAAATGGATAACGGCCGAGACGGACAGCAAGGTTATCCCCACCAATGAAAAAATCGTTTTCGACTTTGTCTCCACTACCGAGGCCTATGTGAGTCTTTCCCTTCAGGACAGACAAAGAGAAAAAACCCCTTGGAATGATCGGCAAAAGGTGGATATAGAAATATTGGGCAATGACGTGACCCTCTCCCATAGTCCCAAGACCGGTATGACTGTGATAGTTGAACTCCACGTCAATGCCATTACAAGCACGACGATGATTGCCAAGCGCACCGTTACCATCCGGCAGGACGGCGATCTGGTGAAGTCCGACGAGAACATGGTCCGCTACGAGAAACTGAATGTGGACTACAGCAAAGACATCTATGGCCTGTGGGAAGGCCGTATGATCAGCGACCAGTCTGAATACGACGACGGCCAGGAGCACCGCTGGGAGTTCAAGGATGACGGCACCTTCGTATTTTATCTCAAGAACAAGAAGGGCGTCTGGGAGAAGAAGGATGATGAGTACGCCCAGTACTTCGTAGCAGGAAACCTGCTCTGCACCCGCTGGAAGAATGCCGGCGAAGGCACCCAAGAGAACCGTGAATGGTGGGAAATTACCGCCCTGGGCGAAAGCGACATGGTATGGACCGCCCTGCGCGAGAAGGAAGACGGCAACCAGTACACCGCCGCTTTCACTATGCAGAAGATGTACGCTCCCTCGCAGGAAGAAATAGAGACCGCCATCATTGGCAAGTGGATGACTGCCAAGATTAATGGTGAGCCCTTCCTGACCAATGACAAGAGTGTGTACACTTTCCTCAACACCACGTCGGCCTATATGAGCGCCTCCGTGAACACCGATCCCGAACTGGGAGACCTGTGGCACAATCTTACCGAAGTGGACGTGGACATCACCAGCAACTTGGTCACTCTTACCAACAAGCTGGACGAGCATAAGACGTTGAGCATCACGATGGTGATCAACTCCATCAACGCTCAAGAGATGCAGGCCGATGTATCTGCCACCCTGGAAGTGGACGGCACAGCGGTTAACCCCGTCTGCGACCATATCCTCTACGAAAAGGTAAAAGAGCATTACCGCAAGCCCATCCGGGGCATGTGGGAAGGCCGGAGAATCTCCGGTGGAACCACCGAGTATCACCGCTGGGAGTACCTCGAAGACGGCACCTACAACTACTACATCAAGGTAGGAGAGGACCAGTGGATTAAAGTGCAGGACGAATATGCCGATTACTTTGTGGATGGCCGCCTGCTCTGCACCCGCTGGAAGAACGCCGGCGAAGGCACCCGGGAAAACCGCGAATGGTGGGAGATCCGCAGCATCGAGAACGAGGCCATGATCTGGACCGCCCTGCGTCAGAACGAACTGGGTGAGAGATATGTGGAATCCTTTGTCATGACCAAGGTGGCCGTTCCCACCGAGGCTGAAATCCGGGAGCACATCATGCACAAGTGGATGGCTCAGAAGATTAACGGTGAGGTCGCAACCACCAATGAAAAGGCCGTCTTCACCTTCTTCTCCCGGACTCAGGCCACTATGAGCGCTTCCTTCAACGACATCCCCGGAGATGCAGGATGGGTGGTGATGCGCGATTATGAATACGAAATAGACGGTAACAAGATCACCCTCACCAGCAAGCCCGACGAGCATATCACCATGATTGATGAGATGATTGTGGGCACCATTGACGAGATGGAAATTCACTGCCTGTTCAGCCACAAGGAATACAAGGACGGCGAGTTGATCGCCCTCTATTCCCCGGTGAACCTCCAGCTGGAGAGAATTAAAACCCCGGCCAATTACCAGGCTCTCATCATGGGCACATGGGAAGGACGCGTCACCAGCGAACATTCCCAGTATGACGACGGCAAGGACCATCGCTGGGAATTCTCCACCAACTTCGGTTATGTCTATTATGTGAAGGATGGCGCCGAATGGGTCCCCAGTTCCAATACCAAGAACGAGTACTTTGTAGACGGCCGCCTGCTCTGCACCCGCTGGATTGACGGCGGCGAAGAGTACCGCGAATGGTGGGAAATCGTGTCCCTGGACGAGGAGACCATGATCTGGACTGCCCTGCGGAAGAATGATTCCGGCGAGGTGTATACCGCTTCCTTTGCCATGAAACGGGTGGCGGAATAGGAGGCGGCTACACCAGGACTGGTGCCTTTGCAAACAGTGGTAATATCAATATCGAAGGTGGAACCATCACGGCTATTGGCGGTTCTCGTGCACCCGGAATCGGCGGCGTGGTATTTTGGAATGGTGGGGCATTGGGAGATTTGGGACCTAATCAAGATTATGAGCCGAGCCACTAGTAAATGACAAGAACCTAAGGACAGAGATCCCATGATAAAAAACAATATGATGAAAAATACTCTACAATTTGAGTTTTACGAAGCACACAAGGTTGTGTAACACAAGGTTGTGTAATTGGCCAGTGTCTTTTTATTTCTATGAAAAATTGTTACTTGTGTAAGTTATCAGTTATAATTGACCATGAAAAGAATCCTTCTTGTATCGGCCCTTTTGCTGTCCTCCGTGTCCCTCTTTGCTGCCAAGCCCTTCAAGGTAACAAAGGGCAATCTGAGCGTTCTTAAGGAAGAAGCCACCGCCACCTGGACCATCGATCTGTCTGAGGCACAGTTCGTTAACAATGGCATTTTTGCCAGAGAAAACAAAGGCGACTTCAAGACCTGGTGTGAGGAAGATTACGATGAGCGTGTCTCTCTTATGAACGAGGCCTTCTTCGACGCCTTCAATATCTACAGCACTGGCATGGAGCTGGTAAAGGAAGGCGACGCCCCCTATCAGGTCATCCTCAAGGTCGATAAATTCGAGCGCACACAGGGCCCAGGCATCACAGGAAGCTGCTATATCAGCGTCTATGGTACCTTCTGCGTAGTGGATTCTGCTACCGGAGAGTCAGTGCTGGAGATTCAGGTCAACAATGTAAAAGGTGACACGGACTTTAATGAAACGGACCGCTTCCCAAAAACCATGAACTGGTTCTGCCGCGATCTGTTCAAACTGAAAAAGTAAACTTTATGTACAATTAAATAATATCACCATGAAAAAAATCATTGCCATTGCAGCTGCTATCGCTGCCCTGTTTGTTACTTCTTCCTGCGTCCGGCAAGAAGGTGACTTTATGTATGATGTAGAAATTAGTTTCTTTGACAACTTTGACGTTCTTTCCCGCAGTTTTGACAAGGCTTTTGAAAGCGCCGGCTGCACCAATGTGTCCGGTCACTGGATGCTTAGCGGCGAGAAGAACTCCTGCGACAAAAAGGTGAAGGAAGCATTCCTTGCCCGTGCAAAGGATATCGACCTTAACCGTGACGCCCAGGAAGGAATGGTCAAGCTCCTTGACCTCAAAGGCGAGAAAGTTACCCTCAAAGCCCAGTGGGGAGCGGACAAATACGATCTTGCCTCTTACACATTTACAAAATAAGAAATTAGACTCATAGTATTAACTCAAATCGGTCAAAAACCCGCGTTTTTGACCGATTTGACTTTATGTCTGAAGTGAAAAAGGTCAAATACGGGCAAAAATGACCGATTTGAGTTTATAGGCAAAGATATCTTGATGGGCTGAAAGGATTTTTATATCTTTGCAGGAAGAACGATTGCGATATGAACCTGAAAGAACCTTTTGTGATTACGATCAGCCGTGAGATTGGATCCGGCGGACGCACTGTGGGCCATATTCTGGCCGAAAAACTGCATACTTATTACTTCGACAAGTATCTCATCGAGTCGCTGGAGAAAAAGTTCAACCTGACGGTGAGCGGCATCGAAAAACTGAAAGGGGAGAAGAAGAACTGGCTGGCGGATTTCATTCAGTTCATCACGCCCGTTCCGTCGGCCAGGCAGCTTGGCGCAGACCCCAAATTCATTCAGGAATTCCGGGGGGACGTTACCACGGACGATATCTATAAGGCCGAGACAGAGATCCTGAGAGAGATCGCTCAGGAAGGCTCATGCGTGGTTGCTGGCCGCTCTGGCTTCTTCGTGTTCAAGGACCATCCCAACCATCTGAACGTGTTCATCACGGCGTCGATGCCCAACCGTATCCAGCGCGTGATGCGCAAGCAGAACCTGTCGGAAGAATCGGCAGTCGCCCTTGTCAAGAGCATCGACAAGAGCCGCGAGAACTATATCAAGCGCTATACCGGCACCAGCCGCTACGATTCCCGCAATTATGACCTGGTCCTGAATGCCGACGGTCATACCGAAGAACAGCTGGCGGATCTGATTCTCGCATATATCGGCTAGGGATATGGACTCTGGTTCCGTAACCGAAGCCGCCATCAGGGAAATTGTCGACGCGCAGCGCCGTTTTTTCCGCACGGGCACCACTCTGCCGATAAGTTGGCGCATACTGCAGCTCAAAAAGCTGAAAAAGGCAGTCCAGGCCCACGAGGCCGAATTTGAAGCCGCTCTGGCCGAAGACCTTGGCCGAAGTAAGGTGGAAGCATATCTGTGCGACATCGGCCCCATCATCACGGAAGTGAACGAGATGATAGCCGGCATACGCCGATGGAACCGTCCTGAAAAGCATTGGAGCGGCCTGATGTGCTTCCCCAGCCTGGTCACCAAGGTTTACAAGATGCCTTACGGCGTCACTCTGGTGATAAGCCCTTTCAATTTCCCCATACTTCTAACTATCGGCGTAGTCGCTGCTGCAATGTGCGGCGGCAACACCGTGGTTATCAAGTCGTCCAGCAAGTCTTCGGCCTGTACCGCAGCCCTCAAGCGCTTTTTTGCCGAAACCTTCCCGCCTGAGTACGTGACCCTTATCGACGGAGGTCACGACGTGGCCGACATGTGCCTGGCGCAGCGCTTCGACAAGATATTCTACACCGGCTCTCCTGCGGTGGCAAAGCATGTTATGGCCGAAGCAGCCAAAAACCTTACCCCCGTGGCCCTGGAGCTTGGCGGCGAAACCGGCAACTGGTGTGTTGTGCGCAAAGACGCCGACCTTAAGGACGCAGCCCGCAAAATCGCCTTTTTCAAGCTGATGAACGCAGGGCAGGTGTGCATCAACATCAATCAGGTGGCAGTGGCCGAAGAAGTGGCGGACCGGTTCCTTGAGGAACTCCGCAGCGCTTTCGTCTCTCAAATCGGCGAACATCCCGAACTGAATCCTGAATATCCGAAACTTATTGCAGCTTCGGCCTATGACAAGTGCGCCCGTATGGCGGACGAATACCGTGAGCGCATAGTCTTCGGCGGTGTAGGTGACGCCGGATCGCACCGATATGCTCCCACAGTGATTTATCCTGTTGGGATAGACGAGCAGATTGTCCGGCAGGAACTTTTCTGCCCCCTTCTTCCCATTGTGCCTTTCAAAGATGCGGAAGTGGATGCCCTCATGGACGTAATAGCCGACAGGGAGCACCCTTTGGCCTTGTATCTTTTTACCCGCGATATGAAGTGGGCAAAGCGCACCATGCGCACGCAGCAGTACGGCGGCGGATGCATCAACGAGGTTTGCATTCACATGATGGTGAAGGGCGTACCCTTCAACGGTACCGGGCATTCCGGCATGGGCGCTTATCACGGCGAATGGGGCTTCCGGGAATTTACACATCCCCAGACGGTCCTTAAGGGGCACCGTCATTTCAACCTTTCCCTCCGCGAGCATCCGTACGGAGAGTCAAAGCTGAAAATCCTCAGATTATTCGAACGATGAAGAAGATAATACTTACGCTGGCCGCGCTGGCCATGTTCATTGGAAGTCCGGCCTGGGCCCAGACTGAACCTCAGCCCCGTTCCCGCGGTTTTGCCTTCGGAAAGTGGATAGAAGTGCACAATGCCATACTCAGGGAACTGCACAGAAGCTATGTGGATTCCCTGGAAGTGGACCGCATAGAGCGCGAGGCAGTGGATGCCATGCTGGAAGCGCTGGATCCGTACACTGTTTATGTGCCTGAGGAAGAGCAGGAAGATTTCCGCAGAATGCTCACCAGCACTTACGGCGGCATCGGCGCAATCATTTACAAGCCCGACATCAATGGCAATGTAATCATCAACGAACCTTATGCCGGATCTCCGGCGGCGCTTGCGGGACTTACCTGCGGGGACGAGATTGAAACCATCGACGGGCTTTCGACCCACGGCCTCAAGAGCGGCGAAGCGTCGGAAAAGATGCGCGGGAAGCCCGGCACAACCGTAGTTTTCAAGGTGAAAAAGCTTCGTGGCGGCCCCTCGTGGAAAGCAGGCGAAACGATTGAGGTCCCGGTGGTACGCCAGCGTATCGTGCTCCCTTCGGTGGAGTATGCCGATATGCTTAATGAACGCGACGGCTACGTCCTTTTGGGAAAATTCACCGACGGAGTGGGCCAGGAGGTGCGCGAGGCTTTCCTTAAACTTAAGGAAAAGGGCATGCAACGCTTTGTGCTGGACCTTCGCGGCAATGGCGGAGGCCTTCTTGGGGAGGCAGTCAACATAGTTTCGCTCTTCGTCCCCAAAGGCACGCTGGTGGTAAGTTCAAAAGGCCGCCGCATAGGCACCGAATACAAGACCACGGCCGATCCGGTGGACACCGAAATCCCCATTGTAGTGCTGGTAGACAGCGCCAGTGCATCGGCCTCGGAAATTGTGTCCGGCGCGCTTCAGGACTATGACAGGGCCACAATAATCGGCACCCGCACTTACGGTAAGGGTCTGGTGCAAACCATCCGCCCTCTGCCTTATTCCGGCCAGCTGAAGCTCACTACGGCAAAGTATTACACACCTTCGGGCCGATGCGTCCAGGCCATCGACTATTCCCACCGCAACGAAGACGGCAGCGTGGGCCATATCCCCGATTCCCTTACGCATGAGTTTACCACTTCCGGCGGACGTACCGTACGCGACGGCGGCGGCATCACACCGGACTTCGAGGTCAAAGGGAAGCGCTATTCCAGGCTCACGTACTCCCTGGTCCTCAGCGGAATCGTGGAGCAGTATACGCTTCACTTCGTCCGGAATCATGCGTCCATACCGCCAGTGGACGATTTCCACTTCACCGAGTACGATGATTTCGTGGCCTTTGCAGCCGACAAGGAGTTCGACTACCGTTCATCGGCCCGGGCCCTTTTCGACGATATGAAAAAGTCCCTGGAAGAAGACGGCCTGACCGAAGCAGTTTCCCAGGAGCTTTCCGCCCTGGAGAAGTCCCTGGACATGGATAAGGAGACCTTCCTGCGCCTGAAGAAAGACGAGATCATTCCATTCATAGAGGAGGAAATCGTTGCCCGTTACTACTTCCAGGAACCCGCCATCCGAGTCCGCCTCCGCTACGATACCCAGCTCAAGGAAGCCCTCACCAAGCCTTCGATCTAAGCGCCCGGTCGTCCGCTCAGACTGCCCTGTGTCCAGCTCTTTTCGGTCACGTCCGGCATGACCGACCTGTGTCCAGCTCTTTTCGGTCACGTCCGGCATGACCGACCTGTGTCCGGCTCTTTTCGGTCACGCCCGGCCCCGACCGGGCATCCCCTGTCATATCTAGCGCAGCGAGCGTATCTCCGTGAGCACCAGGGGCCGATTTTGCTCACCGGGCCACTCCCGACCATGCTCCGTGAGCACCAGGGCCCCTTTTTGCTCACCGACTGCCTCCCGACCATGCTCCGTGAGCACCAAGGGCCGATTTTGCTCACCATTCTGTCAGTGTGCCAGCCTTGCGATTTCGGGATTGACGGCGTCGGGGGATTCGACGGCACAGCGTGCGCATTCCAGGCCCCAGCGGGCGGTGTCTGCGATAGAAGCTGAAGGTCCTGCGTGAATGATTCCGGCAAGGAGAGCGTCGCCGCCGCCGGTAACGTTGCGGACGATACACGGAAGGGCCGGGAATTCATGCAGGGAGGATTCCTCCATGACGCGAAGTCCTTCGGCGCCGACGCTTATGTATCTGCGCGCGGCGCCATGAATACCGGAAAGCACCTGATATTCAAGCGCATTGCACTTTAGGGCGAAAAAGGATTTCTTACATGAAAGCTCCAGCGCCTCTTTAATCCTGGAAGCCTTTGCCACAGAAACGGCATCAAGATAGAGGGGCTTTTCGCAGTTGTCTATGAGCCATGCAAGAGCCAGGGCCGAAGAATTTGCATCGGCAACAACTGCATCGGCAGAGTTGATTACGTTACGACGTGCAGCCAGCCACTCTGGGGTCATGCCTTCAGTTGCGGTCATGTCGGCAACGCCGCCCAGTAGCTCTCCGTCGGCATTGTGCATTCCCACGAAGAAGGAATTTGTGCCTTCGGCTGCAATCTCGCAATGGTCTACGCAGATACCCGTATCGCGGCAGGAAGCAGCTATCACAGGGCCGAAAAGCCCTCCGCCGAAGATGGTAAGAAGTTCGACATCATCGCCCAGCAGTGCCAGGTTGTGGGCAATATTCCGCGCTACGCCGCCCAAGGATACGCGTACGCTGCCGGGATTGGAGTCGCCAAGCTGAAATGCCGCTGCAGACATCGCAGTGATGTCCACATTGGCGCCGCCTATGACGCAGATTTTCATATTTCCTTCCAGATATAGACTTTGTCTCCACGCCTGGGATGAATCTTTTCACCTGGAGTCTCCGGTGCCACACGGTCTTCGATGGAGCCGTCCAGAGGAACGGCAATGGAGCAATACTTACCCTGCGGAACCTCGTCCACAGGCTCGTAATCCAGGCGAAGGTCATCGACAGGAACTTCCATGACGCCGGTAGTACTGCCTATGAAAAGGACCTTGTCCCCTTTATGCAGCGGAGTGGCTTCGACTTTTATTTCAGCCACGTTAATCTTTGCAAACCAGTTGGTTACCATGCCTATGTAGACCTTCTGGCGGGTGGCCTTGCTGCCGTATTTGCTGCTCCATTCACCCATTTTCGCGCCAAGGTAGTAGCCGTCCCAGAAGCCGCGGTTGAATACAGTGGCAAGTTCAGCCTTCATAGCCGCTCCGAACTCAGAAGTGTAGGTCCCGTCGGCTACAGCATCAGCTGCACGCCTGTAACATGAGCTGGTAATTTTTACGTAATCAGCACTGCGGGCACGGCCTTCTATCTTGAAAACTTTAACGCCGGATTCAACGAACTTGTCCAGGAAATCAATGGTACACAAGTCTTTGGGCGACATCAGGTACTTGTTGTCCACGTGGATGGCGTCGCCGGTTTCGTAGTCCGTTAGCAGATAACCGCGTCGGCAGGCCTGGAGGCAGTTGCCCCTGTTGGCGCTTTCACCGTATGCTGCCAGTGACAGGTAGCACTTCCCGGAAATGGCCATGCAGAAGGCTCCGTGCGCGAACATTTCGATTCGGACCAGTTCCCCGGAAGGGCCTTTGATTTGCTGGTCCTGAATTGCCTGATAAATCTCCCTCACCTGCCCGAGGTTCAGTTCGCGGGCAAGGACTACCACATCGGCCCACTGGGCATAAAACTTCAGCGCCTCTATGTTGGAAATACTAAGCTGCGTTGAAATGTGCACCTCCAGGCCTATCTTCCGGCAATAAAGGATGCATGCCATGTCCGAAGCGATGATGGCATCTACGCCTGCGGCCTTGGCTGTATCCAGCGTATCATACGCCGCCTGTAAGTCTTCGCCATACAGTGTAATGTTCAGCGTCATGTAGGCCTTTACGCCATACTCGCGGCAGATGCGCATGATTTCCGGCAGGTCTTCGCGGGAGAAGTTGTTGGCCGAATGCGAACGCATGTTCAGATGGCCGATGCCGAAATACACCGAATTTGCTCCGCCCTCGATGGCAGCCATCAGGCAACCGAAATTGCCCGCCGGCGCCATTATTTCCAGTTCTTTCTTGTTCATGAGGGCAAAGTTAGCACTTTTTCACGATTCCGGCCAGCCCGGTGAGCAAAAACGGCCCCTGGTGCTCACGGAGCATGGCCTTGGGACGCTCGGTGAGCAAAATTGGCCTCTGGTACTCACGGATTATAGGATTACTGTGGGACGGGGAAAAACAGGTTGACCTGCTCGAGAGGAAGTTTCAAGACTTGTGCTATTTGCTTGTTATTACTCATAAGTTCGGCTTTCATCCTTCTGGCTGCGGAAAGCCTTTGTTCCGGATTTAACAAGCTCACGGTCTTAACGTTATACCATCCCGAAACAATTCTGAACACATCCTCATTAGGTAATAGTATCGTTTCACCAATCCACTTCGCCGTTTCAGCATCTGATTCCACATAGCGCGAAAGCATACGAAAATGTTGCCTTGCCGATTCAAAGAATGATTCGGCTCTCTTATAATTGACAAAGCTTTGCCTGAGAATCATTCCGTCAAGTACACGATAACTATCTGGTAGCATCAACTCGCGCGACATTGTAATTTCCCGTTTTTCCCTGAATGTCAGACTGTCGAAAGGGATGCCTGGAGATAATAATGCGATGTTATCATTGAATAGCAAACTGGCGCTGCTCCATCTGTATCCATAAGGGGAAACGTCACGGCCAGCCACATAAGGATTTCGCTCAGAATACAATATCGCATTCCTCAAATTCTGAAGGTCAGTTATTTCCTTAATTTGAATATTCCACTTTACCAATGTCAGATTGCCACGTTTTATTTGATACCGGCTCATCAGTTTTCGTAAGTGATCCGTGAATGCGAGAACATTTTCGTACTTGCCCTCCATAACGTAATGGAGATGATTATTCATCTGCACGTCGTTAAGTAAAGTTACATTCTTAAAAGCAAGTGCAACTGCCGTAATGTTTGTTCCGGCTTTGAAATCTTCATCATTACTGAATAACAACCAGGGAAGGTTCTCCGTTGTAACTAAGAAATAAGGTCCGCCTTCCAGAAAAAGCTTCTCACACAGATTCTCTCTATCCCGATAATACATATCACTTCATTTTTTGCAAAATAAGTGATAATTATCCGTGTTATCCGTTTTTAAACGTTTATTTCTAAAAACCGCATCTCACGCATGTGAAACTGTGATTCTACGCCAAAAATAAAACGGATACTGCACACTTCTGTGAGCAGAAATGTGGCCTGGTGCTCACGGAGCATGGTCGGGAGGCAGTCGGTGAGCAAAAACGGCCCTCGGTGCTCACGGAGATGCCCGGTCGGGGCCGGGCATGACGGGGGAATGGCCTGGAATGACGGAAAAATGGCCGGGCATGACGGGGGAATGGCCTGGAATGACCTGGAATGACGGAAAAAGGGCCGGGCGCTCTACAGCACCAACTGGCCGCCGCGGTAGAAGTCTACGAGGCGGGCCTGGTAGAGATACTGGTAGGTGGCCTGGACTGAGTCGGACTGGGCTTTGATGTAGCGGGCCCGGGCCTCGTTGAATTCGGTGATGGTGGCCTTGCCGTTCTCGTACTTGGACTGGGTGAGCTGGAAGGCGTCGCGTGCGGCATCGGCGGCGGTTTGGGATGATTCCCACTTGGCACGTGCGGCGACGGCGCTGTTCCAGGCCTGCTGAATCTCCTTGTAAAGGGTGTTGCCGGCGATCTTCATCTGAACTTCCTGGGCAGACTGCTGCAGCCTGGCGCTACGTACCTGGTTTCGCGTAGAGAATCTGTTGAATATCGGTATGTTAAGCGACAGCCCAACGTATTGGCTGAAATTGTTGGAAAGCTGGTCCCAGAAGCCCTGGGTGCCGAAAGATGAATAATAATTGGTCCCCAAGCCGGCCGATAATGACAGGGACGGGTAGTACGACGCTTGCGCAATTTGCACTTGCTTCAGTGCACCGTCCAGCCTCAGTTTTTCGGCCTGGATTTCCGGTCTGATGTCAATGGCGTCGGCATAGACTGCGTCAGGATCGGCGATGTAGATATCGTCCAGCGATACCTCGGGGCGCACGATGGAAAAGCTTTCCCAAGGGGCAACCTCCAGCAGCTGGGCCAGAGTCAGCAGCGATGTGCGAACGTTGCTCTCTGCCTCCACCAGTGTCACCTGGCTCTGGGCGAAAGTAGCCTTCTGCTGCGACAGCTCCGCGGCCGATGACCTGCCGGCCTCATACAGCCCCTCCAGACGTGCCACCTGCAGTGAATCAATTGCCAACTGCTCGCGTGCCACATCGGCAATCTCGTAATTGTACAGAACCTGCACGTAGGCCTGAGCCACCTGAACGCGGATATCGTTTCGGGCTTTCTCAAGGTCGGCCGTGGCTGCTTCCAGGTTCAGTTTGGCAAGCTGCATGCGCCGGGGCGTTGCCAGGCCGTCGAAAAGCGTCATGTTGGCGCCTACAGAAAAGCCCGTAGAAGCGGAGTTGCCGCTTTCGTATGTGTTATTCCCGCCGATACCGCGCCCGAAGCTCCAGTTCTGGCTCACGGAACCGCTGACACCTGGAAGCCAGGACATGTCGGCAGTATTCTTTTCGATGCGACTGTACTCCTCGTTAAGCTCCTGCGTAGCAAGGCTTAAGTTGTGCTCCAGAGCCCAGGAAGTGCATTCGGCCAGAGTCCAGGGATGCGACAGGTCGGGAAGGCTGTCCGTGGGGGCGGTAAGGACCGCAAGTGCCACAATCAGTGCTTTCATAACTTACTTGCCTTTAATGATTTGAGGTCCGCGGACAACGTCGTTCGTTGAAAGACCGCTCTTGATTTCGATCTTTACTCCGTCGGAAAGGCCCGTTACAACATCGCGCTTCTCCCAGCCTTCGGCCCCCTTGACGTAGACGAATGTGTTGTCGCCCTCCCACTGGATGGCGCTTTCGGAGAGGGTGAGAACGTCCTTCACTTCCTGTAGTACAATTTCGGCATTGGCGCTGTAGCCGCTGCGTATGGTTACGTCGGAAGGAACTGTCACAGAGGCCTTTATTTCGAACAGATTGGTGCCGCCGGACGCCGTTGCCTTAGGGGCGATGTACTCCAGCGCGGCGTCGAAGGACAGGTCCTGAAGCGCGCCCACGGTGATTCTGACGGGCAGTCCCACGCTCAGCTTCCCGACCTCGGTCTCGTCGATGTTTCCGTCGAAGATAAGGTCGTCCATGTTCGCAACGGTGGCAATGGTGGTACCGTCGTTGAAGGTATTGGACATCGTTACGGAATTACCCACTTTCACCGGCACATCCAGGATAAGGCCTGAAATGGTGGAACGGATGAGGGTGGTGCTCCCGCTTTTGTTGGATGACGAAACGCCGTCGCGAACAATCTCCAGGCTTTCCTGCGCCACCGCCCTTTCCTCCTCAGCCTGCTTCAGTGCCTGAGCCGCTTTCTCATATTCTTCGGCCGTCACCAGATTCTGGTCGAAGAGCTTCTTTTCGCGCTCGAAGTCTGTCTGGGCCTGCTTCAAGTTCACTTCGGCAAGACGAAGGCGGCTCTGGGCAGACGAGAGCTGGCTCATGTCCGGGATGACTTTGAGCTTGGCGATAATCTCGTCCTTCTGAACGGTCTGTCCCGCTTCCTTGTACAACTCCGCTACGATGCCGTTGATCTGAGGCTTTACGTTGACCTCGTCCCGGGGCTGGATCTTGCCTGTCACTACTGTCCCTCGTGAGATGTCGCCCATGGCAGGGGACAGCTCCTGATACTCGATTTCCTTAGGCTTCGAGCGTTGGAAGAGATAGGCGAAGGTGCCCACAAACACCATGACTATCAGGATAATCATAAGGATTTTACCAAACTTTTTCATATAGTTTTGTTTTATTCGTCTCTCATTGCATCTACCGGTTTGATACTCATTGCGCGGGATGCCGGCATAAGGCCTGCAACAACGCCAAGGACAGTAAGCAGCACCGCCGCCAGAACCGCTGTTCCGAACGAAACCTGGAACTGGGCCTGTTTCACGGCCATCTCCACTACTGAAAGTATGCCCACGCTCACCACTATGCCCATCATGCCGGCCACCATCGTGAGTACTATGCTTTCGGAAATGATTTGACCAAGAATCTGTTTCGGCGTTGCACCTATTGCCCTGCGGATTCCGATTTCCGTGGTGCGTTCCTTCACGCTTACCATCATAATATTGGAGACGCCTATAACGCCGGCAAGCAGGGTTCCGAGGCCTATCAGCCAAACAAGGAAGTTGATACCCTTGAACAGGTTGTCCACTATTCCGAAGATGAGCTGTGTGTTAAGCAGGAACATGGCCTGCTCGTCCGTGGGGTCGATGTAATGCGCCCTGGAGATGATTTCCCTCACGCGGGGCGTAAGGTCGCTCATGGTGTAGCCTTCCTTTGCGGTGAAGCACAGCATGTGGATGTCATCGCCGAGGTTGTAGGCCCTTCTGGCATGGTTGATCGGCAATGTTACTGCATCGGCGGCACGGCCGTTGAGGTTTATGCCTCCGGACTCTTTCCAGTCCACGCCTATCACTGTGTAGTAGCTGCCGCCGATACTGATGCGCTGGCCGCAGGGGTCACCGCCTTCCGGAAACAGGTTGGTGTAGACATTCTTGCCAATCACGCATACCTTGCGCTCCTGGGCGTTATCGGCGTCGTTTATGTACCTGCCGTAGTACATGTCGGGCGTTTCGATGTTTACGTAATCGGCCCTCTGGCCTTTAACTACGGCTTTGCTGTAAGTGTGTTCGTCCCGGTTCACGGTTTTGCCCCAAAGGCTCACGGAAGGCGTTACAGTTTCCAGCTCCGGCATCAGGTTTTTAAGGCGGTCTGCATCTGAATAGTTCAGATTCCAGCTCCGGCCTTTCTTGAAACCCTTGAAAGGCTTTGTAGTATTGTTGGTCGCAACGATGCAGGTGTTTTGCGCGAAGCCTTCGAAGTTGTTGTTCAGTATCTGCTTAAGCCCTGCACTGCCACCGGACAGCAGCATCAGCATGAAAACGCCCCAGAACACGCCGAAACCGGTAAGGAGGCTTCGGCTCCTGTTCCTCATGAGGCTGTCCAGGATTTCCCTGAAAGCATCTGTGTCGAATAGTTTCATTCTGCTCTCAGGGCTTCTATGGGTTTAACTTTTGCGGCTTTCCATGCGGGGATGGCACCGGCAATTGTACCGGCCACTATCAGAAGCAGAGTCGCTTCCAATGCTACATCAACGCCTACTGAAGGGTTTACCAGCATCTGTATCTGCTCCATGCCAAGGTCCACCTTGTGTTGGCCAACCGTCATTTCCATCACCTGGCATGCTACCATGCCAAGCAGCATTCCGATGTATCCGAACATGCCTGTGATGGTGACGCTTTCGGCAATAATCAAGGTCATTATGCTCCTTGGCTTTGCGCCGATGGCCTTACGGATGCCGAATTCGTGCGTTCGTTCCTTTACAGTGATGAGCATGATGTTGGATATGCCCACGATGCCGCTGATGAGGGTGAGTATGCCAAGAATCCAGAGCGCGATCCTGATTATGGACGATGCCTTGTTCATTTGCAAATTCTCTTTGTACCCATTCATGATCCATAGGCCGCGGTCGTCCGTCGGGGCTATGTCATGACGGCGTTTGAGGGCGCTGCCGTATTCTTCCTCGAAGGCTAAATGTTCCTGCAGCGTCTTTGGACCGTTAAGTGAGAATGTTATGCTTTCCACCTTGTCCGAAGCGTCGTACAGCCCTTTGTAGGTAGTGTAGGGAATTGCCGTGAGGCGACGCCAGTCCCTTTCGTCCTGGTGGGAAATGCCGACTACCTTGAAGGCTACGCCGCTTGCGTTAACCCATCGGCCGATAATCTCCTCCGGATTCTTGGGTGACAGCTCCTTTGCATGGTCCATGGGGATGACTGCTACTTTGCGCATTTCTTCCAGGTCGGCTTTGTTTATGAAACGGCCGAAAGCCATGCGTATCTTGTTCTTTTCCTGATATTCCGGGGTTACGCCTTCGATGTAGGCGCTAACTGTGATGCCATTCAGGCTCAGGGTGTCGCTACGGCCCTGAGTGGTGCGTGAAACGTCGTAAATAATTCCATCCCAATCCTTGCCTGCGGTGTATGCTACATCCTTTTCAGTGAGCTCGATTTTGCGGTTTGCCTGATAGCCGGCATAGGGTTCTGAGGTATACCAGCCTTCCACGTTCACTGTTTGCGAGATAAAGCTGTCCATGTTGCCCATGAAGGAGTTCATAAGGCCGTTCCCTGCGCCCAGGAGGGCTATGAGCAGGAAAATGCCCCAGCTCACCGCAAAGCCCGTGAGGGCCGTGCGCAGCTTGTTGTTCCTTAAGGAGCTCAGTATTTCATGGAATAGTTCTCTCATTTTACTTCATGAGCGGGCCGCCCCAGGCGTCGTGCTTTTCGTTTTCTTCGATATTTCCGATTATACCGTCCTTGATGTGGATTATCTTGTCGGTCTCGTTGGCCACGCCGCTTTCGTGGGTTACTACCACGATTGTGATGCCTTCTTCCTTATTTAGTTGCTTGAGGAGTTGCATCACTTCCACGCTGGTTTTGGAGTCCAGGGCGCCGGTGGGTTCATCGGCCAGGATAATCTGGGGCTTTGTTATAAGGGCGCGGGCAATGGCTACACGCTGCTTCTGGCCGCCGGACATCTCGTTGGGGAAGTGGCCGGCCCACTGCGTAAGCCCCAGTTTCTCCAGATATTCCATCGCTTTTTCATGACGCTCCTTGCGGGGGACACCTTGATAGTAAAGCGGCAGTTCAACGTTCTCTACGGCCGTTTTAAAGCCGATAAGGTTGAAACTCTGGAAGATGAAGCCTATCATGCGGTTGCGGTAGTCTGCCGCCTGCTTTTCACTGAGGTCCTTGATAAGTTTACCGGCAAGGGTATAAGTGCCCGTGTCGTAATTGTCCAGGATGCCCAGGATGTTAAGGAGGGTGGATTTTCCCGAACCGGATGCTCCCATGATGGACACGAACTCTCCTTTGTCGATGCTAAGGTTCACACCTTTAAGCACGTGCAGCGGCTGTCCGTTGTCGTAAGTCTTGTTAATGTCTTTGAGCTCTATGAGCGCCATTTTGCCGAGTGTATTAGTATGCTATTGCACTACAAAGATAAGGCGGATTTTTGAAACCGCCAAAGATTTCTGCAAAAAATTTACCAAAACTATTATTCTGGTACTCAAATAAGCGAAAAGCGTAATCCGGTTGGGGAATCTGATAAATTTTTATAATTTAGCGGTTCGAAAGACTTCGACAATAATTAAAGACTGAATATTATGGCAGATTTGACAAAGAAAACCCTCCGCGATTCGGCGGCGATGCGCTGGACAGCCCTTCTGCTGCTGGCCCTGGGCATGTTCTGTTCCTACATTTTCATGGACATCCTGTCTCCCATCAAGGACCTGATGCAGGAGACCCGCGGATGGGACAGCGCCTCGTTCGGCCGTATGCAGGGCGCCGAGGTATTCCTCAATGTGTATGTCTTCTTCCTGATTTTTGCCGGTATCATCCTGGACAAGATGGGGGTGCGCTTCACGGCGGTTCTTTCCGGCGCGGTGATGCTCTTCGGCGGTATCATTAAATTCTACGCCGTAAGTGACGCTTTCATCGGCACTGGCATGGAACGCTGGTTCACTGATCACCTGAACTGGAATGCAAATCTGCCAATCATCGGCGATATCATTCCCTTCGCGGCAGGAATGCCCGCATCGGCCAAACTGGCTGCCCTGGGCTTCATGTTCTTCGGATGCGGCTGTGAAATGGCCGGCATTACGGTAAGCCGCGGTATCGTGAAATGGTTCAAGGGACGTGAGACGGCTCTGGCGATGGGTTCAGAGATGGCCCTGGCCCGCCTTGGCGTTGCCACCTGCATGATTTTCAGCCCCTATTTTGCCAAGCTCGGCGGCGAAATCCATGTTGCCAATTCCGTCAAATTCGGCGTTGTTCTTCTGTGCATCGCCCTCATGATGTTCGTGGTCTATTTCTTCATGGACAAGAAGCTGGACTCGCAGACCGGCGAGGCCGAAGAAAAGGACGATCCCTTCAAGATCAGCGACCTTGGCAAGATTTTCACCAGCCTTGGATTCTGGCTTGTGGCCCTGCTGTGCGTGCTGTACTATTCGGCCATATTCCCGTTCCAGAAGTACGCAGTGAACATGCTGCAGTGCAACCTGACGCTCAATCCCGCGGAAGCAGGCACATTCTGGGCAGGTGAAACTGTAACCATCGTCCAGTACATCATTATGCTCGTCGTTGCCATCTGCGCGTTCTCCAGCAACTTCTCAAAGCAGAAAGGCATGAAGTTCGGCCTTATGGGAGCCGCTGTCGTGGCACTGGTGGTTTATTGCTACATGGGCTATATGCGCGGAACGGCCGAGACTATCTTCGCAGTGTTCCCGCTGCTGGCTGTTGCCATTACCCCCATCCTGGGCAGCTATGTGGACCATAAGGGCAAGGCCGCCTCAATGCTTATGCTCGGCTCCATCCTGCTTGTGGTGTGCCACCTCACTTTCGCCTTCATCCTGCCCGCCTTCAAGGGCAATGCCGTCGGCGGTACTGTAGTGGCCTATGTAACCATCCTGGTTCTGGGCGCATCCTTCTCGCTGGTGCCTGCCGCCCTGTGGCCTTCCGTCCCCAAGCTGGTTGACGAGAAGATCATCGGATCGGCCTATGCAGCCATCTTCTGGATCCAGAATATCGGCCTGGGACTGTTCCCTACGCTTATCGGCAATGTTCTTGACAAGACCAATGCCCCCGGCACGGCCGCCCACGACCTCAACTACACCTGGGCTCTGGTAATGCTGGCCGCCCTGGGTATCGCTGCTCTCCTTATTTCGGTTTATCTGAAAGCCGTTGACAAGAAGAAGGGTTACGGCCTGGAACAGCCCAACATCAAGGACTAGGATCTCCTTAACATACTCATATAACTCAAATCGGTCAAAAAACGCACTTTTTGACCGATTTGAGTTGTTTATGGTCTAGGTCTACGGTGTTTTTGGACGAGGTCCGAAAATAGGTGCTGGACCTGGTCCACTGCATGTGTCTTAGAAGCCCCTCTATTGCCGAAGTGCTGGACCTGGTCCAAGGGCTATAATTGGACCAAGTCCAAAAATACTTAAGACCTCGTCCAATCATGCGGTGGACCAGGTCCAACGCATACGGGTTTCTGTGGCGGGCTCGATAAACCATGGTAGATTGGGGGCCATGCAGAACAAAATCTAAGAAAAAATACGTAAATTTGCACACTATGTACGAGTTGCTTGAACAAATACAATCTCCCGGGGACCTGCGGAAGTTGTCTCCTAAACAGCTGGAGCAGGTATGTGGGGAAATCCGCCGGTACATGGTGGAGTGCTGTGCTGTAAATCCCGGGCATCTGGGATCCAGCCTGGGCGCCGTGGAGCTTATCGTTGCGCTACATTATATATATAATACACCTGAGGACAAACTTGTTTTCGACGTAGGCCATCAGGCCTATGCCCATAAAATCCTCACCGGCAGGCGGGAAGCTTTCCGCAGAAACCGTATGGCGGAAGGGATCTCCGGCTTCCCCAAGCGGGACGAAAGCCCTTTCGACGCTTTCGGCGCCGGGCACTCGTCCACTTCCATTTCGGCAGCACTTGGTTTTGCCGAAGCAGCGCGCCTTCAGGGCCTGAAGTACAAGTCGGTTGCGATAATCGGCGACGGGGCCCTCACTGGCGGTCTGGCATGGGAAGGCCTGAATAACGCCGGCGCATCCAATGCCGACATTCTTGTAATCCTGAACGACAACAACATCTCCATAGACCAGAACACCGGGGGAGTGCACAATTACCTTCTGCACCTGACCACCATGCCTATCTACAACCGCGTCAAGAATAAGATCTGGCACACGATGGGCGAGGGGAAAGCGCGTGACTGGGTGCAGAAAAGGGTTATCGACACCAAGTCAAACCTGGTGCGCGGAAGCGGAGGCGCTATTTTCGAGGCTTTGGGTTTCAGGTATTTCGGCCCGGTGGACGGAAACGACATCGATCAGCTTGTCACAACGCTGGAGCGCCTGAGGAACCTTCACGGACCGCGCCTGTTGCACATACGTACCCGCAAAGGAAAGGGTTACGCCCCCGCAGAGGCCGACCCCACGACATGGCATGCGCCCGGGAAGTTCGACCCTTCAAACGGAGAAAGGATAAAGGCGGTTTACCCTGCAAGCAGGTATCAGGATGTCTTTGGCGAGGTTCTTACCGAACTTGCCGGCATGGATCCCAAAGTGGTCGGAATCACCCCTGCGATGGCCTCGGGCTGCGGAATGAACAAACTCCAGGCCGAATATCCTGACCGATTCTTCGACGTTGGAATCGAGGAAGGCCATGCTGTGACCTTCTCTGCAGGCCTTGCCGCCGCAGGTATGAAGCCTTTCTGCAATATTTATTCGTCATTCTCCCAGCGGGCCTATGACAATATTATACACGACATAGCCCTGCAGAATCTGCCTGTAGTGCTTTGCTTCGACCGCGCCGGCCTGGTTGGCGAAGACGGAGCCACCCACCACGGATGCCTGGACATGACGGCATATCGCAGTGTTCCAAACACCATTATTGCCGCACCTCGCAATGAGACGGAGCTCAAACGCCTGATGTTTACTGGCCTTTCACTTGAGTCAGGTCCCATGATTATCCGTTATCCCCGCGGATGCGGCGAGGGTACTCCCTGGCGCGAAGCATCGTACGAGGTCCTTCCTGTCGGAAAAGGGGAGAGGCTTCTCGAAGGCCGTAAAGTCGCCGTTTTGGGTATAGGCCCTGTCGTGAACCGTGCCTTAGAAGCCGCGCAGCAGTACCCCGGCAAAGTGGCCGTTTACGATATGAGATATCTGAAACCTCTTGATAATGAAATACTTGAAGAGGTTGCTTCATTTAATGCCATTGTCACGGTTGAGGACGGCACGCTCAAAGGCGGCCTCTTCGGCGCTGTGAGCGAATACTTCGCAGGACGTCCCGATGCCCCCGTAATAAAAGGCGTAGGCATCCCCGACCGCTTTATCTCCCAGGACACCCAGAAAGCCCAGCGCGCATCCTGCGGACTGGACACCGCATCGCTGGAAGACATGCTTGGCGGGATGGTGTAAAAAATCTCGAAAAAGTTTTGCAGATTCAAAAAAAGTTCCTACCTTTGCAGTCCTTTCAGCAGGTGAAGGGTTCATTGAGCTGCCGATATAGCTCAGTTGGCCAGAGCACGTGATTTGTAATCTCGGGGTC
>CAMOIT010000025.1 GCA_946616285.1 uncultured Bacteroidales bacterium | reverse complement strand
GGCCGCGGCCTCAACCCCGACAAGATCGGCATCATGGGTTCATCGGCCGGCGGGCACCTCACGCTAATGGGCGTCACGTCGTCACGGCACCAGTCATACAGGCCCATCGACGATATAGACAAGCTTTCTTGCAAGGTGCAGTGGGGCATCGGCATTTACCCGGCCTACGTGCTCAGCGATGGTTTCAACCAGCACAACACTTCCGGCGGCAACGACGACGAGCTTTACATCGCGCCGGAATTCTCCTTCGACCTGGACACAGCGCCGATGCTTCTGATTCACGGCGACGCCGACGGCTGGTCATCGATGGGTTCCGTTCGCGTTTGGGAGAAAATGCGTGCCATGGGTATCCAGTGCGAACTCCACACTCTGGCCCTCCGGCCCCACTGCTTCCAGCGGCAGGCCTCCCCCGGGACGGGCAGCTATACCTGGCTGGAGCGCGTTGGCGAATATGTAACCTCAAAATAACCACATGATAGACAAATCAACACGCGAGCGAATCATCGCACTGATACATAAGGAAGTCGTCCCCGCCATCGGATGCACCGAGCCCATGGCCGTGGCGCTGTGTACAGCTAAAGCCACCGAGCAACTTGGCTGCAAACCCGAAAGGATTGAAGCACTTTTGAGCGCAAATATTTTGAAGAACGCTATGGGCGTGGGGATACCTGGCACCGGAATGACTGGGCTGCCTATTGCTATCGCCCTTGGTGCCTTGATCGGCAAGAGCAGCTACCAGCTTGAAGTTATGCGCGACCTGACGCCTTCTTCGCTGGAGGCAGGCAAGCGCTTCATAGAGGATGGAAGGATCGACATACAGCTAAAGAAAGGCATTTCGGAGAAGCTTTATGTCGAAATCATAGCTTCGGCAGGAGATAAGACCGCCACCGCCGTCATTGCCAAGGGCCATACGAACTTTGTGCATGTTGCTGACGGACGACTTGGCGAAGACGATATGCAGCGTCTTTTGCCAGCCGGTGCTTCTTCGGCCCAGGCCGCCTCGGACGACATAGCGCTGGACCTCAAGCTGGTGTACGACTTCGCCACCTCCGCTCCCCTGGACGAAATCCGCTTCATCCTGGAAACACGCGACTACAACATGAAAGCCGCGCGCGAGGCCATCAAGGGCAACTACGGGCACAATCTGGGCAAAACCATCGACCGGCCGCTGTCCAAGGGCATTCTTGGCAACGGCATCTATTCGCACATGATTTCCCGTACAGCCGCAGCATGCGACGCGCGAATGGGCGGTGCAATGATTCCAGTGATGAGCAACTCCGGCAGCGGCAACCAGGGCATCTGCGCCACCAATCCGGTGTGCGTCTTTGCCGAAGAAAATGAGAACACGGAGGAAGAACTCATCCGTGCGCTTACTCTGAGCCACCTGACGGCGATTTATATCAAGCAGTCGCTGGGCAAGCTTTCGGCGCTTTGCGGCTGCGTCGTGGCCAGCACCGGCAGCAGCGTGGGCGTGACCTATCTGATGGGCGGCGACTATTCGCACTGCTGCGCGGCCGTCAAGAATATGGTGGCCAACCTGACCGGCATGATATGCGACGGCGCCAAGCCTTCCTGCTCGCTGAAACTGACTTCAGGCGTCTCCACCGCTATTCTTTCGGCTCTGCTGGCGATGGAAGGAAAGTGCGTCACTTCGCAGGAGGGTATAGTGGACGACGACATCGACCGTTCCATCCACAACCTGACGGCCATCGGCGCCGACGCCATGTGCATCACCGACGAGCTGGTGCTTCGGATTATGACTAGCAAAAAAGGATGCTGATTATGGAGAAAGAGTTGGACATTTTGATTGAGCGCTACCCTGCCCTTTCGGCCTGCAGGGAAGACATCCGTAAGGCATATTTTATTCTTGAAGAGGCATATTCCGCCGGCCGAAAGTTACTCGTTTGCGGTAACGGAGGTTCTGCGTCGGACTCTGAGCACATCGTCGGGGAGCTGATGAAAGAATTCAAGCTCAAACGGAAGGTGTACGGGGCGCAAGCTTCGGCTTTAAAGGCTATCGACCCTGAACTTGGACAAGTCCTGGCCGAAAACCTCCAGGGCGCCCTGCCGGCCATTTCCCTCACCGGCCACTCCTCCCTCACCACCGCCTTCATGAACGACACTTCTCCGGAACTGGTTTTCGCCCAGCAGGTAAACGGTTACGGCAAGCCCGGTGACGTATTCCTTGGAATCTCTACCTCCGGCAACAGCCGCAACGTCCTGTACGCCGCCGTAACCGCCAAGTCCAAAGGACTTCGGGTTATCGGCCTGACCGGGGCTGGCGGAGCGGCTGCGGCCAGGCCTGGTTCCGGCGCCGGCTCCAGCGGGAACAAACTCTCCGCCCTCTGCGATGTCTGCATCCGCGTTCCCGAAACCGAAACCTATCGCATCCAGGAGCTCCACCTCCCCGTCTACCACTGCCTCTGCATGATGCTGGAACAGCACTTCTTCGGCCAATAACCCTTTCCGCTTCGACCATAACTACCTGGTCCTCAGTCACTTCCCAGTTTCATGTCTGCGCTGTCGGAGCAGACATGATTCCAGCAACTTGCTCATTATCAGCCACTTTCGCCACGACCATTATTCGGCCAGGGCAGCGGTGTACATGCGGTAAAGTGAATCCAAAGCGGGGAGAAATTCGGGGCGGATCGGCTCTTCGGAAGGCGATTCCATGGTGAGGGGGTTGATGGGTGTGCCGTTTTTCCAGACGCGGAAGTCAAGGTGCGGGCCGGTGGCGGTGCCGGTCATGCCCACGTAGCCGATAACCTGCCCCTGGCGCACCCTGTCGCCGGCTTTCAGGCCCGAAGCGAACTTCGACAGGTGCAGATAGGCGGTTGTGTACACGGAGTTGTGCCGAATCTTGACGGTATTGCCGGCCCCGCCGCTGCCCCATCCGACGGAAAGCACCGTGCCGTCGCCGATGGACATTACTGGCGTACCTGTGGGCGCGGCATAATCGACACCTGTATGTGCGCGGACGTCCCCATGCACCGGATGGACGCGATGATAGGAAAAGCCGGACGATATGCGCTTGAACTGCAGCGGCGCCTTAAGGAAGGCTTTCCTCAGGCTTTCGCCTTTTTCGTTCCAGAAGCAGTTGCCGCCGTCGCCCTGATCCAGCCAAACCGCAGGAAGCTCTTTCCCGTCGCGGCTGAAAACGGCAAACAGGATGCGCGAAATGCGTATCAGCTCGCCGTCGCAACGTTCTTCTTCGTAAATCACGCGGAACCTGTCGCCCTTTTGCAGGCCGAAAAAGTCCACCGTCCAGGCATAGACATCGGACAGTTCCAGCGCCAGCATCGGCGAACCCACAGCCGAAATCATATCGTTCCAAAGCGACGAATTGATGGTGACATCGGCAGTATGTCTCTGAGTTTCAACCGGTTTATGATACCTCCAGGCCGACAGGCTGTCGGTGCATCGGAACACCACCGAATTGGTCCGGCTCTCCTGGTACACCAGGTAATTGAGGGCCGATGAATCGGCAAAGTACGCCTCCCATGCGTTCCCCGCCCGAAGCTTCCTGACGTCGAAAACGCTGTCCGAAGCCTGCAAAAGCGCATATCCCTGCGCCGACGACATGCCCAGCGACGACAGCAGGGCCGAAAAAGTCTGCCCGCTTGCCACCGTGCCGCGCCGTACAGTGAAAGAATCCGTGCAGAAGCCAAGCGGGTAAACAGTATCTTTCGCAACAGCATCCGGCGCCGTTACGACTTCGGTCTTCGACCCTCTCCTTCCGCAGGAAACAGCCAGGGCCAAGAGTATAATAATTGGTATTAACTTTCTCATTTTCCTCACAAATATAATCTTTTTCTATCTACTGCGCAAAATACGCACGCGGTCCTGATGCTATATATCTGACAATCAGTCAATTCCCGGATTTATGTCTGCTCCGGCAGCGCAGACATGAAACCAGGAAGTGGTTGACACTTAGCCGATTGCGAAAAGGCGACATAGGGGGCGGTGGCAAGGAGGCACGGCATGGCTTGCATTTTTGGGAGAATTGGCGTAATTTTACGGGAGATAATGGCCAAGGCACGATTGAGAATGGTCCTGGCATGATTGAAAAACAGTTACGACATGAATAAAGAGGAAATCATCAGGGCTATTGAGCCGATATTAAAGGAAAGGAACTGCTTTCTGGTGGAGGTGACCATCAGCGCCGACAATGACATTGAGATTGTGATAGAGCGCGAGGAAGGAACGGTGGACTGGGAGGATTGCGCGGCTATTGACAAGGTTGTGCACGAGGCGTTCAGTCAGGACGATGAGGACTACGCGCTTACGGTGTCATCGGCCGGGCTGGACCGTCCGCTCAAGGTGCAAAAACAGTATCTGAAGGCGCTGGGGAGCCTTGTCGATGTGAAGTTCAAGGGCGGAAGACGCCTCACTGCAACGCTGACAGCGGCCGATATAAAAGGCAGAGACGGTAAACCCGGCACGGAGGACAGCATCACCCTAAGCTACACGGCCCTGGAAACTGTCGAAGGCCAGAAGAAAAAGCAGAAGGTGGAGCACGAAGACACCTATCCCCTGTCGGATATCAATTCCGTAACGCCATACATCGAATTCAAATAGAAAAAGAGGACGACCGAAATGGCCGTCCTCTTTTTTCAAGTCTTAAATGCTCCAGTCCACGGTCAGGCGAATGTCGCCGGAGGAGGGGCCGATAAGAATCTGGTACTTACCGGGATCGACTTTCCAGCTGTGGGACTCGATGTCGTAGTAGGAGAAAGCGCTGAGAGGAAGCTTGATGCGGAACTCCTGGGAGGCGCCTTTGGCGATGAGTTTCTTGTCGAAGCCCTTGAGCTCGAAGGCTGGACGGAGAACGGAAGGGTTCTGCGGAGCCACATACACCTGCACGGATTCTTTTGCATCCATCTTGCCGGTGTTCTTCACCGTAAAGACCACCTCGCAGCCATCGGCCGAAGGCTCGATGCTGGCGTCGGAATAATCAAAGGCAGTGTAACTGAGGCCATATCCGAAGGGAAACATGGGCTCAGCGCAGAACCTTTCAACCCCGCGGTAGCCCACGAAGATGCCCTCAGTATAGCTGGTGTGAGGATAAGGATTGCGGCTGGGGCTGATCTTATGGATTTCGGGCTCGATGGGGCCGTAGTACTGTGCAGCGGGATTCTTTTCGTAGGAGCCCCAGAAGCTGAAGGGAAGCTTTCCGGAAGGCGATACCTTTCCGGAAATGATGTCGGCAAGGGCCCTGCCGCCTTCCTGACCGCCATACCAGGCCATAATAATGGCCGAAACAGAGTCCTTGAAAGGTGTAATGTCTACCTCGCCACCGGAATTTATCACCACGACGGTGCGGCTGTTAAGGGCCGAGACAGCAGCGATAAGCTCATTCTGCCCCTCGGGGAGGGAGTAGGTCCTGTCGTGATTCTCGCGCTCGGTGTCATGGTTGAAACCGGCCACTACAACTACTGCATCGGCCTTTTCGATGGCCTTGCGCTCGTCGTCGGTAAACTCGCTGTTCTCGATATACTGCACCTTGAACTTCTTTCCAAGTTCCTGCAGGCCGGCAAGCGGGGTTATGTTCCTGCCGGGGATGGGAGACATTCTGCCGGAGCCGCCGCCGAAAGCAACTGTATTGGCGTTGGGGCCGAGCACCACGATGCGTCCCTTCTTCACAGGCAGAAGGCCGTTGTTGGTAAGAAGCACCGGAGCCTCGACTGCCGCATTATACGCCATCTGGCGGGAATAGTCGTAATCTTCAGGAATGGATTCATCCTGTGCGGGAAGGTCCAGAAGGCCATAGGCGATGAAACTCTGAAGGATATGCCGGCACATAAGGTCCAAATTGGCTTCGGGGACTACGCCATTCTCGATGAGGGGCTTGACCATTTCGGGGCGCATGGTAAATGCAAGCGGCATTTCCAGGTCCAGACCGCTGTTCAAAACACCCTGGGAGGTGTAAGTTGACTTCCAGTCGGACATGATGATGCCCTCAAAGCCCCAGGCGCGGAGATTGTCCTTTATGAGCCAGGCGTTTTCCGCTCCATGCAGGCCGTTAAGCATATTGTAGCAGGTCATGACGGTGGCGACGTCGGCTTCCTCAACAGCCTTGCGGAAAGCAGGGAAATAAATCTCATTGAGCGTGCGCTCGTCCACGATGGAGGCCGTCAGATGACGCTGGTATTCCTGACTGTTGGCGGCAAAGTGCTTGATGCAAGCCATTACGCGATGCTGCTGAATGCCCTTAATGTAGCTGACGGCAATTTCAGAAGTAAGGAAAGGATCCTCGCCGTAGTACTCGAAGTTACGTCCGCAGAGCGCCGTACGGTAAATATTCACGCCGGGGCACAGCATAATGCGGACGCCTCGGGCCGATGCATCCAGGCCGATTCCGTCGCCTACCCCACCTGCAGCTTCCCTGTTGAAACTGGCTGCAAGGCCGATTCCGCAGGGGTAGTAAGTACTGTTGGTCTTGTTCCTCACGCCCTGGGGGCCGTCGGCCATCCTTACCGAAGGAATGCCAAGGCGTTCGACTGGAGCGGTATGGAAACCGTCGTCAATACCGGCGACCAGGGAAATCTTCTCGTCCAGGGTCATTTGTGCGACAAGTTCCGCAGCGCGGTCTATTTCATTCTGGGTAATGGTGTAGGGCTGCGCCAGGGCCGATGCCGAAGCGAGTAGCGCCAAAATCAGGATAATAAACAGTTTACGCATATCTAAAACGATTAATTGTCAGTAGTGAAAGGAAGAGCGGGAATGCCGAAGCCGTTAAATACGGTGCCGACGCTCCAGTCGTGCATGCAGTAACGCACTTTAACAGGAGCCGGGACATGCTCTGATGTCACCTTAAGATTATAGACCTTCGACACCCTTGCCGTCGCAGGATACCAAACGCCGTCTTCACCAGCCAGCTCAAAGCCGGTGAGGTCCTGTCCCCTCGGGGAAATGCCCCTGGGACCGGCGTTCATCGTGACCAATGCCATTCCGTCCTGGAAGACCACGCTCTTGAAGGTTGGAGCATCGGCCTCGATTCCCTTGATACCGTAAGTCTTTACCAGTGCCTGGAAAGCGAGACGGTCCCCCACCTGCTTTTTCTTGCAGGGGTGAATGGTACCGAATTCGCCCACATCCACCGTGGCAGCCATTCCGCTGTTTGGAATAAGGGCAAGGGTTTTCTCCTGGGCCAGGTTGAAGATTCCGACGTCGATGTCATCGGGATTATCATACTTATAAGGGGCAATCTGGACGAAGTAGAAAGGAGCTTCAGGGTTCTCGAAGAGTTTCCTCATCATTTTCACGTAGGCAGGCTGCAGACGGGTGTACTGCTCAGGGTGAAGTCTGTTCGCCTCCCCCTGATACCATAACATTCCCTTGAAGGTAAAGGGCACAAGGGGCGCCACCTGACCGTTGAAAAGCAAGCAGGGCTTATGATGCGGCTTTTTAGGAACCTCCCTCCCTTCCAGGAAAGCAAGGTCGAACTCTTCCTTGAAGCCGGCTTCAAGGGTTTCCCTGTTAATCCATGCCTCGATGTGACTCCCGCCCCAGTCGGTAATCAGAAGCCCGACAGGAACGCCGAGAACCTCATGAAGCCTTGTGGCGAAGAAATAGGCGGTTGCGCTGGTACCTGCCACCGCCTCAGGGGTATTCTCTTCCCAAGAGCCTACCGAGGTGTCCACGGGGACAAGGGATGCCTTCCTCTTGATAGTGCACATCCTTATGGGGACCGACGGCTTCGCGCCCAGGATAGCGTCCGTTCCTCCTTCCACGGGCTGACTGTCGAAACCATTCATGGGCATTTCCATATTGGACTGGCCGCTGCAGAACCAAACCTCCCCAAGAAGAACATTGCTTATGGTGAGTTTGTCCCCGTCATTGAAGCTGATGCTGTAAGGACCGCCGGCCGAAGGCGTGGGAATCCGGAGAAACCACTTTCCGGCTGCATCGGCCGTCACTTTGTACCTTGTCCTGGTCCATGACGGCGCCACTGTTACGGTCTTAGGGCCCTTATCGGTAGTGCCCCAGATGGCCACGTCGGCATTCTGCTGGAGAACCATATTGTCGCCGAAAAAAGAAGGCAGGGTAACTTTTGCCTGGAGCGATGCAGCGATACATAAGGCTGCAGCCGCGAGGATAATCTTAGACTTCATAACAAATTACTTACTTATTTCAAACTCCACAATAACGGGGAGATGGTCCGACGGGCAGAAAGTCTTGCCCGCATAGACGTAACCCGTAGTTATAGTAGAATAGGACTTCGGGACCAGTTTGGTGACAGCCCCGTTCTTGTACATTATATGGTCTATGCGCCTCTCCGGATGATTTTTGGTGAAAACCGAAGACTCATAATAATATTTTTTTGAGCTTCCGGAAAGAGTTCCGTTGTAGGTTAAATAGTACGAGCCCAGTTCTCCGCTGTCCTTCAGGACGTCATAGGCATCGGTCCATCTCTCAAGGATAATGGAATGTCCGGAAGAGTTTTCGTCATCCTCTTCCGAGCTGGAATTGAAGTCTCCGGCCAGGATGCAAGGGGCCGACACGCTCCGGGCCAGCTCGCCAAGCGCCGTGGCACAAACGCGATGTGCGAGCCCGATATAATAAGGCGGGAATTCCCCGTCATTGGACAGGGGCAGATGAGTACTCACCACATACAGAGTTTCCTGCGTAAATTTATGCTTCAGGCAGCACCAGACAAGGGTACGGTATTTAGGCAAATGGTAGTTCTTTGCCTCAGTCATCGAGGAAGTATAAGTCCCCGTCGAAATATACCAGTTCATACCCCTGGAAACAAGGGTAAACTTTGAGGCATCATAGGCGAAGCCGTTGGAATAATAATAAACCAATGAGCCGTTTTCCACTTTGTTCGGATTAGAGATATCCCACTTGTAGCGGGACTCTCCCACAATCGAAGGAAGCTCGGATGCAAACGTCGCGTCCAGCTCATTGAAACACATGATGTCGGCATCGGCGGAACGGATAATCTTTCCGAAAGCGTCACGGCATTTGTCCAGAGTCATCTCCGTCCTGCGGCCGCTGGTTGCGAGCAGGTTATATGTAAGCACCCTGATCGAATTAGCATCTTCAGGAGGCTCGGGGGGATCTACCGGATCCACTGGTTCCACAGGAGGATCCACCGGAGTCACAGGGTCGCCTCCGGGAGTGTCCGTCTTGCCGCATGACCAAAAAGCCAGCGCAAGAATCGGAAGAAGATATTTAAGCTTAGAACTCAATGAATACAAATGAATTAGGTTGCAAAGAAAGGAAAAGCGTTCCGTCCGGCATCAGGGCCACCGGATACTCGGTGTACATGTTGAACTGGTCGGTGATATGGCAGCGGACCTTTCCGTCGAAAAGACCGTCGTCCAGACGCACCGTCACATCCTTTACGGACGTGATGTTGTCGTCCATCACATAGCGGCTTACGAGGATGCCCAGGTGCCCTTCGGCATCACGGGCGGCGGTGACGCGAACATCGGGAATGTCGCAGGAAGCCTTGACCTGAGTGCCCAGAGTCTTCAGCTTACCCCAGGCATACAGGGCCCAGTAGCTCCACAGAGGCGCATCACTGTATGCGTCGAACAGGCCGTTGAATACGGTCCCGGGGCGCCAGTCATAATACATCATCATATCCGTGGGGCAGTTCTGACCCTCCTGCATGGAGGCGCAGACAAATGCGCCGCCCTTGGGAGAGGACATAGTACGGGAAGAATAAGGGTAGTCGTCCGTCCAGCTCTTGATGTAATTCCACTCGTTCAGGAAGGACTCGGCGTTCTTGTAGCCGTATTTGTCCAGCAGCGCACGGACCTGATAGGAATAATCCACATAAACCGTGGGATCGCACTCGTAAATATGCCAGGCAAAGAAATCCAGGGGCACATTACGGCGCTGCATCTCGGAAAGAAGAAGCTCATACCACACGGGGACTTCGCGCACGCCGGGATCCAGGCCGGACATGGCGGGACCGCCGATGCGGAGGTTCGGGAAGCGGCCCTTGAGGTGCTTCACGGCAACCTCGAAGAAGTCGTAGAACTGCTCCGGGGAGCCGGCCCAGCAGCGGGGATCCACCTTCCACTTGTCGTTGTCCCACTCGAGGTTGGGTTCGTTCCAAATCTCCCAGTACTTGATGTTGTAGTGGAAGCCGTCGGCCCAGCCTTCGTTGTAATGGCGGATGATGTGCTCGCAAATCTGCGCCCACTTCTTGTTGTCCTTCGGAGGATAGATGTTGTACTTCTTGAGCGGCTGGTTCTCGATGCTCTGGCCCAGGCGGTAGAACACCTCCACGCCGGCGTCCTGGATGCTCTTTACATACCTGTCCGTAAGCGTGAAGTCGTAGGACTCCGGCTTGTCGGGGTTCTTGGAGAAATCCGGGAAGATGACGGAAATGTCCACCACGTGTTCGCCGTAAGCCCCGGCGCCGGCGGCGTCGTGGTTACGGGAGTAGCCGACGTTGGCAGCGCGGAAATAACCGGTGGTACCGGTATACACCTGCTCAGAATTATTGATTCGGGGGCCGTTGTTCACGGCATTCATCCGCTTGATCGGGCCCACTACCGCATCCTTCGACACGGTAATCTGCGCCGACAGGCACACTCCTGCGCACAAAAGGGCAAGGCAAGAAGTGATTATCCTTTTCATTATTTCAGCAGTACGCTCTTTTCACGTTTTACAAACTGGATTGCTATGCCGGAAGGATCGCGCATCATGGCGCCATCGAATCCGGGAGCCTTCTCATGGACCACAAGTGTAGCTCCAGCCTTGATCATGCGCTCGATATCAGCATCCACATCATTCGACGTAAAGCCGAAGTGCAGCGTAAGCGGATCCATGGAAGCATAGTCCGGAGCCGTGGGCTGAGTCCTGGCACGGTACAGTTCGATGGCAATGCGACCGCTTGCATCCGCGATGAAGGTGGTATGGGTTTCGTCGTCTTTCTGCTTGGTGATGGTGAATCCCAGGTTCTCGCACCACCAGGCAGCGGTTGCAATGGGATCCGCCACGTCGATGGCAGTATGCTCAAGGACGAAGCCTTCAGGGTTCACAGGTTCTTTACATTTTCTGTTGCAGCCGCACAAGGCTGCGATGGCAGCGGCTGCTGCGAGTACCAGTTTTTTCATAGTCTATTTGTTATTTACATATTCCTTGACGTCATCCCACCTGTAATAAGGCCCGGAGACGGCCTTCAGTTCGGGAATCATGGTTTCCTTCTCGTTTGCGAGGAACTTCACCAGGACCTCCCCTTTTCGGTTCTTATAGAACACTATCTGAAGGTTCGTAGCGAAGGGGCACAGCTTTACGCCGTTCCAGTTGTGGTAAGCTTCCTCGGCGGTAAGTCTGGGATAACCGTAGCCTTCCAGGCCGAAGTAAGAGCACAGTGCCATGAAAGGCAGATCGTGGCCGAAAATCAGGTCGGCAGCCACGGGCGCTCCGGCAATGGCTTCATCGGCCTTGCGGACCATTTCCATGACAAGTGGCCTGGCCCTGGGCATGCGTTCGTCGCCGAATTCAACGGAGTTGCATTGGCAGAGGTAGAAACTGAGGGCATGGCGGGCATAGGCGGTGGTGACGGCCTCCCATGGCAGGAAGTCGAAACGGTTCTCGTTTATGTCATAAGCCTCGGCAAACTGAGCTACGGTGAAGATTGCGGAAACGAAACTCTTTGGTTTTTTACCGAGCAGTTCCTTCCCCCGTTCAGGATCCTTGAAGTACCTGGCGAAAATAGCCATCGTGTCTATCGGAATGGCGGTCAGAGGCCCGCGGACGACTTCAAGGGCTTTCTCCCTTATGGCAGTGCCGCAGTTGGTGGCAATCACTCGCTGGTATTTTTCGCCGCAGTCCCAGGTCATGACCAGGTCCGGCTTGCAAGCCCTGAGCGAGGAAGTAAATGCCGACATACTCACAAGGCAGCGCGGCGAATCCGAAGAAAGGGCATGCACTTCCCCATTGCGAAACACCTTGGGATAGCGGTTGTACATCCTCCTCGCAAGCGTTTCATGCTCCCGCGCGCCTCTTGGAGTGAGACGTCCGTCCATGCCGGCGTGAAACTCTATCATCTGCTTTGCGCAGGCAAGGAGAGAGTCCCCCGACGGAGTATTGATTCCTTCCTTCTGCGCAGCCTCAAGGCAATCCCTGAGCAGTGCGTACGGTGCGTCTGTGCTGTGGGAACGTGAACCGTGCCTGCCATAATGGCTTATATAGAAGGGTTTGAAACCATTGGGCGCAGGCGTATCTTTCAGCGGATGGAACTCATAAGAATGGCAATTGAATGCCGCACGCTGCGGGAATTCCCTGAGATAGGCATCCATTTCCGGCGAAAGCTGGGCGTAAGACCCAACAGTCAGAGTCATGAGCAGCAAACTGATAAGCAGTCTTTTCATAGGCTAGAACTTAAGAGGTTTAATTACGGCAACAAACTGCTGTTCCCCGCTTCCGGGGGCACGGTCTATGTCCAGGCGGATTACGGGCCGAAGGGATTTCTCGTGCATAGCCTCGCTGAACCAGTCCTGGTCCAGGCTGACCACAGAGCCTTTGGGTCCGGAAACCTTTATCTGGAGGCCGGCATCGCCGTCCCTGTATATATACTCACCAGTAGCGGTTTCCTCAACAGAGCCGGCGCCGAGGCCGTTTCTAAGCGTAAGGTGCCCGGACGCAGGGCCCTTTACGACGTCTGTCACCACGAAGTAATTCTCGTCAACGAATTCGATGCTGCGGCGGCGGGTAAGGCCCTCATAAGCCTCGTGCTGCACGGTAAGACGCTGTACGCGGCCCTCCGGAGTCCATTCCAACACCTTAGGTTCAGGACTATCATAATTCCTGTCGTCCAGGGTGATGGCATTGTGGCGCGCCGTGGCCTTGAAATAGGCCCTCTGGCGCTCTATCTCGTCATCCCCGGAGTAAGTATATGCACCGGCATCGGGCATAAGCACCTTGCCGAAAGCCCAAAGCTCGAAGGTGCCGAAATCCGGCTGAGCATGCCACATGCCGCGTTCGGTAGCCTTTATGGGCATAATTATGCTGTCGTCCGTCCAGCCGTTTCGGAAGCAGTAGAATCCGGTATCAGGATGGCCGGAGGACTTGTATGCGGGCGTAACAATACCGAAATGATCCAGGAGATCGCTGTCGGCAAGGTCATCGTGGCGGCGGGCGTCGCTGAAGCAAGGATGCGTTCCGTCGGGATAGCAATAGTCCAGATAATAGTAAATCATCTTCTCCAGCCGGTCCAGACACCCCTGGGGGAAAAGGTCCTTACGGCCATTCTTGACAGCGACCTGGATGGCATCGTCATAGGACTGGACTGTGCCGATGTGATAGCCTGGATCCAGTTCGAAATGGCAGCCGTCGGGATATGACTGGCGGGTGATTTCCTGATTCAGGTTATCCACACCGGCTTTGATCCAGGATTCGGCGTCCTTGAATTCGGGAAAGCAGATTCCCGCGCGGATAACGCCCGAAGACTGATGGATAAGGTGGTTGCCTGCAGGGCTGAAAGACTGCATCAGGACAGATGCGTTCTGATGGTAGGAACGCAGGAATTCCATTAGGAACTCCGGCGTAAAATGCCGGGAATTCAGGAACAGGTCGAATTGCACAGGCCACCTTAACAGGCGGATTCCAATCTCCAGGGGCCGCCAGGCGAAACATTCGTTCGCGGAATCGACATCCAGGGTCCCGCTGCTCACAGTCCCATTCTGGTCAATCCCGAATGACTTGTAGGGGTTCTTCTGCACCCAGTCGCGGAACTCCGCCACATATTCCCGGGCGTATTTCTCGTCGCCGGTAGTGCAGTACACTCTCCCAAGCGAAGTCCACCAGCCCTGCCTGTGGAGCTGGACACGCATCTCTATGTCCTTGACGGGCCAGTATTCCCAGTTTATGTCCTTCCCGTAATTCCAGACGGTATCTTCCAGTACGTGGAAGGTGTGCCGGAGGGCGTCATCGGCCCAGAGGAAATCCCTGTCCGACGCTTCCCGCGATTCCGATCCAGGGATGTACACGCCCTGCCTGGTACGGTAATATTCTAAAAGGGCCTCCGAGGCCTTTTTCCACTGCCCCTTGTCACAGTGCGCCTTAACCTCCTCCAGGCCTGGACGATCCAGGTCCAGAAGCGCAAAGACATCCTGCACATCACCCGCAGGATTGCAGGCAGCAAGGCCGAAGAAAACGCCCCAGAGCAGTATTACCCTCCTCAGGACTGTCATCGGCCGGTAATGTTCTTGCAGTCTTCGGTAACGATGAGCGGACGGGCGTCAGGCTCACGGAAATGGAAGTTGACGTTGGAAAGATGAACGTTGTTGGCGTGCCTGATATATAGACCCGACGCAGGGAGGCTGTGGCCCAGTTTCCTGTTCTCCGGATAGGTATCTTCGGCCTCCGGAACGGGAATCTTAGTCATTTCCACAGTGCCGCCGCCAGGAGAGGTTATGTCTATGTCGGACAGATAAATATCCTCCGGATAAAGGCCGGGCACACCGGTTATGGAGCTGGACATCATGCTCTCGGACACAGCAGTGACACCGCTGATGGTGACGGCCTTCAGGGTGCTCTTTTCGGCTTGAACATTGCGTCTGCCCATGCGGATGAAAATAGGCGTCTGAACATCCCGCATGGCGATATTGCTGATGTTGACGTTCTCGCAGATGCCACCGTCTACCATCTCTACGGCAATGCCGGAGATTACGGTCGTAGGGGCCGTAATGCCTTTCACCTTGGTGGACCAGTGGCGGAAATTGTCTTCACTGGCACGGCGGATGGTGATGTTGCTCACAGTAATATTGCGATAGCCGGTGGACGAGCCGGTGCCCAGTTTGACGGCGTTGCAGTTGGATGCGGCCACACAGTTGGTAACCGTGACATTCTCGCACAGACGGTCGCCGGCGCCCTTAAGGCAGATGGCGTCGTCCTCGCAGTCGAAAATGCAGTTCTCCACAACCACGTCCTTGGACTCTATGTCTATTCCGTCGTTGTTGTAGTTGCAATGGGAGTAAACCTTGATGCCGCTCACACGTACGCCTTCGCAGTCGGTATAGTACTCCACCCAGTGGGCCGAATTCTCCAGACGGACATCTTTCACCACCACGTTTTTGCACTCGCGGAAGAGAATAATCATGGGCCTTCCGCCGGGGTCGGCCTTTCCAACGTTGAAAGCATAGTCGCCGCCCTGGCCGTCGATGGTGCCAAGGCCGGTAATTGCTATGTTCTCCTGAAAATTGGCATAAATCAGTGCCGAATGCGGGGCTTTTCTGCCGGTTTCCGGATTAACCCAATGGGCCTTGTCGTAAGCGTTGATATCGGCCACGCCAAGGAGTTTCGCCCCCATCTCCAGGTGCAGTTCCACGCCGGATTTGAGTTCGATGGGGCCGGTAAGGAACTCCCCTGCCGGTACGGTGACAGTACCACCGCCCAGAGCGCTCAGCTTGTCGATGGCTTTCTGGATAGCGGCGGCGTTATCTCTTCCCGCTTCTGCCTTGGCGCCGGCCTTGGTTATGTCGATATTCCTGCCCCCTGAACAGGCCGAAAACACGGCCAGGACAGCGGCCAGAAGCAGTAATTTTACTCCTGATCTATCCATGCACCTACTTCCTGATAAACAAAGTTTGCAATCTTCTCCATGCCGGCGGCATTGGGATGGGGACTCGCATACTTGGGAATGCCGCCGAAGCCCACTTCGGCCAGGATATCCACCGCACGAACATCATCCCAGTGATCGGCTATGAGGTTCACGGCCTCGGCCATTCCGTTGGACAGATAGTCGCCTATGACGCAAACGACCTTAGCCTGGGGGTGGCGCGCTTTGATCATCCGGATCAGGCGGATGTAGGCCGAGCAGAAGGTTTTTCCGTCCAGGGCGTCGGCCTCGTCAACGGTAGACGCGGCATCGGCGTCGGCAAGGAGCTCTTCTAGCTTTGCCTTGGAGCCGTCGGGGAATGACGCCGCCCTCATATTTACACCGTCAATCAATTCCTCCGACGTGCTGTACCAACTGATATGGCCGTAGTCGTTGGTGCCGCCGTAGATAAGCACCACGTCAGGATTGCCGATTCCAAGTTGCTGCAGGCGGGTACCGAAGTCCCAGCCGTACCAGTATGCAGAGGAATCGCCGGTTGTATTCTGAACCACTGTGGTGTTGCCTGCCGATATATTCTTCTCGTAAATACCAGTGCTCATCTTGGTGTAGATGAGCTTATGCCACCAGGTGTCAGTCACGGAAGAAACGTCGCAGTCGTTCTTGGGGTAGTATGCGCCACCCTTGGTGGTGTCGCACCAGCCCTTGAAAGTGGAAATGGAGTCGCCAATGACACTGACCTTGGTAGTGCGGTTGGCGTCTTCGATAGCAGTAACCGTTACGGTAATATCACTAATCTGCACGCGTCCCTTCTTGGAGTCGCCATTGTGTATACCGCCGAAGGCTATCCTGTCACCGGGATTCACCACCAGGCCGGACACGGTCCTTGTTTCCCAACTGTCGGTGCTGGTGATGGAAACCTCCTGATAGACGGTCTCATCAGTATCGTCCGGCCAGGCGAAATCTGCCGTATGCGCACCGGGATCAGCCTTGGCAAGTTCAGGGGTAAGGACCAGCACTGCCCATTTAGAATCCTGGCTGGAGTTGATACGGGCGCCTGAAACAGTAACCGTAACGATTGCCTGCTTGCCATATGGGACAGTGAACTCGGGCGTAAGGATCCAGCCTCTGGATGAGGTTGTCCCCAGCTTGAGATATCCGGGATGGATGTATACGTTTGTGTCTGTGAGCCAGTTCTTCAAGCGACTGTTTTTAATTGCGTTGTCTTGGCCCTTAAAGGTTAATTCACCGCCAGCGTTGCTACGGTGATAGCCGCCATAGATATAATTGCCTGAATTGTTTTCATCGGTATTCACCCCTGTGTTGGCAAAACTGGAATTGTCACTGGGGCGGAATCCGGCAGCTGAGCTAATAAGGTCAAACTCCCAACGGATCTCGCCGAAGTCTTCCGCCAGGACCACACCCGGCTCCGTGATGGATTCAGGCATTTCGACCACGGTGAAGGAATCTGTGGTAACTTTTACCACATTGGACTCAAGGTTATTTGTTGTGTCTTTCACCTTGAACCAATAGTCTGTAGAAGGCTCCAGACCGCCAAACACGTATTTAGGCTGCTTACCATTCCAGGCGCCGAGATCTGCAGGGAAGTCGAAGGACTGGTCCACAACGGTGCACGCGCTGTCCTTGTAAAGGGTGGCGGTATAGGCCCGGGAAACATCGTCTGCCGCGCTGGCACCGGCCGTCCAGGAGAAGACTGCAGTCGATGATGACTTGGACACAAAGCTAGCCTGAATATCGGAGACTTCACCCAGCGAGACAATCTGAACCTTGACATCCGTTAGCCAGAAACGGTTCTTTTTGTCCACATTCTCATATGAGCCGATAATGAGGCAGCTGTTGGATGTGACGCCTTCTATGCGGACAGTGCTTGTGGTGAGCTTCTTGGATGGCACGTTAAGGGCATATCCATTGGTGAGGGATGCCCCAGTGTACTTCCCTCCCTGGCTGGAGAACTTGGGGTTCGTACTCTCTTTTTGATCCGGGGCCAACACCAGTTTGAGGCTGGAATGGTCGTCAACAAACACTGCAACATCATTTTCGGCAAACGTAGGACAGGCCGTCACGGTAACATCAACGGTTGCTGTCTTGCCTTCCGGGATTCCGGACAGGGCCGGAGAAACAATATGGGTACGTGCTCCGGAATCGGTAGTACACACGCGCAGATGACCGTTGTATGCATAAACGGAGCTGTTGCCGAAGAAGCCCCAGTTATACAGGCGCTTGTCGGATGTGACTTTGGTATCACCGTAAACACGGCGGCTGGTAGATTTATAATTCTGGAATGCCACATCGTGCTCCCCTGCTCCGGTAATAGGCTCAAGCAGTTTCTCAACAGGGAAAACTCCGGCTGCCACGTGCTCTTCATCGGGGCCCCAGGCGATTTCGCTAAAGTCCTCGGCAAGAATCACGTCTCCAACTCCGGCGTTGGTAACGGTGGCGGGATCTACGACTGTGAACTCCTCGGTCTCGCCTTCCACCGGATCGGATGCGTCACCGTTCTTGGAGTTGGTAACCTTGAACCAGTATTTGGTTGCAGGCTGCAGGCCGCCGAATGCGAACCTAAGCGCATTGCCGCTCCAGCATGAGTGACCTGCCGGGACATCAAAGGAGACCTGAAGGTCGGTGCAGGCGGCGTCCTTGAAGAGTTCCAGTTTGTAAGGAGCTTCAGCATCCTCCGCGGCTGTTCCGCCGATTGTCCAGCCAAAGATTAGAGATGAGGACGAGCTGAATACGAATTTTGCTTCAGGCTTGATGCGAACGGTTTCGTTCTTATAGTCATCCACCGTGAACGGCTTGGGACGAGTCATTTCCTCCGTGTATACATTTCCGTAGCGGTCGGTGACTTTGACCGTCACAGGAGTATCCGCGGCCGAAGCCGTAGCCTGGAAGAAGTGACGCCATTTGGCAGTGCTGAAGGTAGTGGTACCGTCGTTCTTGTTAAAGCGTGGGATGGTCATGGCTTCGATATGAAGCGGGTCATAGACACCCACCTCGGACACACTCAGAGGCGTACCGTTCTCGGAAATCTCCACAGTCCAGTCGTCGTCATAATCCCAGACGTTCACGAGAATCACATTATCACCATAACTCTGGATATGATTGTAATATTTAGGATATCCGGCCGCAGTGGAACGGTCTTCGGAGATCACCTCCTTCACCTTGTTCATGTCGTAGGCGCGGAACTGGTATTCGCGGGGCTGGAGGGCAGCCTGATAGTAATGGGTAAATTCCGTACCCTTTACATCCCACACGGTAAAACCGCCGGGAGCGCCGTCCTGGGCGATGTGGATGCCGGGCGTATGATAACCGCTCCACCACCAGCTGGCACAGATGGCACCGCTGTTGTGCTCAACGAAAGTGGAAGTCCAGTTCCTGTTGAAAAGATTATGCGTATGACCGCTCAGATACCTTACATTGTAGCCGTCAAATATGCCGATGAAGGTGTTCAGGTCGGCGTCCTTGCCGTCCAGCTGCTCACTCCAGTCGAGGCCGGAAGGACGTGCCAGGGGTTCATGGGCCGTTACGAAGATAGGAGTGCTCTTATCAACATAGGAAAGGTCCTTCTTAAGCCAGGCCAGCTGCTCGGCCGTGAAGTTCTTGGCATATTTGCTACGGTTTTCCTGACCAGCTTCAACGCCTGTGAAGTCCATGTTGTCCATCACGATGTAGTGGACCTTGCCCAGGTTGAAGGAATAATAGTCCGGCGTAAGATTCTCGGTGTATTTGAGGGCCTTGTCGAAGTCTCCGGCAACCTCCATCTCGTTGTCATGGTTTCCCATGGTGTGGAAGAAAGTGGTTGACGGGAAGTAGCTGTTCATGGTCTGGATGTAGTCGCTGAAACCGTAGTTGTTGGCAATCCAGTACATATCCCAGGTCATGTCGCCAAGGGTGAGGCAATATACCTTTCCGGGAGCTTCCGCGATAGCCTGGTTCATAAAGCCTGCCACTTTCTCGAACTGGGCCAGGTCGTTGGTACGGCGGGCAAGGTGCATGTCGCCGCACACAAGGAGCGTGTAATTGTCGTTCTGGGACTTCTCCAGGGTGAAATTCACTTCCTCGGGGGTATTCACGTCGGCCGTAAGGGGCTCATGAATCTTGGGAAGGAAGCCAAGGGCTGCGGGTTCATAGCCGCTGGGGGTAATCATGAAGACGTACCTCCATTTCTTACCGGACAGAAGCTGGTAGTTACCCTGGGCATCGGTCTTTACTATCTCGATACCGTCGGAAATGAGGACGTCCGGGACGCCTTCGCCGTCGCAGGTAACCTGGCCGAAGACATTGTAATCACCCGACGGGCCTTCTTTGGCTTCCTGCTGGATCGTGACGGTCTCGCTGGCGTAGGAGTTGGAGAAGACAATCTTTCCGCTCCTGGGCTCTTCACCCGTATTGGCCGCAATTTCGAAATTGAATTCGTAGTCTACAAGACCTTTGGTGGTGACATCCTTAATCCACCCGGCTGCAGCGGCATCCACTGTAGCCTTGACATCTGCATTTGCCTTGGCCGTAATGTCCACGGAACCGCCCTGAGCGCCTAAAGTGAAGGAATTCTTAGCCAGGATTAGCGCGCCCTTCTGCTTCTGGGCAACCTGGATGGTCTTGGAATCCTTGTCGCATTTAAGTGTTACGGTAGCCGTACGGACATCGTAGGAAGAATTGGCCACGGCTTTGAGCGTAACGGCCAGATCCTCCCCCGCCTCGCCGGTCGCGGGCAGAACGGTGAGCCAGCTCTCGCTGGAAACGGCAGTCCACTTAAGCGTCGCGGAAAAAGCGACCTGCTTGCTGTCCCCTTCGTCGGAAAGTACTACCGAGCTCTCCCCCTTGAGGGTAATCTTTCCCTCGACAGGCTGGGGTGTAGGTGTCGGTTCGGGCTCCTTGCAGGAAATAGCCAGCAGCGCCAAAACTGCACAAAGGTACCACTTCAGTTTCATAAAATTGTCTTTTAAAATTATTCGTAGTATGCTTTGAGGGCTGCCACGTCGGCTTCGCTCAGCACATCGGCCGTCATGATGAACTCGTCCATCTGGGCGGGAAGTTTGTACTGCAATACGCCGGTGCCATCCTGGCCGATGTTGAGGCTCTTTGAGTCGAAAGATATATCGGCAAGGGCGGCAGGGATTTCTACCTCGTCTCCCGTATCGATGAAGTCTACGTACATGCGGACTTTGCGGTTCGGGCGGTCTACGGTCAGGATTACATGCATCCAGCCGTCGGCATAATTGGACGGGAGAACACGCTCGATATCCATCCTTTTGTTGTTACCGTCGCCAACGTTGAACTTTATGTCCTTGGTTCCCCTGTAGGAGAGGATGAAGCCCTTGTAAGTGCCTTTGTCCCAGTCCTTGTTGGAAATCAGGCTGGGATCGGCCTCTTCGGGGGTGACGGGAGAACCTTTCATCCAGAATGCGACGGAGAATGAGCCTGTGCCCACCTTCACGTCATTAAGCGTCACGTATCCATTATTCAGGGCTACACCTTTGCCGAAGTAGGCGTCGGCGTACTCGAGAGTGCCGGACTTTGCGGTCTGGACTTTGCCGAAAGCGTCGTCGGTCCTATCGTCGAACGGGAGGTAAGCTATTATGTTGTGGCCTTCGAGAAGGGCCTCCATACTGCTAAGGGCCGGTGTGGGCTCGGTCTGGTGATTGCGGTACTTAGTGCCGGGAATCTCCGTCTCTTTACGCGGGCCGACCTCAGTGACATCTTTGAAAACGCCGGCAGGGACGTGTCCGCTCCAGGTTTCCGGGAAATCGACGCCAAGCGCATAGGCGGCGATGGCGGCAACGTCGCGGCCTTCGGCCTCAACTATAGCGCCGTCCGCAACGGTCTTGCCGGCTACGCCAAGGAACACGTATTTTTCTTCGTCGGAATCACCACCGTGGCTCTTGTTTTTTCCGCCATGGTCCGCAGTGACGATGAACAGAGTTTCGTCAAGTATGCCATTCAGCTTCAGCTGGTCGTAAATCCTTCCTACAAGCGCGTCACAAGTACTTATGGTGGACAGATAAATATCCGTGCCGAAACCGTATTTCTCGCCGATGTCGTCGGGCGATGAGAACTGGACGAACATCAGCGTGGGTGTTTTGCTCCTGAGGTATGTCAGAATTCTGCCGGTTACTTCGGCATCATCCTCCCCTGTCCCCTTTTCCACGTTCAGATTATCCTCCACTATACCTATATTAATAGGATTCCATTCCACAAAGGAAGCCAGCTCCGCATCGGGCATGGCCTCCCTCACAACCCGGAAAACGGAGGGATAGTAGCTTTTTACCGGATAAGGAGTTTTGGCTATGATGTCGTTGGTACACCCGTGGAACTCCGGAAGCACGCCGTGAATGATGGACGCCCATCCCTGTGCGCTCATGGTAGGCAGCGCCATCAGGGACTTGTACGTGGTGGCTCCCCCGTCGAAGATTTCGTCGCAGCGGGGGGTATCCGTATCCTTAAAAAAAGCACCTGAGCCGTCCAGGCCAACAATTACAACATGTTTGTAGGCGCCTTTGGACACTACCACCTCCGGCTCCGGTTCAGGATCGGGCCCTGGCCCAGGTCCAGGGCCAGGAGTTTCGCCCCCCTCAGGATTCACCTTTGGAGTGCAAGCGGCAAAAATGCAAAACAGCGCTGCGAAGATAAATGCGTTCCGGGTTCTCATATTTTTATAATTTTACAATATTGGCACCCCGGGCGCCGGTCAGGGCGCCTGGGGCGAAAAGAGGGGTGATTACCAGTCCTGGACTACAAGATGTTCGTCTGCTATTACGGAGGTAATATCGTAAGTGGAACCAACGCCACCGGCGAGAACACCGATAGTTACATCAGTGATTTCGTTGATGGTGTCATCGTGAGTGTTGTCCTTCCTGACGGTACCGGGGGCAATCATATTAGGATTATCTTCATCGCCTTTCTTGATGATGAAGGAGGCAGTGTTATTCTTGGTACAGCAGAACAGACCTGTCGTGGTCTTGCTG
>CAMOIT010000024.1 GCA_946616285.1 uncultured Bacteroidales bacterium | reverse complement strand
AACGTCCCGGTGCCAAGGGCAGCGGTCTCAAGTTCTACGGTCCGGAAGAGGTGATCATCGCCTTCGACGGAAAGGTTATCGATATGCACGCCCCCATCGAGGTCCGTCTGCCCAAGGACAAGCAGGACCTGGGCAAGGGCTACGAGATGGTGAAAACCACCGCCGGCCGCATCATCGTGAACCAGTACATGCCCGAGGAAGTTCCCTATGTGAACGAAGTTCTGGGTAAGAAGTCCCTCAGGAGCGTCATTACCAACGTGATCAAGTCCACCGGCGTTACCCGTACCGCCCAGTTCCTTGACGACATCAAGAACCTCGGTTACGACCAGGCCTTCCGTGCAGGTATCTCCTTCAACCTTGGCGACGTTCTCATCCCCGAGGAGAAGACAGCCCTCATCGAGAAAGGCTACGCCGACGTAGAAGCCATCAAGAGCAACTACGCCATGGGCTTCATCACCAACAACGAGCGTTACAACAAGGTGATCGACCTATGGACCTCGATCGACAATCAGCTCACTTCCATCGTGAAGAAGCAGATTTCGGCCGACCAGCAGGGCTTCAACCCCGTATACATGATGCTGGATTCCGGCGCCCGTGGTTCAACCCAGCAGATCAAGCAGCTCTGCGGCATGCGCGGCCTCATGGCCAAGCCCCAGAAGAGCGGCGCTGCAGGTGCCGAAATCATCGAGAACCCTATCGTGTCCAACCTGAAGGAAGGCATGACCGTGTTGGAATACTTCATCTCCACCCACGGTGCACGTAAGGGTCTGGCCGATACCGCTCTGAAGACCGCTGATGCAGGTTACCTCACCCGTCGTCTCGTGGACGTATCGCACGACGTGATTATCACCGAGGAAGACTGCGGCACCCTCCGCGGCCTCATCGCCACCGCAATCAAGAACAAGGACGAAGTTGTGGAATCCCTGGGTGAAAGGATCCTCGGACGTACTTCCGTGCACGATATTTTCAACCCGCTTACCGGCGAGCTCATCATCCGTGCAGGTGAAGAAATCCGCGAGGATACCGCCGCACTCATCGACACCCTCCCCATCGAGCAGGTCGAAATCCGCAGCGTTCTTACCTGCGAATCCCGCAAGGGCGTGTGCGCCAAGTGCTACGGCCGCAACCTCGCCACCTCCCGCATGGTTGAAACCGGCGAAGTGGTCGGCGTTATCGCAGCACAGTCCATCGGTGAACCTGGTACCCAGCTTACCCTGCGTACCTTCCACGTCGGTGGTACCGCCTCCGGTTCCGTGGCCGACAACACCATCGAGTCCAAGTACGAAGGCCGCCTCGAATTCGAGGAACTCCGTACCATCGACAGGGTTGACGAAGACGGCAGCGTGAAGCAGGTTGTGGTGTCCCGCATGACCGAACTCCGCATCAAGGACGAGCGCACCGGCATGACCTATTCCCAGTACGACATCCCCTACGGCTCCGTGCTGTACTTCAAGGATGGCGACATGGTCAAGAAGGGCGACCTCATCTGCGAATGGGATGCCTACAACGCTACCACCATCGTGGAAACTGCCGGCACCATCCGCTTCGAGAACATGATCGAAGGCACCACCTACCGTGAGGAAAGCGCTGACGAATTCGCCACCAACACCGACAAGGTCATCATCGAATCCCGTGACAAGACCAAGAGCCCCGCAATGCTCATCGTCGGCGAGGACGGACAGATCCTTCGTCAGTACAACCTGCCTGTGGGTGCCCACATCATGATGAACGACGGCGACAAGGTGAAGATCGGCGACGTTATCATCAAGATCCCCCGCGCCATTGGCAAGGCAAGCGATATTACCGGCGGTCTGCCTCGCGTTACCGAGCTCTTCGAAGCCCGTACTCCTTCCAACCCCGCCATCCTCTCCGAAATCAACGGTGAGGTCCTCATGGGCAAGGTCAAGAGGGGTAAGCGCGAGATTATCGTGAAGAACCGCAGCGGCAAGGAATGCCACTACGAGGTTCCCATGACCAAGCAGATCCTGGTTCAGGAGAACGACTATGTGAAGGCCGGCACCCGTCTGTCCGACGGTGGCACTTCACCTACCGACATCCTGAACATCCTCGGTCCTGTAAAGGCTCAGGAATACATCGTGAACGAAATCCAGGCTGTGTACCGTCTGCAGGGCGTTAAGATTAACGACAAGCACTTCGAGATAATCGTACGCCAGATGATGCGCAAGGTCCAGATCAACGACCCCGGCGACACAGAATTCCTCTCCGAGGAGCTCGTGGACAAGTGGGAGTTCATGGACCGCAACGATGCAATCTTCGGCAAGTTCATCGTGGAAGACGCCGGAGACAGCATCCGCTTCCAGGAAGGCGACATTATCAACGCCCGTGACCTCCGCAGCGAGAACTCCTCGCTGGAGCGCCAGGGTGCCAAGCTCATCGCCGCTCGTCCCGCCAAGCCTGCAACCGGCTCACAGGTACTCCAGGGTATCACCCGTGCCGCCCTCAAGACCGGTTCCTTCATCAGCGCCGCTTCCTTCCAGGAAACCACCAAGGTCCTGTCCGAAGCTGCCATCCGTGCCCGCGTAGACTACCTCGAGGGCCTGAAGGAAAACGTCATCTGCGGTCACCTGATTCCCGCCGGTACCGGCCTTGCCTGCTACCAGGACATAGTGGTCGGTTCCAAGACCGAAGCCATGGACGCCATGAACGAGCTCTAACAGCTCAATGCATAAAAAATGCTGGCCTCGCAGTTTTGCGGGGCCAGTTTTTTTGCAGTGAGTGGTTCAGAGTGCCAGACGGAAACCGATGGTGCCTTTAAACTGGTGGGCGAAGTTCTCGCCGCGGTTGCTCACGCGGCAGGCAGTCCAGGATGATGAGGCACTGCCGCCCCGTATGCCGCGAAGGTCGGCGCCGTTACGTGCTTCAGAGGGGCCGACAGGATTCACCTGATCCTCGGAAGAATACGGGCCGGGGCGGTCCTGAACCCATTCCCAGGCGTTACCTGACATATCGTAGATGCCAAGGATATTCGGATACAGTTCAGCCACAGGGCAGGTTTTTTTGTCAGGAGTGGAGCACTGCACAACTTCGCGGGTCGAGTCCCAGCCTGCAAAGCAGTAGTTCTTGTTCTTCACTCCGTCTTTTGCGGCATACTCCCACTCCGCCTCTGTAGGAAGACGGAAAGGTATGCCGGTAAGGCCGCTGAGCTTGGTAACGAACTTCTGCGCCATATCCCAGGAAATACCGGCCATTATGCCCTTGGCCGAGGTGTCCCCACCCATGACAGCAGCCCAAAGCGCGGCCGATACCTCTGACGTGCCTATAGCATAGCCGTCAAACACAACAGCGCGGATTTCCGGATTCTTCACTATCCCCTGGTCGAAGGTTTCGCCCATCATAAAGAAGTCCGGCGATACCTTTCTGAGCTTCAGTGTCTGATCCTTAACAGGAACCGTGTAAAATCCATCCGATTCAAACGGTTTCAGATTGTCGATGGAAGTCTTCGGCCCTCCTGAGCAGGAAAGCAAGGCCAGCAGGGAAAAGAACAGGATTGTTTTTCTCATAACTCTTTGTTTTGCCCAAAGGTAAGAAAAAAACCGACTATTCCATCACGGTAACTTTCAGGACCATGTCAGGCCAGTACTTGGGATCGGGGTCCACGAAGAAGTCCGTGGCGGTGAAGTATACGTACACTGTACTTACAGTCCATTCGTAGTCCAGGTAGGTGGAGTACAGGATTTGGTCGTCAAGGCCAAAGTTTTCGGCTTCGGCGCGGACAACAGGGAGGGGGGTCCAGTAAATCTGGCCGGCCTTGTCCTTTAGTTGCCGGCTAACCATTACGTCGCCTTTGTTAACGACACTGGAAGTGATGGCCGGGACATCCAGCTGTACCATCAGGTTGAAGCCGTTTTCCATAACTTCTACCTTATCCCAGTCTTTGTTGGTAACGTTGTAGGTGTACTGTTTGATTTTGACGCCTTCTGTATAGTAATACTTTTCGCAGGAGGTCAGAAAGGCCATGGCTGCGAGCATTGCAATGATAATCCTCTTCATAGCTTTAATATTTTTAGGGGTCCGGGGTTAGGTGTTTCAATTATTGTGCCGATTCAGGAAGCACTCCACTGTGTTCTCCATGAGGCAGGCTATGGTCATTGGCCCAACGCCGCCGGGGACGGGGGTTATGGCCGATGCTTTTTCGGCTACAGGGCCGAAGTCCACATCTCCGCAGAGCGCGCCTGTTTCGGGGTCCCGGTCCATGCCCACGTCAATGACGACAACGCCGGGAGAAACCATATCGGCTGTGACGGTATGCGGATGACCGGCTGCTACGACAAGTATTTCGGCCTGGCGGGTGACCTCCGGGAGATTGACCGTGCGGGTGTGGCACATGGTAACGGTGGCATTGGCGTCCAGGAGCATTTTTGCGACGGGAAGGCCGACGATATTGCTTCGGCCGATAACGACGGCCCGCTTGCCTTTCGGGTTCACGCCGATGGCCTCCAGCAGTTTCATTATGCCTTTGGGCGTGCAGGGACTCATGTGAGGCGTCTTCTGCCACAGGCCGGCGACGTTAAGGGGATGGAATCCGTCCACGTCCTTTTCCCTGGCGATGTTCTCGATAACCTTTGCCTCGGATATGTGCCGAGGGAGAGGAAGCTGGACAAGTATACCGTCTACGCTGTCGTCGGCGTTAAGCTGACGCACTTTTGCCAAGAGCTCTTCTTCTGGCGTTTCTTCCGGCAGGATTATGGTCGTGTTCTTTATTCCGCAGACGTCGCATGCCTTTGCCTTGTTACGAACGTAAACAACGCTGGCGGGGTCTTCTCCTACGCGAACGACCACAAGGTGCGGCACCCTGCTTCCTGAGGCGGCAATTTCCTCCACCTTCGCTTTTACTTCGGCCTTGAGCGCGGCCGAAATCGCTTTTCCGTCGATAATAGTCATATTCACTGTCATTCCGGGCGGGCCCTGAGCCTGTCGAAGGGTGACCCGGGATCTCATTTCTACTGCAAATTTACGAAAATATACTTATCTTTGTAGGAATATGAGACCATTATATCTTACCAATACCCTTTCCAGGCAAAAGGAACTGTTCAAGCCCATCCACGAAGGACATGTGGGAATGTACGTATGCGGTCCTACCGTATACGGAGACGCCCATCTGGGCCACGCCCGTCCCGGAGTCACATACGACGTGCTTTTCAGGCTTCTGAAATACCTGGGCTACAAAGTACGCTACGTCCGCAACATCACCGACGTAGGCCATCTTGAGCAGGACGCCGATGAAGGCGAGGATAAAATCGCGAAAAAAGCCCGTCTGGAGCAGCTGGAACCCATGGAGGTGGTCCAGTACTTCACTGAACGCTACCATGAGGCAATGCGCCTCCTGAATACGGAATCGCCGTCCATAGAGCCCCGTGCATCGGCCCATGTGATTGAGCAGATAGCAGCAGTGAAGGCCATTCTGGAAGCGGGTTACGCATACGAGAGCAACGGCTCGGTGTATTTCGACGTACAGAAATACAACCGCGACCATAATTACGGAGTGCTGTCGGGCCGAACGCTGGAAGCCACCCTTGAAGGCACCCGCACGCTGGACGGCCAAAGCGACAAACGCGCCCCCTACGACTTCGCCCTCTGGAAAAAGGCCGAACCACAGCACATAATGCGCTGGCCTTCGCCCTGGAGCGACGGCTTCCCCGGCTGGCACCTGGAATGCTCGGTAATGGGCGCCAAGTACCTGGGCGAAGAATTCGATATCCACGGTGGCGGCATGGACCTCATGTTCCCCCACCACGAGTGCGAAATCGCCCAGAACGTGGCTTCCCGTGGCACTCAGGGCGTTCATTACTGGGTGCACAACAACATGATAACCATCGACGGTCAGAAGATGGGCAAGTCCTACGGCAACTTCATCACCCTGCCGCAACTCTTCGCCGGAGACCATCCCAAGCTCTCCCAGGCCTATTCGCCCATGACCGTACGCTTTTTCATACTGCAGGCCCACTACCGCAGCACGCTGGACTTCTCCAACGATGCCCTGCAAGCCGCGGAAAAAGGCTACAAGAGGCTCATGCAGGCATGGAGAGCATTAGGGAATGAGATTCTCTCGGCCTCACGGCCTCGGAATGACAATAATTCAGTCATACCGAGCAATAATTCAGTCATACCGAGCGATAATTCTGTCATACCGAGCGAAGCGAGTGTATCTCCCGAAATCACCGCCATCACCGAAGCAGTCCTGGACGCCCTCTGCGACGACCTCAACACCCCCATCGCCATCGCGCATCTGTTCGAGGCCGTGAAGATTATCAACGGCGGCAAGCTTTCGCAGGCCGATGCATCTGCGCTGAAGCAGCTTTTCGACGAAGTGGTAGGCGGAGTGCTGGGCCTCAAAGACGAAGAAGCAGGCGCCTCAGGAAAGGCGGAAAAAGCCCTGGACGGTGTCATGGGCCTGGTCCTGGACGCCAGGAAGAAAGCCCGCGAGGAAAAGAACTGGGCCGAGAGCGACCGCATCCGCGACACTCTTGCATCCTTCGGCATAACTGTTAAAGACACTAAAGACGGCGCCACATGGAGCTTAAATTGATCAGCTGGAACGTGAATGGCCTCAGGGCCGTCGCAGGCAAAGGTTTCGCCGATATTTTCACGGAACTGGACGCGGATTTTTTCTGCCTCCAGGAAACCAAGATGCAGGCGGGCCAGCTGGACCTGGAATTCCTGGGCTACCGTTCCTTTTGGAACTATGCCGACAAGAAAGGCTATTCGGGTACGGCCGTTTACACCAAGCATGATCCTTTGTCCGTGCGCTACGGCATGGGAGTGGACGAACACGACCACGAAGGCCGTCTGATAACCCTGGAATACGATAAGTTTTTCCTGGTGTGCGCTTATGTCCCCAACTCCCAGGACGGTCTGAAAAGGCTGGAATACCGCATGAAATGGGAAGACGACTTCCGGGCCTATCTGGCAAGCCTCCCAAAGCCCGTGATTTACTGCGGAGACCTTAATGTGGCGCATGAAGAAATAGACCTTAAAAACCCTTCCACGAACCACCTTAACGCCGGTTTTACGGACCAGGAAAGGGGGAAGTTCGGGGAGCTCCTTAAGGCCGGCTTCGTGGACAGCTGGCGCTTCCAGCATCCCTCGGAAGCCAAGTACTCCTGGTGGAGCTACCGCATGAACGCCCGCGAAAGGAACGCCGGCTGGCGCATCGACTATTTCGTGGTGTCGGAAGCCCTGAAGGAAAACATCGTCTCCACCGATATACATAACGAAATCTTCGGCTCGGACCACTGTCCGGTAGAACTAATTATTAAATTATGAAAAAAGCATTCCTTCGCATCCTGTGCCTGCTACTGGGGCTGAACGTGTTCACAGCCTGCTACGGCCCTTCCATTCCTGAGCGGGAAAAGATGGAGGCCGAACTTGCCGAAGCTGAGGCCGCAGCCTCAGAAGGTGAAGCGCCTGCCGAAGGTGAGACGGGAGCAGAAGCTCAGTAATAATGCTTCCTTCCCCAAGCCTTTGCCAGCGCATTTCGCTGGATTTGCATGCCGGACTTCTTTCCCAGGAAGCCCGGCTTCATCCTTTACGCCAGCTCTTCTGGGAGTGCACCCTACGCTGTAACCTTCGCTGCAAGCATTGCGGAAGCGACTGCACGGCGTCGGCCCTGACTCCTGACATGCCTTTTGAGAACTTCGAAAAAGTGCTGCTACGTATCAGGGAGTCCTATGACATTAAGGATTTGCTTGTAATTCTTTCCGGCGGCGAGCCGCTTATGAGAAAGGACCTTTCTGAGTGCGGACGGCGCATGAAAGAACTTGGTTTCATGTGGGGTATGGTATCCAACGGATACTTCCTTACGCCGGCTAAAGTGGACGAACTTGTCGATGCCGGAATGCGCGCCGTAACGGTGAGCCTTGACGGCCTGCAGGAAGCACACGACTGGATGAGGGGCGTTACAGGTGCGTTTGACAGGGCCTCGGAAGCCATCCGTTATCTTGCACACAGGAAAGGCGTGGCTTTTGACGTAGTTACATGCGTCACTCAAAAGAACTTCGGGGAACTAAATGCTATAAAGGATTTCCTGGCCGATGCCGGAGTTAAGAACTGGCGCATCTTCACAGTTTTCCCTGTGGGACGTGCTGCCGAAGACTCCCGGCTGCAACTTTCCGGGGATCAGTTCAAGGAACTCATGGAATTCATACTTCGCTGCCGGAAAGACGGATCAATCCACGCCAGTTTTGGCTGCGAGGGCTTCCTCGGAGGCTACGAAGGCAAGGTCCGTGACCATCTTTTCTCCTGCCAGGCCGGCCTCAGCATCGCCTCGATACGTGTAAACGGCGACATATCCGGCTGCACCAGCATCCGTTCGCAGTACAGCCAGGGCAATATCTACAAAGACGATTTCGTGGAAGTCTGGGAAAAGCGCTTCGGCATTTTCCGTGACCATACTCCATTGAAAACCGGCCCCTGCTCCTCCTGCAAATGGTGGAAATGGTGCAAGGGCAACGGCATGCATTTACGTGACGACGAAGGCCGGCTGCTTCAGTGCCGGATGATATAATTATTGGTGTCTATATGGCCCTTGGCACTTTACTGGAAACGCAGTTTACGCAAAAACGGGCGTTTTTGTGTAAATAGCGTGACCGTGGAAACGGAGTTTACACAAATAGTGGGGTTTTTGTGTAAATAGCGTGTCCTGCCACCATGGCTGTTCGGAGATGGTGACAAAAAAACCGGCGGGAAGCCGGTTTTTGTTTTAGAACGGTAGGTCGTCGGAGGGCTCTGCGGCCGGCAGGGGGCCGTTGTATGCCGGGGCTTGGGGAGCGGCGGGCTGAACGGGTGCTGCAGGCTGTACCGTTTGCGGTTGCACGGGGGCCGGCTGCTGCGCGGGCTGGGCATATCCGCCCTGGTACTGCGGCTGTGCAGGTTGCTGGTAACCGCCGCCCTGCGGGGCGCCTTCTGCGTCCGGGCGTTTGCCCAGGAGCTGGAGAGCGTCCACTACTACTTCCGTGGTGTAGCGCTTATTACCGGTCTGGTCCGTCCACTGGCGTGTGCGAAGGTGGCCTTCGACAAAGATCTGCGAGCCTTTGCGGACGAATTTCTCCACTACGTCGGCATTGCCGCGCCACACGACTATGTTGTGCCATTCCGTGTTTTCGCGGAGATCGCCGTTGCGGTCCCTGTAGCGTTCCGAGGTGGCAAGGGGGAAGGATGCGACTTTTGCATTGTTGCCCGGATTGGAAGGATTCTGTTCGAGGTAACGTACTTCCGGGTCTTTTCCAACGTTACCGATCAGCATGACTTTGTTCAGTGACATAATAATAAGGTTTTAAAAGGTTTGCGTAGCATCCTGCAAACGTTAAGGCGCAATTTAAGCAAAAATCCGTAAAGGAACAAGAACTAAAGAATGAGCCGTACACGGAAACCGCGCGAAGTGGACTCTTCGATGATGTCAGCCGTAAGTGAGCGGAGCCCGGACATGAATTCTTCGGAGGCATCGGAAAGGGGCGAAACATCAAGTTTTTCTACCATGAAGTCCAGGAACGACTCTTCCGTGAGTTCGCTGTGGCTCAGGCGCACAGTCATGGGGTAGTGCGTTGCCATCGGCCCGTCCAGCATGGCGTTGCACAGCTTTTTCACGCAGGACATTTTCTCGGAGACATTGTACTTGTGGCAGAACTGTGCCAGGGAAGAGTACATGCCCTGGAAATCGAAATCCGGGCTTCCCACTTCGAAAACCGCCCTGCGGATCTGGCGGACGAATGCCTTTGTGCTGCTGTGGACGGGATTTTCGAAAATCTGCTGAGGGGTACCTTCCTCGAAGATGACACCGTCCTGCATGTAGAAGATCCTGTCGGAAATCTCCCTGGCGAATTTTAGCTGATGTGTTACCAGAAGCAGGGTCATTCCTTCCCTTGCAAGGTCGCGGATTACGCTAAGCACTTCTCCCACCATGGTGGGGTCCAGGGCCGATGTGGGCTCGTCGAAAAGAATCACCTCCGGATGCATGGCAAGTGCGCGTGCGATGGCAACCCTTTGCTTCTGACCTCCGGAAAGGGACGACGGCATGGCGTCGGCTTTTTCGGCCAGGCCGACCTTGCGAAGCAGGTACATGGCCTCGCTGCGTGCTTCTTCCTCATTCAGGCCGAGTACCAGCCGGGGTACTAAAACAATGTTTTCCAGCACGGTCATGTGTTCGAAGAGGTTGAACTCCTGGAACACCATGCCCATCCTTTGGCGGAGTTTGTGGACGGGATATCCCTTCTGGAGAATATTCTCGCCCTCGAAGACAATCTCCCCGCTGCTTGGCGTATCCAACAGGTTAAGACAGCGCAGGAAGGTGCTTTTCCCTGTACCGGAGCCGCCGATGACGCTTATTGCCTCGCCTTTGGAAATCTCGCAGTTGACGTCCTTCAGGACCGTAACGGTGCTTCCGTCGGTATTGTGATATGTCTTGGAAAGATGTTTTACGCTTATCATTTGGCAATTCTTTTACGGACGAGGGCTTTCAGCAGTAAGCCAAGCAGCCATGCCAGGACAAAGTACAGTATGGAGACTATAAGAAGCGGGACCAGGGCGTCGAAGGTGCGGCTTCGGATCATGTCCGATGCACGTGTAAGGTCCTGGATGGCAATGTAGCCTACGATGGAGGTGCCTTTAAGCAGTCCCGTACATTGGCTTGTAAAGGCTCCCATACCTGCCTTGAGGGCCTGCGGAACAATGATGTTCCAGAATGCCTGGCCGCGTGTAAGACCAAGCGCAAGGGCTGCATCCCACTGTCCGCTGGGAATACCGCCCAGGGCTTTCCCGTACACGCCGCATGCCCCGGAGGCGAAGTTAAGCGCGAATGCCAGGATGGCCACTGCAATGGGGCTAAGGCCGGTGCGGACAAGTACCACGTAGAACATGATAAGGAGGAATACCAGCATCGGCAGTCCCGCCATTATGAAATTGTACACTTCGGCCGTTTTCCTGACCCAGCGCCTGCGGCTGCGTAGCATTGTCAAGAGCCCTGCGCCCAGAATAGAGCCAAGGATTATGGCAAAGATGGTGATGGTCACGGTGGCAGCGAGGCCTTTCGTGATGAATCTCCACCTGTCCTCCATAATCACGCTCTTGTATATGTCTTTCTTGATCCTGGCCCACAGGCTGTTCGCGTTTCCTGAACCGGCCGCCTTCACGAAATATGCCGGCTGGCAGTGGTGGTAGGGGATGCAGAAGTCGAACTGCTCCATCCTTTCTGGCGTTATGAAAATGGCTCCCGTCATTATGTCGGCAAGGCCTTTCGAAAGGGCAAGAGTTGCGCCGGAAAGGTCGTAAATGTCAAACTGAAGGGATATGCCCTGGGACTTGGCGAAAAGGCGCATCAGGTCCACTTCTATTCCATACCATTCCCTGTTTACCTGAAAGGAGTATGGGAATAGGGAGGTGGTTACTGCAATGCGTATTGGCTTGCCCCGGCCGAACACGGGATCAGGTGGAATGAGCTTTGTGCCCTTCTTGGATTTGAACCACAGCGTCTTGAGACTGTCAAGGGTGCCGTCGTCCATGCACCTTGCGAGGAAAACGTTGCAGGAATCGCAAAGCTCGCGTATGTCTTTCCTGAAGGCGAAGGAGATGGGGAAATAGACTTCCTCCCTGCAGGCTATGGTGATGCCGTTTTCCTCCTGAAGCTCATTGGTGAACGCTATCTCGTCGTTGACGTATACATCGGCCTTGCCGTAAACTACGGCCTGCAGCGCGTCGATATCGGTGGAATACCGGCTCAGGGAAGCGAGGTCCTTGCGCTTGGTCATGATCACGTCGTAATAACTGCCGGAAGTGACGGCGACGCGAAGGCCCGCAAGGTCCTCGGGGCCATGGAGCTCCAGCTGTCCGGCCTGTTTCCCGCTGCATGACAGGAGAATCAGGGCAGAGAGCAGCGGTATGAGTCTTCGAAGCATCATTTTATAAGCGATATTGCGCCGAAAACACCCAGCGACGCCGCCAGCATTATGACACCGGCCAGCAGCACGCCCAGGAGAATGTAAAGGACGCTTTTTTTGAAATCCATGTTAAGCAGACTGGCGGCAAGGGTGCCGGTCCATGCCCCTGTCCCGGGTAGGGGAATTCCGACGAAAAGAAGCAGGGCGACATATAGCCCGGCTCCTGCTTTAGCCTCCAGCTTTCGGCCTCCTTTTTCGCCTTTCTGAAGGCACCAGGTGCAAAATCCGCCTATATACTTTTTATCCTTCCCCCATTCCAGAATGCGGCGGGCGAAAAGGAAGATAAACGGCACAGGAATCATGTTCCCGATTACAGAAACGATGATTGAAGGCACTATAGGCAGGCCGAAGCCTACGGCATAAGGTATGGCCCCGCGAAGCTCTATTAGCGGGACCATTGAAATAAGGAATACTATGAGATATTTCTTCACTTCTGATTCTGGGCAATAAGGGCACGGATTTCTTCTTTGGCTACACGCCAGCGGGGAATGTCGATCTTGGTGCCGATCACTTCCACCACCTTGGCGGCGATGATGGAGCCAACCTCACCGCAAACCTTCAGCGGCATACCCTGTGCATGTGCGTACAGGAAACCTGCTGCATAGGTGTCTCCGGCGCCGGTTGCGTCTATGGGCGTTGCGGGCCAGGGCTCGATGAAATGATACTCGTCCCCGGATTTTACCATCGACCCCTCCTTGCCAACCTTAACGACTGCGATTTTGCAGTGTCGGGCAAGTTCGTCAAGGGCCTGGCGCGGTTCCATCTTGGTGAAGGCCTTGGCCTCGCTCTCATTTGCAAAGACGATGTCCACGTAATTCTCCACCAGGTTGTGGAAGAAGGCGTCGTTGGACTCTACCACGTTGTAGGATGCCATGTCGATGGAGATAATGCAGCCCGCAGCCTTTGCAAGACGTGCAGCCTTGGAGATCAGCTCCTGGTTCTGGACCAGATAGCCTTCGATATGGAAGTAGTCGTAGCCTTGGAACTGCTCCAGGCTAAGGTCGTCGGGGCCTAGCTCCAGGGTAGCGCCCATGTAATCGGCGAAGGTGCGTTCGGCATTAGCGCCTGTAATGAAAACCATGCATCTGCCGCTGGATTTGGGGCTGTAGAGCATCTGTGCCTTTACTCCATACTGCTCCATGGTGCTCCTGAAGAGGTTGCCCAGGTCGTCGTTGCCGATTTTCCCGAGGAAGCCGGAAGGCATGCCGAAAATGGAAGTGCAGGTGATGGTGTTAGCTGCGCTGCCGCCGGGGACGTATTTTACGCCGTATTCCTTAAGGGCTTCCCAGATGCGGTCGCCGGTTTCCATGTCCACGTGCTGCATGCTGCCAAGGGGAAGATGGAATTTTTTCAGGAGTTCGTCGTCCGGAAGGACTGCCAGGATGTCCGTGAGGGCATTGCCTATTCCAAGGATAGATTTCATATTGGCCGATATTAATACCTACAAAAATAACCATTATTTGCGGATTTTCCATTACCTTTGCCCTCACGTATGGACAAGAAAGTCAAAAATATACTCAGGTACAGCTTCTGGACTGCCGTGGCGGTAGTTCTGGTGTATTTTTGCCTCAGGAGCGTGGACTGGGCTCAGTTTGCTGACGCCCTTAAGCAGTGCCGATGGGAATGGATTGTGGTGTCCATACTACTCGGCGTCGCCGGCCTTGCTTTCAGGGGCCTTCGCTGGCGCAGGCTGCTTCTTCCCATAGACCCTTCCACCTCTTTCGTAACCTGTTTCAACGCTTACAACATTTGCTGCGCCGCCAATCTTGTGGTACCCAGGGCGGGGGAGGTCATACGTATAGGCTACGCCATGAAGCATTCTGATAAAGATGCCGATGGCAGGCGCCTTGTAGGTTTCGACAATTGCCTGGGGACCGTTGCGCTGGAAAGAGGTTTCGACTTCATGCTGGTTTTTGTGCTGGCCGTGGTGATGGTTTGGGTGGAGGCCGACCGTTTCGGCGCATGGCTTACCGGCAGCCTTAAAGTGCCTCAGAGCAGCGTCTGGATAGGCCTGGGCGTCTTTACGCTCGTTAATGTTGGCCTTGTTTTTCTGCTGCGGAAACTTCGTGACAGGGGAGGCTTCTGGACAAAATCGTGGCGTTTCGTAGCCGGCCTTTTCAGCGGATTCACATCCTTCGCCCACATGAATCACGGCTGGCTTTTCCTGTTTTATTCGTTCATTATCTGGGCGCTTCACTGGCTCACCAGCGCCTGCATAGTATGGGCGCTGCAGGATATCCCGATGTTTTCATCCCTCACCATGGCCGATGCATTCCTGATTATGCTGGTCGGCAGCATGAGCACGGCTATCCCCGTTCCCGGCGGCTTCGGCGCATATCATGGTGCTGTTGCCGCAGCATTGCTGGGTATCTGGAACATCCCGATGGGCATGGGTATGATATTCGCTACCCTTAACCACGAGTCTCAGGTTCTCGCAAATGCCGTTTGCGGCATTGTTTCCTACATTCACGAGTCATTCTTCCGCAAAAAGTGAAACGTTTCGCCCTCATAGGCCATCCTGTGGCAGGTTCGCTCAGCCCCCGGCTGTTTTCCGCCGCTTATGACGGACGGTTTGCCTATGACCTTGTGGACCGCGAGTTGTTTGCCGATGCCTGGCAAGTTTTCCTTGACAGCTACGAAGGAATCAATGTGACGGCGCCGTATAAAATGGATGCCTTTTCCAGTGTGGATGAACTGTCTGAATCTGCTTTGGAGACCGGAGCCGTGAATTTGGTAGTTCGCAGGAAAGCCGATTCCCGTCCAGGTGGTGGCGCCCAGGCTGTGCCCCGTAAATCCGAAACTCCGTTCGCTGCAAGTTCAGGCGGATGCGCCCCCGATATTCTGGTTGGTTACAACACCGATGTGGACGGCGTTGTGGAATCGGTGAAAGAATGCGGTATTCCCGTATCAGATGCCCTTGTGGTTGGCACCGGCGGCGCTGCGCGCGCCGCTGTCGTTGCCGCCCGCCGCCTTGGCTGCCGTGTCACCGTCTCCGGCCGCTCACTTGAAAAAGCCGCCGCGCTGGTCCGTTCGCTGGCGCTGACCGCTTCGGCTGCCGTGTCACCGTCTCCGGCCGCTTCAGCTGCCGGAATCCATTCGTCTCCGGTCTCAGACCGTTCGCTGGCGTCCGCTGCCGCGCTTGCTGCCGGGGCGGCCGCTGTCAACGTTGTCCCCCTGGACCAAATTGCCGCATTGTCGCCGGACCTTATCATTTACACGCTTCCCGGCAGCGCCCCCGTGCCTCCTGGCCTTCCCACCGCCGGCGCCGTAGTCCTCGAAGCGGAATACAAAGCCCCGGCCCTGGCCCTCGTCTCACCGACCCTCGCTTCGCCCCCGGCTCTGGTTTCACCGAACCCCGCTTGCCAAGTCAGCAATGACCCGGCTCTTTCTTCGGCCCGTTGCAAGGCCTACATCAGCGGCCGCCGATGGCTTCTGCACCAGGCAGTAGCCGGCTACCGCCTCTTTACCGGCCTCGAGCCATCCATTGACGCCATGTCAGCCGCGCTGTAGCCCCCTTCCACACCAGGTTTGCCGTCAAGGACACGCTATTTACACGAAAACGCCCGTTTTTGTGTAAATGGAGCCACCGGCGTCGCTACAAGCGCGCGCTTTAGCCGATTTAGCGTGCGCCCGGCGTGTCTTTCTAAAAGATAAGCCCAAGGGGGAGGCTATTGCCGCTGGCGGACAGCTTCGTAGAGGAGGATTGCAGCGCTGACGGAGACGTTGAGGCTGTCCAGGCGGCCCAGCATGGGTATGCGGATATGGGCGTCGGCGGCCGCTCGCCACTGGTTTGATAGCCCGGTGGATTCTGTGCCCATGACTATGGCAGTGCCGCGGGCCATATCCACGTCGTAGTACAGGGAAGAGTCCTGCAGCTGGGCTGTAAGTATTTGGATGCCGCGTTCTTTGAGGAAGCTGATTGCTTCGGAAGAACCGCATGCCACAGTGGGCACGGTGAACACCGCGCCGATGGATGCCCGTATAAGATTGGGATTGTAAATATCCGTTAGGGGGTCACAGATAAGTACGGCCGAAGCGCCTGCGGCATCAGCGCTGCGGAGCACGGCACCAAGGTTGCCGGGCTTTTCCACGCTTTCCAGCACCACTATAAGCGGATTCTCCGGGAGCTTCAAGTCCGAGAGCCCCAACGCCTTGTACTCCACTTCGGCAATTATGCCTTCCGTGGATTCACGGTATGCGGCCTTGCGGTAGAGTTGCTCCGGGATTTCGATGATTTGAGATACACTCGGGCCTTTCAGGCCCTCGGTATGACAGGAATGGTTCAGGTCCTCGGCATGACAGGAAGGGTTCAGGCCCTCGGTATGACAGGAAGGGTTCAGGTCCTCGGTATGACAGGAAGGGTTCAGGTCCTCGGTATGACAAAGCTGGTCCAGGTTCTCGGCATGAATTGAAGAGCCGTACAGCTCCGGACATACGAAAACTGTCCGGACCTTGTAGCCGCCTTCCAGGCAGTGCTCCAGTTCGCGGCGGCCTTCGACCACAAAAAGACCCTGCCCGCGCCTTTCGCGGGATTTCTCCTGCAGCGCGAGCAGATTCTTGAATTTAGGGTTTGACGCCGATGTTACGACCTCGGATTTCATCAGAACTTTTCGGGTCTCATGGTGGGGAAGAACAGGACGTCCTGGATGGTTTCGGCCCCTGTCATGAACATGGTGAGGCGGTCGATGCCCATTCCGACACCGCTGGTGGGCGGCATGCCGTATTCAAGGGCGCGCACGAAGTCGTAGTCGATATACATGGCTTCGTCATCGCCTTTGCTCTTGAGGGCGGCCTGCTCCTCGAAGCGTTCCAGCTGGTCGATGGGGTCGTTGAGTTCCGAATAGGCGTTTGCCAGCTCCTTGCCGCATACGAACAGCTCGAAGCGTTCGGTGAGGGTGTCATCGTAGCGGCAGCGCTTGGTGAGGGGGCTCATCTCCACGGGATAGTCGATCACGAAAGTGGGCTGGATCAGGTTCTTCTCGCAGTATTCGCCGAATATGGCGTCGATAAGCTTACCCACGCCCATTTCGGGGGATACTTCTACGTTCAGGTCCTTGCAGACCTTGCGGAGCTGCTCCTCGTTCATACCCTTTACGTCCACTCCTGCATATTCCTTGATGGCATCCAGGATGGGAAGCCGGCGGTAAGGACCTGCGAAGGAAATGTTATGGCCCATGATCTGCTTCTCGACGCCGCCGGTAGCTTCGGCGACTTCCTGGAGCATCTTCTCGATGAAATCCATCATCCAGAAGTAGTCCTTGTATGCGGCGTAAAGCTCAACGCAGGTGAATTCCGGGTTGTGAGTCTTGTCCATGCCTTCGTTGCGGAAGTCCTTGGCGAATTCGTACACGCCCTGGAAACCGCCCACGATAAGGCGCTTCAGGTAAAGCTCATTGGCGATTCTCATGTACATGTCCACGTCCAGCGCATTGTGGTGCGTGATGAAAGGACGTGCGGTTGCGCCGCCGGGAATGGGCTGGAGGATAGGGGTTTCTACCTCCAGGCATCCGGCTGCGTCGAAGTAGCGTCGCATGGTGGAAATGATCTTGGCCCTCTTGACGAAAACGTCCTTCACCTGCGGGTTAACCACAAGGTCCACATACCTCTGACGGTAGCGGAGTTCGGGGTCCGTGAAGCCGTCGTGCACGGTGCCGTCGGCGTCGGTCTTGACGATGGGAAGCACCCTAAGCGACTTCGACAGCACTGTGAGCTCCTTGGCATGGACCGATACTTCGCCGGTTTTGGTAACAAAAGCATAACCTTTTATGCCGATGATGTCGCCGATGTCCAGAAGCTTCTTGAACACCGTGTTGTACATGGTTTTATCTTCGCCGGGGCAGATTTCATCCCTCTTCACATATACTTGGATGCGACCGCTGTGGTCCTGCAGTTTCATGAAAGAGGCAGCACCCATGATGTTTCGGGACATAATTCGTCCGGCGATGCAGACGTCCTGGAAAGCGCCTTCGGCATAGCCTTCCAGAATTTCAGTCGCAGTTGTATTTACAGGATAAAGCTCTGCGGGGTAGGGGTTGATTCCCAGTTCCCTGAGCTGGCGCAGAGATTCTCTTCTTCCGAGTTCCTGTTCGTTGAGTTCGTTGTAAGCCATAACACTATGTTTCACTTTTGGGTGCGCAAAGATACAAAAAAATACTATCTTTTGCCATTGATGTTCCTGACGAAGAATGTAATTTCCAATTAATACAATAGTTTATCCTGATTCCGAGATGGATGAGGTTTTCAGTTTTTCGAATATTGGTGGAGCCTGGTCAACGGAAAATTACAAAGAGTCAATAGCTGTTTCTTTCACCTGGACCAAGGACAATGACAAGGATGTTATTCTGGCTAACCGCCAGTTCGATTTCTATCGTAACAAGAAGACCACTATCACCGTAACGGTGGTGGATCAAAGCCTTACCCCCGGCCTGGCTATTTCCCTCGAGGCTTCAAGCGTACATTTTAGCCGATTTAGCGTGCGCTCGGCGTTTCCTCCGGAACTACGCCTTGCCGCGTCTGCAAACAGAACGCACGTAATGGCGATTTCGTGCAAACGCGGCAGCTAAATCGGCCGGAAACGCCAAAAACATTGCCGCGTCTGCAGCCAGAACGCGCAGGACGGCGATTTCGTGCAAACGCGGCAAAAACATGGCGCCCCTCCGTCCATCTGCGGCAGAGGTCCACTGGTCACAAAAAAGAAACCCCGCGTTGGATATCTGCGGAATAATTTGTATTATTGTGTGATTGACGAAAACTAATAATCATCATGAATATGAAACGAATTCTCATCACCCTCGCAGCCGCCCTTGCACTTGTCGCCTGCGGAAAGAAGCAGGAGGCCCCCCAGTACCATCCCGACTGGACTTACAACGCCGTCCTTTACGAACTCAACGTTCGCCAGTTCTCCCCGGAAGGCAATTTCCAGGGCGCCCAGGCCCAGCTTCCCCGCCTTAAGGCTCTTGGCGTGGACATTCTTTGGCTCATGCCCATTTTCGAGATTGGCACCGAAGGCCGCAAAGGCACTATGGGCTCGTACTACGCAATATCGGATTACAAGAAAGTGAATCCTGAGTTCGGCACCATGGAGGACTTCGAAGCCTTCCTGGCCGAAGCCCACAGTCTTGGTTTAAAGGTCATCCTTGACTGGGTTGCCAACCAGACCGCTCCGGACCACATCTGGATGACGGAAAAGCCCGCCGACTTCTACGAAAGGGACGCCGACGGCAACGCCATCTGGGAATACGACTGGACCGACACCCGCAGCCTCAATTACGACAACAAGGAAGTATGGTGGGCCCAGGACGACGCCATGCGCTTCTGGCTTGAAAAAGGCGTGGACGGCTTCCGTTGCGATGCCGCCGGCGAAGTGCCCGTGGAATTCTGGCTTGGAATCCTCCCCAAGATGAACGAGGATTATCCGGACATCTACCTCCTTGCCGAAGCAGAGCGTGACAACCTTGCAAACTCCCTGGAAACCTTCGACGCCAACTATGCATGGGAGCTGCATCACCTCCTGAACAGCCTGGCTCAGGGCTCCAAGAGCGTCCAGGACCTGAAGGACTACACCGCCCGTGACGCCGCCCGCTTCCCCAAGGAAGCCTTCCGCCTTACCTTCACCTCCAACCACGACGAAAACTCATGGTCCGGTACCGAATTCGAGCGTGAGGGCAAGGCCGCCGATGCATGCGCCGTCCTTTGCGCAACACTTCCCGGCAGCCAGCTGCTGGTGTACACCGGTCAGGAAATCGGCCTGGACCGCCGCCTGGAATTCTTCGAGAAAGACCCCATCACCGACTGGAGCGCCAACGAACACACCGTGTTCTGGAAAAAGCTCATCGACCTTAAGCACAACAACCCTGCACTCGCAGCCGGCGAAAAAGGCGGCGACATGCTCTGGTGGGAAGCAGCTGAAGGCATTGTGGCCTTCTCCCGCGAAGTACCCGGCAACAAGGTCATCGTAATAGCCAACTTCGGCATTCCCCAGAAGGCCGAGGCCCCTGCCGAAAAGGCTGAAGCCAACGACAACCGTCCTCAGGGCGAGGTCACTGCCGAACCTTTCAAGAACCTTGAGGCTGAGCCCGCTCCTTTCACGGTAAAACTTGACGGCGAGTACAAGGACGCCTTCACCGGCGAAGTCCACAGCGGAGACTATAGCTTTGTCCTTGCCCCCGGCGAATATATTGTACTGACTAAGTAATGTTGAAAATATCCTGCATCAATGACGGCAAGGAGTATGAACTGGAGCCCGGCGGTAAGCTGGGCTCCATAGCTCCCGCCACCGTCAAAGACTCTTTTAACGGAAAAGAGTATCCTGTGCTGGCCGCGCTGGTGGACAATCAGTTGCGATCACTGGATTTCCCCATTTTCTACCCTCACAAGGTGGAATTCATAGGTTATAACCATCCCGATGGCCGGCGCACCTACCTGCGTTCGCTCAGTTTCCTGGCGCAAAGGGCGGCGCGGACTCTTTTCCCGGACAGGATATTCAAGATAAACCATTCCCTGCCTAGTGGTTTGTACTGCAAACTCCGTGGAACGCCCCGTATCACCGACGAAGAAATCATGCGCCTCCGCGAGGAGATGCGCCGCCTGGTGGCGTTGGATCTGCCTTTTACTTCGGCAAAAATGCTTTCGGCCGATGCGGAAGCTCTCTTTGAAAGCCAGGGCCAGAGGCTAAAAGCCGGCGTGCAGCGCTCCATCGGCAGGTTCTATTGCACTGTTTACTGGCTTGACGGCGTGGCCGATACTTTCTACGGGCCGCTGGTGAAGTCCACCGGCATGCTCAAGGTCTTCGACCTGATGCCTTTCCATCACGGATTCTGCCTGCAGTATCCCTCCGATGATGACATTACGCGGATTATACAACGCCAGAAACAGATGAAGCTAACCGTCTCCCTTAAGGAGTACGGCAAGTGGTGCAAGACCACGGGCATAGTGAGCGTAGGCGCCCTTAACGAGCGCTTGCGCGAAGGTGGTGCAGTGAAGCTGATAAACCTTTGCGAGGCGCGTCAGGAAAGGGCTTTTGCCGAAGTGGCGGACAGGATATATGCCGAAAGGGAACGTGTAAAGATAGTATTTCTGGCCGGGCCGTCATCAAGCGGAAAGACTTCTTCTTCGCTGAGGCTTGCACAGCAACTCAAGGTGCTTGGCCTCAATCCCAAAGTGATAGAGCTTGACAACTACTTCGTATCCCGTGAGCGCACCCCTCTGGACGAATTCGGCGCCCCCGACTACGAAGCTCTTGGTGCTATGGACCTGGAACTGCTTGGAACGCAGCTCAATGCACTTCTGGCAGGAGAGGAAGTAGAGCTGCCCCGTTTCGATTTCATCCAGGGAAGGCCAGTTTTCGAAGGTCATAAGATGCGTCTGGACGCCGACGACATCCTTGTGATGGAAGGCATCCATGCCCTGGATCCCGAAATGGTCCCTTCTGTGGACCAGAGCCGCATCTTCAGGATTTACGCATCGGCCCTCACCTCTTTGAAACTGGACGAGAACTGCTGCATTTCCACTACCGACAACAGACTCCTCAGGCGCATGATCCGGGATAACCGAACCAGGGGAAACAGCCCAGAAGTCACCATAGAACGCTGGGGCTCCGTCAGGCGCGGGGAAAATCGTTACATCTTCCCCTTCCAGGAAAACGCCGACATCCAGCTCAACACAGCCCTGCTTTACGAGCTCCCGCTCCTGCGCTATTACGCGGAGCCTTTGCTACTGCGCATCCACCCGTCCTCTCCGGCTTACCCGGATGCGTCCAGGTTACTGAAGTTCCTCTCCTATATCACCCCCTTAACTCCGGACGAAATTTCGGCCGTCCCTCCCACCTCAATTTTGAGGGAATTCATCGGCGGACAAACACTGTAATATAGGTTGCTTACAGTACGTCTTTCAGGTACGGCCCGGTAACAGATGAAGGGTCGGTGGCCAGTTGCTCCGGAGTGCCTTTGGCAACGATGCGGCCACCCTTGCGTCCGCCGGCGGGGCCAAGGTCAAACAGATAGTCCACGCTCTTGAGAACGTCAAGGTTGTGTTCGATTATAATTACGGTGTTGCCTGCGTCCACAAGGCGCTGGAGTACGCCCAGGAGCACTTTTATGTCTTCGAAGTGAAGGCCGGTGGTGGGCTCGTCCAGGATGTAGAGGGTTTTTCCGGTTGAGGGGCGGGAGAGTTCGGCCGCAAGTTTCATGCGCTGGCTTTCGCCGCCGGAAAGGGTTACGGCGCTTTGCCCCAGCCGTATATAGCCAAGTCCTACATCCACAAGGGCTTTGAGCTTGGACGCAATCTTGGGAACGGGGCGGAAGAACTCGTAGGCCTCGCTTATGGACATTTCCAGTACGTCGTTTATGTTCTTGCCCTTGTACTTCACGGCCAGGGTGTCCTCTTTGTAGCGCTTGCCGCCGCAGACTTCGCAGGCTACATGCACAGAAGGCAGGAAGTTCATTTCGATAACCTTGATTCCTGCGCCTTTGCACTCTTCGCATCGGCCTCCGGCTACATTGAAGGAGAACCTTCCGGCCTTGAAACCGCGTACTTTGGCGTCCTGCGTCTCTTCGAACAGGGTGCGTATGTCGTTGAAAACTGCCGTGAAAGTCGCGGGATTGGAGCGGGGAGTGCGGCCGATGGGGCTCTGGTCTATCTCTATGAGTTTGTCGATATACTCAATACCTTCGATGCTGTCGTAGGGCAGGGGGCGCTCCTTGGAACGGTAGAACTTCTGCTTCAGTATGGGCATCAGGGTCTCGTTCACAAGGGAGCTTTTTCCACTTCCGGACAACCCCGCAACGCCGATGAAACAGCCAAGCGGGAACGATGCGTCCACGCTTTTAAGGTTGTTTCCACGGGCGCCTTTAAGAGTAAGGAAGTGACCGTTTCCAGGGCGCCTCGCGGATGGTGTTTCGATGCTCCTCCGGCCTTTCAGGTAATCCAGGGTAATTGAATTCCCGACAACGGCGTGCGATGCAGTGTCGGCATCCATCTTTTTGCCTTCGAGCAGTGTCTTCAACGGTGCGCTCAGGCATATCTTTCCGCCGTTTTCGCCGGCACCAGGGCCAACGTCCACCAGCCAGTCGGCGCTGAGCATCGTCTCCGCGTCGTGCTCCACCACCATCACGGAGTTGCCTTCGTCGCGGAGAGCCTTTAGGGAGGCAATGAGTTTGCGGTTGTCCTTCTGGTGAAGGCCGATGGACGGCTCGTCAAGGA
>CAMOIT010000023.1 GCA_946616285.1 uncultured Bacteroidales bacterium | reverse complement strand
CCCACAGGGAATACGGTGCTGTTGTATTTTTCACGGATGATATTGTCGAACAGGATGGTACGTGTTCCAAGTTCCTCCTGAACGCGGGAATCGTACGGCATGTTGATGGCTATGTTCTTATAGCCGGCGTTGGGATAGCCGCCGTAGTAAATCACGTCGCAGGAGAAAATGTTGGATTCCTGCCCGGGAACGAAGTCATGGTATTCCGGGGCGCCGGGGAGCGCGGCCTGCAGTTCTGGCAGACGTGAGCTCAGCTTCGACAGGTCCATGCTCCTCTGAACATTCTTGAGGAGAACGTATGCGCCGTAGGAGGCCTTGAGGCCATAGCGGGCGTCGTCGATGGTTTCGTTCGGGCCGATCACCAGGTCCATCTTGCTGTCGGTCATCTCCAGCCATGCGCGGTTGGCCTCATAATAGTCGTCGGAGAGGACTGCATCGGCCATTTTCTTAAGGTATTCGCTGACGCTGGGCTTGATGGTGATGTCTGCGGCGGCACGGAGGTAGTTGGCAATCTTGTTCACGTGCTCGGAATAGGCATCGTGATACCATACCACTTTGAGTGCGCCGTTTTCGTCCTTTTCGATAATTGTATAGGGGCTGGCCTTGGCGGGATTCCGAATGGCGGCGAATTCTTCGTCGGTCATGTCTTCCGGATAAAAGCAGGCGCCGGCAGGCCTTTCACCGTAACCTTCTATAAAAGGTTTATTGTCAATGCGGTTCCAAGGGCCGTAGTTCACGTATGCGAAACTGCGTTCGGCGGGATCGGCGAGATTGTCAAAAACATCCTTGGAGCCGAATACCTGATTCCAATATATTTCGTCGGCCTGGTCTGCAGCGAAGCGGTACAGATTAAGAACCTCTTTACCATTATCCGTAATTCCTGAAAGGTCCGGAGCAGGAACGGTCACTTGCGCATAATTTTCCAGCAAGTGCGCACCCTTGGTCTGCTTTGGTTCACAAGATACCAGGACTGCAGCTGCTGCGCAAAGCGCGATTGCAAGTTTTTTCATAAAGTTTACTATATCAGTTTATCATGCAAAGTTAATCAATAATTGCCACTTTTACCTACTTTTTTTTAGAAATCATCTTGCTTAAATATTTCTTTGCAAATCCCTTTTAATTCTTTATATTTGTAACGGGTTTAGTCCCGACACATTAAAATTAGTAACGCAAAAACAAACTGTTCAAACATGAAAACCACTGACATCATGGCACGTCTGCAGCAGAAGTACCCCCTGGAGAAGGAGTATCTGCAGGCAGTTCAGGAAGTTCTGGAATCAATCGAGGATGTTTACAACCAGCACCCGGAATTCGAAAAGGCAAAAATCGTGGAACGCATCGTAGAACCGGACCGCATTTTCACCTTCCGCGTAACCTGGACGGACGACAACGGCGAAGTTCAGACCAACACCGGTTATCGTATCCAGTTCAACAGTGCCATCGGTCCGTATAAGGGCGGCCTCCGTTTCCACAAGGCGGTCACCCCTTCCATGCTCAAATTCCTGGGCTTCGAACAAACCTTCAAGAATGCCCTCACGACCCTTCCCATGGGCGGCGCAAAGGGCGGCTCGGATTTCGACCCCGTAGGCAAGTCCAATGACGAAATCATGCGTTTCTGCCAGGCCTTCATGCTTGAACTCTGGAACTGCATCGGCCCCGACCAGGACATCCCCGCAGGTGACGTAGGTGTCGGCGGCCGCGAAATCGGCTATCTTTACGGTATGTACAAGAAGCTCGCACGCGAGTACAACACCGGCGTTCTCACCGGCAAGGGCGGCACCTGGGGAGGCTCCATCCTCCGTCCGGAGGCAACAGGCTTCGGCGCACTTTACTTCACCCAGCATCTTCTGGAGAAAGCCGGCAAATCAATCGTCGGCAAGAGGGTTTCACTTTCCGGCTTCGGCAACGTGGCATGGGGCGCAGCCACCAAGGCCCGCGAACTTGGCGCCAAGGTCGTTGCCATCTCCGGCCCGGACGGTGTTTGCGAAATCCCCGACGGCATCACCCCCGAAATGATTGACTACATGCTCGTCATGCGCGCATCCAACCGCAACAAGGTTCAGGACATGGCGGTCAAATTCCCCACCCTGTGCAAATTCACCGAGGGCAAGAAATCCTGGAGCGTCCCCGTGGACATCGCACTCCCCTGCGCCTTCCAGAACGAGCTTTCGGAAGAAGACGCAAAAGAACTCAAGGCCAACGGCTGCTGGTGCTGCTGCGAAGTATCCAACATGGGCTGCCAGCCCGGCGCCATCCACTTCTTCCAGCACAACGGTGTGCTCTTCGCTCCCGGCAAGGCCGTGAATGCAGGCGGCGTAGCCACCTCCGGCCTGGAAATGACCCAGAACGCCGAGCACATCTCCTGGAGCGGCGCAGAAGTGGATGAAAAGCTCCACTTCATCATGAAGAGCATCCATGAGCAGTGCGTGAAGTACGGCACCCAGCCGGACGGCAGCATCGACTATGTGAAAGGCGCCAACATCGCCGGCTTCATGAAAGTCGCCACCGCAATGCTGGAGCAGGGAATCATCTAATCCCCCGCTCTCCTATTACCCGACGGGTCCCTCTCACCAGGGGCCCGTTTTTAATTGCCTCATTTCCAGCCACTTCCCGGATTCATGTCTGCTCCATTTGCGCAGACATGAAATCGTCAAGTACTTAAGCATCAGCATCTTACGTTCCAAGGCTTCCAAAATTTTTAGCCATTTTTACACCATGAACGATTGGTGTATATTGGCATTGCACTTCTTGTCCATCCGGGACTCGCTGCCTGTTGTGGAAGATCCGGGATTGCTGTATGGCGTTTCGTGGGAAGAATATGAGACAAGGGAAATTGTCGCCTTCGTGGAATCGGCAAGGAAAGAGGTTTCGAAGCGGGCTGAATTCCGGTATAAAAACCCGGGCGTGGTTCGGATAAGTAAAACCCTGAGGATTTATATTGAAGATAAAGAGGTGAAAATCAGGCCGATGGCTAAGTCAATTTTATTACTGTTCCTTAGACATCCGGAGGGAATTCCCTTAAAGAAGATAAGCAACTATAGCCAGGAATTATCTTCTCTCTATGGGAGGATATCGAGGTCCTCGGACCGAAGAATCATCGCAGGCAGAGTGGCAAAGATTGAAGACATTTTCAACAACGAACTGAACGTGAACATAGCGCGCATCAATGCGGCAATAAATACAATGGTCGAAAGCCCCGACGCCGCCAAGTACCGCATAGAGGGAGAGGCCGGAAAGTGCAAAAAAATCCCAATTGACAGGACGCTTGTCATCTGGGAGTGAGCATTTTCGTCCCAATTATCGCTTTTTCGTCACAAATCGTTTAAAACGTCAAAATGTTTTTAACGATTCTTTTTTGTATCAATCACTTACGCTATCTTGCAAGCCGGCTATAAATGATTGAGAGATGAAAAGACGCAAAGTTTTTCCGGGAGAAGTACACCACGTGTACCAAAGGACAGTCGGCGGAGTGCTGGTTTTTTATTCGGCAAGTGACTATCTGGTATTTTTTACACTGTTCTGCACAATTGCCAGGCGTTCAGGCGTGCGAATACTCGCGTTATGTCCGATGGTCGATCACCTGCATCACGTCTGCGTTGTGAATGGACAGAGACAACTCAGCGATTTCGTAAAAGTTTACACTCAGGAATTCGCGAAACTGTGGAACAGGTCCAGAGACAGGAAAGGCAGCCTTTTCCATCCCAGGTTCGGAAGCGCTCCCAAAATAGGCAGCAAAAAAGTAAGGACGGCACTGGCATACAACGACAATAATCCAGTCGAAAGGAAAATGGTGGAAAAGGCCGAAGAATACAGATGGAATTTCCTCTCCTACGCTACTGGAGAAACGCCCTGGTCGGCACCTGTCGACAAGGACAAAATATCCAGACCTATGCAACTTGCAATGGAAGAAATGTCCCGACTGTATAATCTTGGCAAATATCTTGGATACCGCCAGCTGGAAAGATGGAGTAAAAGGCTAAAACAATCTGAGTTCCAACAACTTATAGATTATATCATTACTTTGTGGAACATATTGGATTACGATGAAGCCGCTTCGTACTACGGGTCTTTCGACAAAATGATAAGAGCCATTCACGACAACACCGGCAGCGAATGGGACATCCACGAAGAAATCGACCCTTATTCAGATGCAGTTTATGCCGATTGCACCCGTATACTGCTCCAGGGAGGATACATAAAAGACGTCAACCAGATTCCGTCGCTTCCCGAGGAGCGAAAACATGCCCTTTTGGAACTGCTTCAAAGCCGAACCGTCGCCAAAAGACGCCAGCTGCACAAATATCTGCATCTGTAGCCGGCTTTTAAGTCGCTCATTATAAGCGACTTCATAGATTTATGTCTGCTCCATTTGCGCAGACATAAAACCATCAATACGCTAAGAATCAAGCAGTTACGTTATGCCGAAAAGGGGCTAGCGGAGGCCGGTTTGGCGGGAAATTGCCAGCTGCTGGATTTTGTAGGTGTCGCCGGCTTGGGCGGTGGCGTAAATTGTGACTTGGAAGAGTTCGCCGCCGGCGTTCAGAAGGCCGATCATGTACTTTTTGTTGCTCTCGGAGGCTTTGTGGGTAACTTCGAAGGAACGGGGTGTGTAGTTGTCGAAGAAGGAGCGCAGAATTTCGCGGGCCTGCTTCTTTGAACAGTTTCTGGTAGAGGAAATTACGGTGACGTCAAGGTTATCGGCGAACCAGCTGGAAAGAGATGCAACGTCTCCGGCGGCAAGGTATTTGGTAATGGAGGAAAAAACTGAAAATTCGCCTTCCGGTGACTGGACCTGCATGTTTGTGCGCGAAAGGAAGGTATTTTGCCCATGGGCCGAAATGCACAGTAGCATTGCGGCTGCAAACAGGAGAATATATAACGGCTTTTTCATTCGGGGGTTTATCTTGCAAATTCCGCGCCGAATTGCTACTTTTGCAAAAGAATAAACGGAGATTCCCGGTCGCCCTTCGACAGGCCCTTCGACAGGCCCTTCGACAAGCCCTTCGACAAGCCCTTCGACAAGCTCAGGGACCGCCGGGAATGACAGCTTAAGGAATGACAATTACGCTATTGACAGTCGGGCGCACCGACGTGAAATGGGTCAGGGAAGGTCTGGAGATTTACACCTCCAGGCTTCAGCATTATGCGCCTTTCAGCGTGGTGGAAATTCCGGAGCTAAAAGGAGTGTCTGCGCTAAGCCAACAGCAGATTAAGGAGAAAGAGGGACAGCTGATACTCAAGCACTTAAACCCTCAGGACACGCTTATTCTCCTGGACGAAAGGGGGAAGGAGTTCCGATCGGTGGAATTTGCCGAACAGCTTCAGAAGCTGCTTGCGGCAGGAGGCAAGAACCTGGTGTTCACAATCGGCGGGGCGTACGGGTTTTCACAGGAAGTTTATTCCCGGGCGAACGGCAAAATATCCTTGTCGAAGATGACTTTTTCGCATCAGATGGTGCGCACAATCTTTACTGAACAGCTTTACCGCGCGTTTACTATTTTAAAAGGAGAGCCATACCACCATGAGTAGAAGGATGCGCAAACTGAGCTGGATCGCCATCACCTTCATCGTGGCCGGTCTCATTGTGCTCGCGGGTACAATATTCGCCGGCAGCGGCAGCGGGAAACTGGACCAGACCGCCCAGGAAATGGGCCGAAAGCTGGAGGACCGCATGGCCATACTGGACAAAGCCATCTCAGACGCGATGGCGCAGGATCCTGCAACGTGGATGCAACTGGAGAACCTTCCCGAAGACATGGTGCTTTACCGTTACGTTGAAGATACTCTCCAAAGCTGGGACGGCCAGTTCCCGGTACGTAACGACGACATCCGCCCCAGAGCCATCGTGCAGCGCCTGGGAGAGAACCGGAGCCAATGGGTATCGCCCCTGTCCGACGTAGGTCCCAAACCGTCGTTCGTGAATTACGGGCCAAAGTGGTTCGTAGTAAAAGCCGTCGAAGAAGGAAATGTAAAAGTTATCGCTGGCCTGGAAATCGTGAATGAACTGAGGCCCGGCTCAATCAATGGCGTAAACCGCAATTTCCACCTGGCCGAAGCCTTTTCCGTCCGGCCCCTGTCAAATTCGACCGGTGCCACAATTGATTTGGACGGCATTCCCCTTTTCAAGCTCACGGCCGAAACAGTAGCTGAATCCCAGCATCACTCCGCACTTACATGGCTGGCAGTCGCCCTCATGCTGATAGGCCTGCATCTGATGCTCCGATCGCGGCCTGGATGGATAACACTTGCCGTGGTAGGCATTGTCCAGGCCGGAATCCTTACTGGACTGTACATATACGGAAGACAGCTCGAAGGGGTGTCGCAGTTGTTCTCTCCCCTGCTGTATGCCGGTTCTCCCTTCCTCAACTCGCTTGGAGCCGTAGTCATAGTGAACCTTGCCATCAATGTAGCGGAAATGGACCTTTACCTAATGCGCTGGACGGCCCTGAAGGCAATAATGCGCAAAGGAAAGACATGGATTCAGATCTTATCGGTGACGCTGATTTCGGCATGCGTGGCACTGATCGTCATTTACACCCACTTGACTTTCCGGAGCATAGTGGTGAACTCCAGCATCATCCTGGAGCTGTATAAAATTTCCATACTTTCGCGTTTCACCTGGCTGGTCTATGCCTCGTTCCTGGCGCTCACCATGTCCATCCCCGGTCTGCTCCAGATACTCTCTCCCATACTGAGGTCGCTCGCAGGCATACGCTACAACATGTTCTCCAGCAGAGGACGCATAGCATACGCCCTGGTCACCGGGATATACTTCGTGGTGGCGTCTTCACTCCTTGGCTTCGAGAAAGAGCAGCAGAGGGTGGACGTATGGGCCAACCGCCTTGCCATGGACCGCGACATTGCCCTGGAAATCCAGCTTCGCAGCGTGGAAGGCTCAATAGCCGAGGACCACATGGTGGGCGCACTTTCGGCGATGGACGGCAGCATCGACATCATACGCAGCCGCATCATCTCCAATTACATGAGCCGGATAGCCCAGGACTACGACATCGACGTAATGCTTCCCGGGGCCGAACTTGGAGCCGCTCCCCTTTTCCAGCAGCGCATAAGGGGCGGAATAAGGCTCGGCGAAAATTCGCACTTTTTCTACAACGCTCTCGGCGGCGGCCGTACTGGTTACACCGGCCTGTTTACCTATTATATTCCGGGGCATGGAGCCAGTTCCATTCTCCTTACGGTGGAATCGAAGCACAACAGGGAGGACAGGGGCTACCTGAGGCTATTGGGCATCAGCGATCCCGGCAGGGTAAGCCTTCCTGCGAGCTATTCCTGGGCAAAATATGCCGAAGGAAGGCTCTTCCAGTACAAAGGCGCCTACCCCTACCCCACCGTCAACACCAAACCCGCCGGCATACAGCACGAAGTGATGAGCAGCGAAGGCTGGACGCACTTCGTCCACCAGGTTTCGGACGAAGAAACGGTGGTGATTTCCCGTCCCAAGACTGAGTGGCTGTATTACATCGTTGAAGGTTTCATCTTCGGCATTGTAGCTTTCTGCCTGGCGTCAATTACAACAAGGCGCCGCCGCACAGGCGGTAGAAGATACTACCAGAGAAGAATCGGCCTTGTAATCAACCTGTCGCTGCTACTTACCCTTGTTGCGATGGCTATCTTCAGCATCTGGTTCCTGAACAAGCGCAACAACGCCGACATGCAGAGCATAATGACCTCTCGCGTCAACAGCCTCCAGTTGATGATGCAGGAGCGCCTGCGCCAGATTCAGGACCCCGAAGATATTGCAACGCCGGAAGTCGCGCAGGCAGTGGAAGAGGTGGGAAACAACCTCCGCTGCGACATAAGCCTCTTCGACACGGACGGAAGGGTGGTAATGAGCACTACCCCCGAAGTCTACGACAGGATGATACTTGGCCAGAGGCTGAGTGACCGTGCCTTCTACAACATCCAGTACGCGCATAAGCGCATCTTCATCAATCAGGAGAATGCCGGCCGAAGGCAATACTACGCCCTGTACGCCCCTGTCTTTAACAGCAGCGGACGCATGGTGGCCATAGTGTCGTCCCCCTTCATCGACCTTACCACGGACCTGCAGTCGCAGATTATCGTTCACATCGCAACGGTCATAACAATCTTCCTGCTTCTGCTGATGATTTCGCGCGCCGTCACCTCGGAGGTGGTGAGCAGGATGTTCGGCCCCATAAGCGAGCTCAGGCGCAAGATGACCGTCACGGACGTAGACCATCTGGAACCCTTACAGTACGACCAGGACGACGAAATCACCCCCCTAGTGGACGCCTACAACCGCATGGTTCACGACCTTGGCGAAAGTTCCAGAAGGCTGGCCCAGGTGGAAAGGGACAAGGCCTGGACCGACATGGCCCGGAGGGTTGCACATGACCTTAAAAACCCCCTGACGCCCATCAAACTGCAGCTCCAGATGCTGATGCGCATGAAGCAGAGCGGGAACCCCGCCTGGCAGGAGCGTTTCGACGAAGTAGCAGCCACCGTCCTGTATCACGTGGATCTCCTGGCCGATTCGGCCGACCAGTTCTCCACCTTCGCCAAGATGTACGACCAGAAGGCCGAAAGGATAGACCTGGACGCCCTGGTGCGCCAGGAGGTGGATCTCTTCGATTCACGGGACGATGTAAGCATAGAATACTTCGGCCTGGAAGGGGCTTTCGTGAACGCTCCCCGTCCCCAGCTCACCCGCGTGGTGGTGAACCTCATCACCAATGCCATCCAGGCGGTGGATGATGTAGCCGGAGAGCGGCGGCTGCTGGTTTTCGTGCGCAATGCCGCCGAAGACGGCTTTTACGATGTGGTGGTGGAAGACAACGGCCCCGGTGTTTCCGAACAGAACCAGGACAAGATCTTCACCCCGGACTTCACCACCAAGACCAGCGGCAGCGGTCTGGGCCTGGCCATCTGCAAACGAATCGTGGAGCACTGCGGCGGCACCATCTCCTACTCCCGCTCCTTCACCCTGGGCGGGGCCTGCTTCACCGTGAAACTTCCCAAAGCGTAATTAAAATTTGCAGGAAAAGGGACAAATAGTTATTTTTGTGGGTTATTTAGAACTAATGATTAACTAAAAATACCAATTTATGGCAACAACTGCTGATCTGAAGAACGGAATGTACATCATGTTCAACGGCAAACCCTGCGCCGTTGTGTACTTCCAGCATGTAAAACCCGGTAAAGGCCCCGCCTTCGTAAAAACCAAACTGCGCAATCTTGAAAACGGCCGCATCCTCGAAAACACTTTCACCGCTGGTGTAAAACTTGACACCATCAGCGTGGAGCGCCGCCCCTACCAGTTCCTTTATGACGACGGTGAAGCCTTCAACTTCATGCACGAAGAGACCTACGAGCAGATCACCCTTCCCCACGACGTGGTAGACAACTCCGACCTTATGAAAGAAGGCCAGCACGTGGAGATGATGTTCATGACCGAACCCGAAGAGCGCTGCCTCACCTGCGAGCTTCCCACCTACGTAACCCTGGAAGTCACCTACAGCGAGCCCGCCGTCAAAGGCAACACCGCCAGCACCAGCGCCCTCAAGGAAGTCACCCTGGAAACCGGTGCCAAGATCATGGTTCCGCTTTTCATCGAAACCGGCGAAATCATCACTGTGAACACCACCGACCGCAGCTACGGTCAGCGCGTGAAGTAAGACGCCACTGACTCCAACAGCCACTTAGGCGTAGAAGTTGCGCCGCAAATCCCTACCCGGTCCCGGTCATGTACCCAGGCCGGGTTTATTTCGTCAAGACGGCCGATTACGTAGGTGCGCGGATTCACGCTCCGGCAAAGATCGCTCAAGACTTTGCCGTTGGAAGAAGACCGGCCGGAAACGAAGATTATTACATCGTGGCTGCGGGCGAACTCAAGAAGTTTCCTGTGCCTGCCGGCGACCTGGGCGCAAATTGTGTCGTGAACAATGACGGAAGCACCCTTTTCGCGGAGGATATCGCAAATTCGCTTGTATTCCGCCGGGCTTTTCGTGGTCTGGGAGAAAATTTCCACAGGCTGGGAAAGGTCCAGCGAGCCGTTCCCGATTGCATCCATGAGCATGGCTTCGTTTTCCACCACCACTGCATCAGAATCCACCTGGCCAAGAAGGCCCAGTACTTCGGCATGTCCTACGCGCCCGAAAATCACCACTGTGCCATTAAGGCCATCCTGATGAAGTCTGGTATAAGCCTCGCGTATGTGACGTTGCAACTGGAGCACCACAGGACAGGAACAGTCAATGAGCGATATTCCCCTCGCCGAAGCTTCCTCGTAAGTGGACGGCGGCTCGCCATGAGCACGGATAAGCACAGTAGCTCCCGAAGGCACGTCCGAAAGGCTGTTCACGGTAATAAGTCCCTTTCCCTGGAGCCTGGAAAGCTCCTCTTCGTTATGGACAATAGCCCCCAGGGAATACAGGACTTCTCCGCCGGAGAGGACTTCTTCGGCCCGGGAAATTGCCCTGATAACGCCTCCGCAGAAGCCGGAGCCTGGGTCTATCTCTACAGTTACCATGTTAAAGCCGGGGCCTCAAGTATACCGAACTTTCCCTGTATTACGCCCAGCACCCATACCAGCTCTTCGTGAAGGGTCATGTGGGTATTGTCAAGGACGAAGGCATCCTCCGCCTTCCTGAGGGGCGAAGCCTCGCGGTGGGAGTCAATATAATCCCGCTGCCGGAGGTTTTCCATGACTTCCTCCAACTTTGGTGACTGGCCCTTGGAGAGCATTTCGTCGAAGCGGCGCTGTGCGCGGACTGCATCGTCGGCCACCATGAAGATCTTGAGCTCCGCGTCCGGGAAAACGGTGGTGCCAATGTCACGGCCGTCCATTATTACCCTGCCGCCTTCCGAAAACGCGTGCAGACGGGCGTCCACCCAGTTCCTGACGAAAGGAACGGCGCTTATTGGACTCACATGGGACGACACTTCCATCCCCCTGATTTCCTTTTCGATGCAGCGATCACCAAGATACAGTAGCGTAGCGCCGCTTTCCCTTTGGAAATGCAGATCAAGGGAGACGAGCCTCTGCGACAGGGCGTCAAGGTCGATGCTGCCGTCCTTGGCGATAAGGCCGCCTTCCAGAGCCGCCAGAGTTACGCCGCGGTACATGGCGCCGCTGTCAAGATACAGGAAGCCGAATTCCTTGGCCACCATCTTGGCGAAAGTACTTTTTCCGGTCGAAGAGAAACCGTCTACTGCGATAATTATGTCGGGAATGTTCATGTTAGTTAGCCTTGAGATTACAAAAATAGAATATTTTTGCGATATTTGCATAAATTATTATTCCCATGAAAGTTCTCATTGTAGACGACGAACGCGCCATACGATATTCCTTAAAGGAAATCCTGGAGATGGAAGGCTATCAGGTGGAAACCGCCGAAAACGGACAGGAAGGCCTGGAAAAAGCCCGGAAGGAAAAGTACGACGCAGTGTTCTGCGACATAAAAATGCCCGAGATGGACGGCACGGAAATGCTGTCCAAGCTCATAGAAGAGGGCATAGAATCCCCTGTAGTGATGATTTCAGGCCACGCCGACATTTCCACGGCGGTGGACTGCATAAAGAAAGGGGCCTTCGACTTCATAGAGAAGCCGCTGGACCTTAACCGCATCCTCATCACCCTCAAAAATGCCACCGATAAAGCCAATTTGGTAAAGGAGACGAAAATCCTCAAAAAGAAGATCTACGGACGGGAGATGATAGGCGCCTCGGACCCGGTGGCTCATCTTAAAGACATGATAGGGAAAGTGGCCCCCACGCAGGCCAGCGTCCTTATCACCGGCCCCAACGGTTCAGGCAAGGAGCTTGTTGCACAGAGCATATACCAGCTTTCAGAGCGTTCCATGATGCCTTTCGTGGAGGTTAACTGCGCCGCCATCCCCTCCGAACTTATCGACAGCGAACTCTTCGGCCACAAGAAAGGCTCCTTCACTTCGGCCATCAAGGACCATAAAGGCAAATTCGAGCAGGCTGACGGCGGCACCATTTTCCTGGACGAAATCGGCGACATGTCACTCCCGGCGCAGGCGAAGGTGCTGCGCGTGCTGCAGGAGAGGAAACTTACGCCCGTCGGCGGAGACAAGGAAATTACAGTGGACGTGAGGGTTATCGCCGCCACCAACAAGAACCTTCAGGAAGAGATTGCGAAAGGCAATTTCCGCGAGGACCTCTATCACAGGCTAAGCGTCATCGTGCTCAAAGTCCCCGCCCTGGACGAAAGGAAAGAGGATATTCCGCTTCTGATAGAGCATTTTTCGGCCCAGATTTGCGGGGAAAGCGGCAAAGCGGTGCGCGAATTCACGCCCGAGGCCGTCAATCTCCTCAAGGACCGCGCCTGGCCCGGCAACATCCGCGAGCTAAGGAACGTAGTGGAGCGTCTCCTCATTCTTGGCGGCAATCCCGTAAGTGCATCAGACATAAAAGATTACGTGTATTGATATGGCAAAACGCGAAATAAGATTCTCCCTTGTATACAGGGACATGTGGCAAAGCTCTGGAAAATACGTTCCCAGGGTGGACCAGCTGGTAGAGGTAGCTCCTGCCATCATCGACATGGGCTGCTTCGACAGAGTCGAGACCAACGGCGGTGCCTTCGAGCAGGTGAACCTCCTCTTCGGCGAGAATCCCAACAAGGCGGTTCGCGCCTGGACCGCGCCCTTCCACAAGGCAGGTATCCAGACCCACATGCTTGAAAGAGGCCTAAACGCCCTCAGGATGAACCCGGTTCCCCTGGACGTCAGGGAGCTGATGTTCAAAGTAAAGAAGAAGCAAGGCACCGACATAGCCCGTTCGTTCTGCGGCCTCAACGACCACCGCAACCTCAAAGGTTCAGTAATCGGAGCCAAGAAAGGCGGCATGATTTCACAGGTCGCCCTGTCCATAACCCACTCCCCCGTGCACACTGTAGCCTACTATATGGACGTAGTGGATAAAGTGGTGGAATACGGGGCCGACGAAATTTGCCTCAAGGATATGGCAGGCATAGGCCGCCCGAACGTCCTGGGAGAACTCGTCGCCTCCATCAAGAAAAAGTATCCCCATATTAAGGTACAATACCATGGCCACACAGGTCCGGGATTCTCGCCCGCTTCAATGCTTGAAGTGGCACGCGCCGGAGCGGACTACCTGGACGTAGCCGTGGAGCCTCTCTCCTGGGGAAAAGTGCACCCGGACGTCATCACCATACGCGAAATGCTCCGCTGCGACGGCTTCCTGGTAAAGGACCTGAACATGGACGCTTACATGGAAGTGAGGCGCCTTACCCAGAAGTTCATAGACGACTTCCTGGGCTACTGGATCAATCCTTCCAACGCCAAAATGACTTCCCTGCTGGTGGGCTGCGGCCTTCCCGGAGGCATGATGGGTTCAATGATGGCCGATCTTAAAGGCTTCCAGGGTGCAATCAACGCCGCCCAAAGAGCCCGCGGTCAGGCCGAAATGTCTCTGGACACCCTCATGGTCAATCTTTTCGAGGAAGTCGAATACGTATGGCCCCGCTTGGGTTACCCGCCCCTGGTCACACCTTTCAGCCAGTACGTAAAGAACACCGCCCTGATGAACCTCTTTGCAATGTCGCAGGGAAAACCCCGCTGGAGCACAATTGACAAGGACACCTGGGGCATGATACTGGGCCACATGGGAAAACTTCCCGGAGAGCTTGCCCCCGAGATTGTGGCCCTTGCAAAGGAGAAAGGCCTGGAATTCAGCACCGGAAATCCTCAGGACAATTACCCGGACGAACTCCCCAAATTCCGCAAGATGATGGACGAGGAAGGCTGGGACTACGGCGAGGACGACGAAGAACTCTTCGAACTTGCCATGCACGAGCGCCAGTACCGCGATTACCGCAGCGGCATAGCCAAAGAGCGTTTCAACAAAGAACTGGAAGAGTTCAGGGCCAAAGCCGGCGTTCCTATCGTGGTAAACAGGCCCGTAGTGGAAATGCCCAAGACGGACATTGAAGACCTGGTGGCAAAATACCCGAAGGCCACCCCTGTTCAGTGCCCCGTCAAGGGACAGCTTCTATGGGAACTGGACGTGGACGACAAGTCCATGGCCCCCGTCGCCGGGAAAAAAGTCAAGGCCGGCGAAGTCATTGGCCACGTGCAGGCGTTCTACGGCATCGAGGACATCGTCGCCGCAGTGGACGGCCTGATTGTATCGGCCCCCGGAAAGCAGGGCGACAAAGTGGAAAAGGGCGAAATAGTCGCACTGATTCAGTAAAAACGTAAAATAATTCGTTTAAAACGTAAATTTCCGGCACGAATCTTCAAAGATTTGCGCCGGTTTTGGTTTTATCCGCTATATTTGCCGCCGAGAAAGAGCCGCAATACTTGAAAAATGCGGATCAAAGACTGGATCCCGGAAGAAAGGCCCCGGGAAAAGATGCGCCTCAGGGGCGCGAAGGCCTTGTCCAACGCCGAACTTCTGGCAATTCTGCTCGGGAGCGGCACCGGCGGAAAAAACGTACTTGACGTTGCACATGAGCTTTTGGTAAAAGCCGAAGGCCGGCTGCTCAGGCTGGATTCCATGTCACTGGAAACTCTCACCCGGCAAAAGGGGGTAGGCGATGTACGTGCAGTGACTATAGTGGCTGCTCTGGAGCTTGGCAGGCGCATCTTCGAGGAAACTGCAACCGTGGACAAACACGCTATTACCTCGCCCGATCTGGTTTACAGGCTGATGCTCCCGGGAATGAAGAACCTGGACCACGAAGAGTGCTGGGTCCTGTACCTGAACCATGCCAACTTCCTTATGGGAAAGGAGCTCGTGGGTGTAGGAAGCATGGAAATGACGGTGATAGATGCCCAGAAAATTTTGCGTCGGGCCATAGAGAAACAGAGCAAGAACGTGATTCTTGTGCATAACCACCCTTCGGGGAATCCCTATCCCGGACAAGCGGACATAAGCCAGACCGACATTCTGAGGCGTGCCCTCTCGTCGGTTGACATATCTCTCCTGGACCACATTGTAGTGGCCGACAATCAGTATTATTCCTTTGCGGAGGAGAGGACGGGGATGATTTAACGCTTACCGCCGAAGGCGAGGTCACCGGCATCTCCGAGACCCGGGATTACCAGATTGTGGCTGGTAAGTTCTTCGTCCACCGCCGCGACCCACAGGGAGACTTCGTCCCCGAATGACTGGCACAGCTGGTCAAGGGCATATCGGCTGACTATGGGGCACACCAGATGGATGTGGATAGGATCCCCGCCTTCGGCCTGGAGCTTCTCAAGGCATATTTTTATGGTGGAGCCGGTGGCGGCCATGGGGTCCACAAGAATCAGGACTTTGCCTTCGAGTTCCGGGCAGTTGCAGTAGTCCGCCCTAACCTGGAAATAGTCTCCCTTGCCGCTTTTGCGGTAGGTGGTGAGAAATGCCGTTTCCGCGTGGTCGAACACTTTGAGCATACCGTTCTGCAGCGGCAGTCCTGCCCTGAGCACGGTGGCTATTACGACATGGCTGTCTGAAGTCTCGATGCTGGCCACGCCAAGGGGCGTTGTCACGTCCTTGACCGAGTATGACAGGGTTTTGGAGAGCTCATAGGCAAACACTTCCCCTACCCTTTCCATGTTTATGCGGAATCTGAGGCTGTCTTTCTGGATGTGAACATCGCGCATCTCGGCGATGAAATTGTTGAGGACGGAAGCTTTCTCTCCCAGATTGATTACTTTCATGGCCTTAGGGGTTAAGTGGTTGTCAGTGCAAATATAGAAATTTTCCGGTAATGGCAAAACTATTCGCATATAAGAGTGGCCGAAGTGCAGTCCACCACGGTAACGTCGGCATAGTCCCCTTTCCGGAGGTCACGAGCCGGGAAAACGCACATCATGTTGTTGGAAGCCCGGCCGCAGAGCTGCGAAGGGTCCCTCTTGGAAGGGCCTTCCACAAGCACGCGGACCTTTTTCCCTATCTGGGCACGGTAGCGCTCAAGGCTCTTTCGGTTCTGCAGTTCGATTATTTCGTTCAGGCGGCGGTTCTTCTCGTCGGCGGGAACATCGTCCACCATCGTGCGATTGGCCAGGGTGCCCGGGCGGTCGGAATAGGCGAACATAAAGGCCCAGTCGAAGCCGACCTGGTCCATCAGAGAAAGCGTATCGGCATGATCTTCAAGCGTTTCTGAGCAGAATCCCGCTATTACGTCAGTGGTAAGACCGCAGTCCGGCATCACGCTGCGGATCTTCGCGACCCTTTCCAGATACCACTCGCGGGTGTATTTCCTGCGCATTTTTTCCAGTAGGCGTGTGCTTCCTGACTGCACCGGAAGATGTATGTGCCGGCAGATGTTCGGATGCGCAGCCATGGTTTCTATAACTTCGTCGCTTATGTCCTTGGGGTGGGAGGTTGCAAAGCGCACGCGAAGCTCCGGAGACACGGCTGCGACCATTTCCAGGAGGCGGGCGAAATTCACCGTCTGCGTTTCGTCCTTCCACAGATAGCTGTCCACGTTCTGTCCCAGAAGAGTGACTTCTTTGTAGCCTTTCCCAAATACGTCGCAGGCTTCGCGGACGATTGAATGAGGATCGCGTGAACGCTCGGCGCCGCGGGTATACGGAACCACGCAGTAAGAGCATACGTTGTTGCAGCCCCTCATTATGGATATAAAGGCCGATATTCCGTTCTTGTCCGTACGGACGGGAGTGATGTCGGCGTAGGTCTCGTCACGGGAAAGGAGGACGTCAATCTGTGGATTGTCCGGCGTTATAGCACTCAGGAGCTTCGGGAGCGAACGGTAGGCGTCGGGGCCAACCACCAGATCCACCTTACGGGTGTCCAGGAGCTTGTCCTTAAGGCGTTCGGCCATGCAGCCGACTATGCCCACGAGTACGCCCGGGCGGGATTTCCGCTGCTGGTTGAAGACTTCAATGCGTCCCCATATACGCTGCTCGGCATTGTCACGGATGGAGCAGGTGTTAGCCATCAGGAGATTGGCCTGCGACATATCTTCGGTGCGCTCCCAGCCGTCGGCGGCAAGGATTGCGAAAATGACTTCGGTGTCGTTCACGTTCATCTGGCACCCGTATGTCTCTATGTATACCTTTTTCATATTACAACCATCAGATTATTTGCGTTCAGGGAATTATTGTACACGAGATTCTTGCATGATCCCATCACCAGCCTTATAGCTATCGGAATGTCCGGATGGCCGGACTCGTTTTTCAGTAAACTGGCCTGCTCGCGGACGTCAAAACGCTTGCAATTGTCACGGAAGCGGATTATGACAGTATCTCCGTCTATGGATACGCGCACTTCCAGCTTATGGGGCCGGCTTCCGGTAAAGCCGTAAGTCGTTATGATTTTCCCCATTTCCTCTATATACATGGACACGAGGTAAGCCTTTTCATGTGGCACACCCCTTTCCTCGCAGAAAGGAAGACTCTTTTCGGAAAGGTCCCAGACTTCTTCTTCACGGGTAATCATACTGGAAAGGCGCATGTCGGCGGGAACGCCGAAGTCTTTCGGCACCGACAGGAATGCTTCCAGGCCTTTGGCGCTCCTGTCACGGGTGAAAAATACGGCAAGCTGGATTAAGACAAGCAGGAAAAGCTGGGCAAAGAAATACGAGGCGAAAATGCCTTCGGCCCCCCAGCGGAGGCGGAGCACTGCGCCGAAACTGCAAAGCAGGACAAGTTCGCCTGAGAAATTGATGAGGACAGCCACCACGTTCTTCCCTATCCCCTGCATATATGCTGCCATGTTCTTGTTCCAGCAAAGGATTGGCATTGAGGCGACGAGCCACCTGACGGCGCGTACCGTTACAGGGAAAGCGGCATCGGGCCGGTTCAGGTAAAGGCCGACAATCAAAGGAGTGAAATACCACAGCAGCAGTGACACGAACGTAATTACCCCGAAGCTTCCGCGGTTTCCAAGGCGTAGGGTGTCGATCAGGCCTTTGCGGTCCTTTTCCCCATAGCTTATTCCGGTGAACATCAGGACGGCACTGGCAAGGCCCGCCGACAGCGAAAGCAGCATTTCGGAAAGGTTGCGCTGAACGCCCATCGCCGCCATGGATATGGTGCCGCCAGAGGACAGGACCATCTTGTCAATAATGACGATTGCCGCGGCCATCGATGCCCATCTTATGCCGGCGGGCATTCCGGCAGCCGCAAACTTCCTTATATCCAGGCTATTTATGTCGGCACGCCTGATACGGAACATCCTGTCTTTCCTTAAGAAGTAGGTAAGAAGGACCAGAAGGCCCAGGAAGTAGCTTACTGACGTCGCCAGACCCATGCCGAACATTCCGCCATGAAAAACCTTAACGTTAAGGTAGTCCATTGCTATGTCTGAAACCCCCATGACGATGCTTCCCATCCTTACCAGGTCCCAATGACCGTTAAGCTGGAGTACTGGCACCAGGATAAGGAAAAGCATCAGCGCGGGAGTCCCCATTAACACTGCCTCGACATACATGGCCGTCATTTCTCCCACGGGGCCCTCGTCTGCGCCCAAAATCGACGCCATAGTCCAAGGCGCAAAAACTCCGACTGCAAGCATTACCATCGAGACGACCAAGCTAATGGCAATGGCGTAATTGAAAAGGCCGTTCGCTTCCTTCACATTTCCCTTGCCCAAAGCCACCGTTCCCATTTGCTGAAATGCAGTAGTAAGGAAGTAGCTGAACATGCAGATGAAAACAAAAACCGGAGATGCTATACCATGGGCGGCAATCGCTTCCGTACCAAGGTACCTGCCGATGAAAACGCCGTCCACTATGCCGCAGAGGCTGTCGGCAAGTTCCGCCACCATGAACACAAGCATCGAATCCACAAAATTCCTGCGGACGAAAGGCGATACCGGTTTGAATGGATTCATCATAACAATCTGCTAATTTACGTTTTTTTTCTTAACCTGCCATATTTTCTTTCCTGGCACAGAAAATGCAAGGCAGTCCCGAAATTTTTCATTACCTTTGTATCTCGATGAAACTGCTTAAGCGCATATTTATCCTTTGCGCCGTCGTAATTGGGCTCACTGCATGCGGCGCATCAAAGATAAAGGACATCTCACTGACCTCGGTGGGCGTGTCGTACGTTGTACCAACATCGTCCCGTTCCATGGATGCAAAACTCATTCTTGGAATAGACAATCCCGCAATGGCTTTCACCGTTCAGGAAGTCGCCGGCACCATACGCTACCAGGATAAAGAGCTGGCCCACTTCGTCACAGGTCCCGTGAGCCTGGAGGCGAAGTGCGAAAAGCAGTACGAACTCCCCTGCACGGTTTCCCTGGCAGAAGGGGCCTCGCTTCTGGACATCCTTGTCATTGCATCGAAGCGTTCCCTGGAAGGCCTCAAAGCCGACGTAGACGTCCAGGCCGCCCTAAAAAAGAACGGAGCCCTGCGTGCTCCCTTTAAGTTCAAAGACATAGACATTTCCCAATTCACAAGCAAATGAAAAAGGTATTCCATATAATATTAGGCATTTTGCTCTTTGTCCCCTGCGCCCTCCGCGCACAGGACACCACCAAGACTCCACCCGTGGACAGCACTCTTGCCGGACGCAGCATCCTTTCGGTGATGGGGCCCTCTGTGCAGATTAACCAAACGCCGCAGGTAAAGGCCGCCCTGGAGAATTATACCCTGACAAATGCAGGCAAACCCATTTCCGGCTACCGTATCAGGGTATTTTACGACAACGGACAGGGCGCCCGTACCCGTTCGGAAGCCATCGAGAAATCGCTAAAGAGCCTGCTCGGGGACGTACCGGTATACCGCAGCTTCGAGAGCCCGAACTACAAGGTCACAGTGGGCGATTTCCGTTCAAAGGACGAAGCCCTCAAGATATATAACGCCCTCAAGGGAACTTATCCTACTGCCTATATTATTAAGGAAAGCATTAACTATCCGCGTTAGGAGATGGCCGCAATGAAACAGGGGCTGGAGCAGAAGATGCAGCAGAAGCTGTCTCCTCTCCAGATTCAGACGATAAAGCTCATAGAAATGCCTGTACAGGCACTTGAGCAGCACGTACGGGAGGTCCTGAACGACAACCCCGTAGTGGACGACACCCCACAGAAAGGCGCGGACGAGCCCAAGGACGTTTCCATCTCGGAAGTCCAGGAACAGGAGCAGAGCGGCGGCTCCCTGGAAGACAATTACGGCCCCCAGGACGATGACATACCCTCATACAACCTCCACGTGAACAACTGGGGCAAGGACGAACGTCCGGAATACAACACCTTCTCCGTAAAGCAAAGCTTCACCCAGAGCCTCCAGGAGCAGCTTGGATACAGGAATCTCACTGATCATGAGCGCACCGTTGCAATGTTCATCATCGGCTCACTTGACGAGGATGGCTACCTCCGCAGGGACATCGAATCCCTTGTGGACGACCTTGCCTTCCGCGCCGGGGTGGAATCTTCGGCCGAAGAAGTAGAAAAGATGCTGAAGGTGATACAGGAATTCGAGCCTTCAGGCGTGGGTGCAAGGGACCTTCGCGAATGCCTGCTGCTGCAGTTGGAAGACAAGAAGCGCACCGAGTCCGTGGAAAACGCAATCCGCGTCTTGAAAGAGCAGTTCGACGCCTTCAAGAACCGCCATTTCCAGAAAGTGATGGCCCGCCTCCACCTGTCGGAAGACCAGATGAAAGCCGTCCTGGACGAGATCCGCAGGCTCAATCCCTCCCCCGGCGGACAGATAGACGACTCCTATAACGACCAGGCCCAGCAGGTGGTGCCGGATTTTCGTTTGGACTACGAAAACGGCCAGTTGGTGCTTTCTATGCCCCGCTTCTCCGTCCCCGAGCTCCGCATCAACCACAAGTACTCCGAAATCATGGAAACCGGCCGTCTGTCATCGTCCAAGGCCGATAAGGAAGCCGCATCCTTCGTGAAGCAGAAAATCGATTCGGCCAAGTGGTTCATCGAAGCGCTGCGCCAGAGGCAGAACACCCTGGAAAGCACCATGCGCGCCATAATCGAATACCAGCACGACTACTTCATAGACGGGGATGAGAGCAACCTCAAGCCCATGGTTCTCAAGGACATAGCTGAGCGAACAGGCTTCGACATCTCCACCATCTCGCGTGTCGTGAACAGCAAGTGGATCGAGACCCATTTCGGCATTTTCCCTCTGAAGTACTTCTTCTCCGAAGGCCTTGAAAATTCCGAAGGCGAAGAAGTTTCGACCCGCGAAATCAAGAAAGCCCTCCGCGAAATGGTAGACGCCGAGGACAAGCACAATCCCCTGACCGACGACGAGCTTGTGGAAGGCCTCGCCACCCGCGGATACAAAGTCGCCCGCCGCACCATCGCCAAATACCGCGCCCAGCTGGACATTCCCAAAGCCCGCATGCGCCGCGAGCTCTAGCCTTCGGCCCTGATATTCAAGCGTTTTCTAATTTCATGTCTGCTCTTTTAGCGCAGACATGATTTCGTTATATACCTCACAATCAATCACTTCCCAGAATCATGTCTGTTCTTTTTGCGCAGACATGATTCCATGATATGGCTAATAATCAAGCAGTTAGGATTTGGCCCGATTGCCTCAAAATGCCTGTTGGAAACTTTTGTGGAAAAAATTGGAAGAAAGTGTAACAAAATGGAAATTTTTTTTGTACCTTTGCAAACAAGCGTGAAAGTATTATAAACACATGGTCAGATTCTACGGCAATGCAAACGGAAAAGTGGATGACAAGGGGCGCATCGTGCTCCCTGCCATTTTCCGTGACGCGATGGTTCGCGGCGGCGCCCAGGATATGACCTTCGTGGTGAAAAAGAACGTCCAGCTGCAGTGCCTTGACCTTTTCGCCGCCCAGGAATGGGAGAGAAGGAGCGACAAGGTGCTGGAGGGTCTGGATCCCGAACTCAATACTGAACACGCTGAATTTTGGACCAAGTACAACGACGGCGTGTACACCGTGGTGGCCGACAGCCGCCTGGGAAGGCTTAACATCCCGTCGGAGCTGCTTGAAAGTGCAGGTATTACCAAGGAGGTAGTATTCGGCGGCGTTGGCTACAAGCTTCAGATATGGGATCCTGAGACCAGAAAGGCCGGACTCATGTCCAACGAAGAATTCAGGCAAAGCGCAAGCCGACTGTCCTCCGCAAGCAAGTAGGGAGGGAGGAAGATGTCGGAATATCATACCCCGGTGCTCCTTCAGGAGAGCATTGAAGCGCTGGTCCAAAACCCCAACGGAATATACGCCGATGCCACATTCGGAGGCGGTGGTCACACCGCCGCCATACTTTCACGCTTATCCGGGGACGGGAAGGTCATCGCCTTCGATCGTGACATTGACGCAATTAACAACGCCATCTCCGATGAACGCCTGACGCTTGTGCACAACAACTTCAGGTTCATAGAAAATTACGCCGAAGGGTTAAGGAGATCCCTCGCTGACGCTCGGGATGACAGGGGGCCGGCGATCTTTGACGGCATTCTCGCAGACCTCGGCGTATCCAGCCATCAGTTCGACACCGCGGACAGGGGCTTCAGTTTCCGTTTCGAGGACGCGCCGCTGGACATGAGGATGAACCAGGAGGCGAAACTCACGGCAAAGGAGGTAGTTAACAGCTACACTGAAGAAGAGCTGGAGAAGATTCTGAGACTTTACGGCGAGGTGGACGGCGCCAGGAACATGGCCCGCCTCATCGCCCAGGCAAGGAATGCAAAAGAAATAAACACCACAGGAGAGCTTGACGCAGCTATTGCGAAAATGCTTCCGAAAGGCGCCGAGCACAAGTTGCTTGCAAAAGTATATCAGGCGCTTAGGATAGAAGTAAACCAGGAAATGCGCTCCCTGGAGAAATTCCTGGAAGGAGCGACGCGCAGCCTCAAGGACGGCGGACGCCTTGTAGTAATCACCTACCACAGCCTGGAAGACCGCATGGTGAAAAACTTCATCAAGACCGGCAATGTGGAAGGCACGGAGCATAAAGACCTGTACGGCCGCACCCAAGCCCCGCTTGAGGCGATAAACCGCAAGCCTATCATACCGACGGAAGAAGAGATATCGGCCAATACAAGGGCCAGAAGCGCCAAACTCAGGATAGCGGAAAGGAGGGCCGGGGCATGAGCGTAAAAAGCGTCTGGACAGCCGTCCGCAACACTTTCAGGGCCATCCGCAACGGCGAATTTCTCCTTCGCATCAGGGCCGACAAATACTACATGCACATCATGTACCTGTTCCTCCTGATGTGGGTCACGATCCTCCTGAGCCTTCAAGTGGACAAAACCCTCGCAAGGGTGGGAGACAATAAAGTGAAGCTTGAAACCCTT
>CAMOIT010000022.1 GCA_946616285.1 uncultured Bacteroidales bacterium | reverse complement strand
AGAGCTCCCAGTTCGCATTCGTGGTGCACGAAGCCCTGAAGAACGACATCTACCTGGAGACTTCGTCGGCATACGACCTTGACCTTGTCCAGGCCCTTGAAAAGGACGGCTCGGTTAAAAAGGATGACATGTACATCATCTGCAACGGCTTCAAGCGCCCGCAGTACATCCAGAACATCGCCGACCTCAGGAAAAAAGGCTGGAAGAACATCATCCCAGTCCTTGACAACAAGAACGAATTCGAAGACCTGGCGGATCTCATCGAAGAGGATACCATGATGGGCATACGCATAGCCTCCGAGGAAGAGCCCAACTTCGACTTCTACACCTCCAGACTTGGAATACGCTACTCGGACATAGTCAAGTTCTACCAGAACACCGTGGCCAAGTACCCGAACTTCCACCTGAAGATGCTGCACTTTTTCATCAATACCGGCATCAGGGACACCGCGTATTACTGGAACGAACTTTCCAAGTGCGTCAAAGTGTACTGCGAACTCAAGTCCATCTGCCCGGAACTGGACAGCCTGAACATCGGCGGCGGCCTTCCCAACAAAACCTCCCTTGCCCAGGATTTCGACTACGAGTACATGGTGGAGGAAATCATCAATCAGATCAAGGTAACCTGCAACTCTTACGGAGTACCCGAACCCGACATCTTCACCGAATTCGGAAGCTTCACAGTAGGGGAAAGCGGCGCAACCATATTCAAGATCCTTGACATCAAGCAGCAGAACGACAGGGAGAAATGGTACATGATTGACAACTCCTTCATGACCTGCCTCCCGGACACCTGGGGACTTAACCAGAGGTTCATCCTGCTTCCAATCAACAAGTGGAACGACGAATACCAGAGGGTGTTCCTCGGCGGCCTCACCTGCGACAGCCAGGACTTCTACAACGCCGACTATCACGCCAACGCCATCTTCCTTCCCACCATACGCAGCCGCAGGGAAAACCTCTATATCGGCTTTTTCCATACAGGCGCATATCAGGAAGCAATTTCCGGCTACGGCGGCATCAAGCACTGCCTTATGCCTTCGCCCAAGCACATCCTCATAGACAGGGACAAGGACGGAAATCTTTCCACTGAAGTTTTCGCCGATGAGCAGAGCGCAGATTCCATGCTCAAGATGCTTGGCTACAAATGATTTCGGCAGCCGAAATAAAATTCGTGAAATCCCTGTCCCAGAAGAAATACCGGGACAGTTCCGGTTTGTTCGTCGCCGAAGGAGAAAAGCTTGTGTCAGAGGCGCTTGCGTCTTCCTTTAAGGTCGAAAACGTATATCGTAAAGAAGAAATAGGGGAGGATAAGATGGGGCGGATTTCGTCGCTCTCATCACCATCTCCGGTACTTGCCACCATCCATATTCCAGAAGACCTGTCGGACGGAAAGCTTCCGGGGAAAGGCCTTTTCCTTGCGCTGGATTCCATCCGTGATCCCGGAAACCTTGGCACCATACTCCGCATCGCCGACTGGTTCGGCATAGACGCCGTATATGCATCGGCCGATACAGTGGACGTTTTCAATCCCAAAGTCGTGCAGGCCACCATGGGCGCCATTTTCCGCGTAAAGTTCCATTACGCCGATATTCCGGAGCTGTGCAAAAATGCCGTTTCAATGGGCGGAAGAGTATATGGCACCTTCCTGGACGGGGAAAACATGTACGGGGAAGCCCTGGACTGCGGGAATAACGCACCCTCTGTCATTGTGATAGGGAACGAGGCGAATGGCATTTCGGCCCGTGTTGCGTCGCTTGTCACAGAGCGCCTTTACATCCCGCCTTACCCTCAGGACATCCCCGGATCAGAATCCCTCAACGCTGCAATCGCAACGGCCATAACAGTTGCCGAATTCCGCCGCAGGAGGCAGGATTAAATTAAAAAGTGAACGTATGCCTGTAACCATAAAAGTCGTCGAAACCACAAAAGAGCTTAAGGAATTCATAAAATTCCCCCTCAAGCTCTACAAAGGATCTCCATATTACGTCCCCAACATTTACATGGACGAATTAACGACCCTGGATCCTGAAAAGAATCCGATGGGGAAGTATTCCAAGTCCAAAAGATTCCTGGCCTACAAGGACGGCAAACTCGCCGGTAGGGTAATTGCCATTATCAACGAGATTGCCAACCGTGACTGGGACCACAAGGAGGTACGTTTCGGCTGGATAGATTTCATCGACGACAGAGAAGTGTCAAAGGCTCTGATTGATGCAGTGGCCGAATTCGGCCGCGAAAACGGCATGACACAGCTTACCGGCCCTCTGGGATTCACCGACTTCGACAACGAAGGCTGCGTCGTGGAAGGCTTCGACAGCATTTCTTCCTTCGCCCTCAAGTTCAACTATCCGTACTACGGAGCCCATTTCGAAGCCCTTGGTATGGAAAAGGTCAACGACTGGCTGGAATACCGCATCTTCGTTCCGGACGCAGTACCGGAGAAAGTCACCCGCGCTGCAAAAATGATATCGGAGCGCTATGGCCTGCACATACGTAAAGTAACTAAGAAAGAGGCACTTAAGGGTAATTACGGCCAAAAGGTTTTCGACCTTATAAACCGCACATACAGCAGCCTTTTCGACTTTACAGTCCTTCCTCCGGAGGTGATCGACAACTATATAAAGACCTATCTTGGACTTTTGGACCTTAAATTCGTCACCCTCGTGGAAGATTCGGAAGGAAAGCTTGTAGGAGTCGCCCTTACCATGCCCTCGATTGCTCGTGCGGTCCAAAAAAGCCGTGGATATCTCTTCCCCTATGGCTGGTGGCGTCTTCTCAAGTCCATGTACTTCAAGTATGAGGAAGCGCTTGAACTCTTGCTAATTGCAGTTGAGCCGGAGTACCAGAACAGGGGAGTGCACGCTATCCTTTTCAACGAAATTATTCCCAACCTGATAAAAGGCGGCTTCAAATACGGCGAATCCAACGCCGAGATGGAATCCAACACCAAGGTCCAGAATATCTGGAACCTGTACGAAAAACAGTTCATGCGCCGCCGCAGGGTTTATTCCAAACAGATATGAGCGCCTCATCCGTAATGCTTCCGCCGCTTCCCGAGCGCATGCGGCCCCGGTCCCTGGACGACTATGCCGGCCAGAGGCATCTTGTAGGCGAAGGTTGCATCCTAAGGAAGATGATAGAATCCGGGAATCTCTCATCGTTCATTCTATGGGGCCCTCCGGGAGTGGGAAAAACCACGCTGGCACACATTATCGCCGAAACCCTTGACAGGGAGTTCTATACTCTTTCCGCCGTCACCGCAGGCGTAAAAGACGTAAGGGATGTATTCGATAAGGCCAGAAACTCTTCGCTTTTCGCCCAAAGAGGCGCTCCAATCCTTTTCATTGACGAAATACACCGCTTCAACAAAGCCCAGCAGGACGCGCTCCTGGGGGCAGTGGAAAACGGCACCATAGTCCTTATCGGCGCAACCACCGAGAATCCTTCGTTCGAAGTCATCACCCCGCTCCTTTCCCGCTGCCAGGTTTTCATACTTAAAAACCTAGAAAAGGCCGACCTTGAAAGCCTTCTGGAAAGGGCGCTGAAAGAAGATGTGCTGCTTAAGGAGAAGAACATCCGGGTCGACGAGTCGGATGCACTGCTCCGCTACAGCGGCGGCGATGCAAGGCGCCTTCTGAACGCCCTGGAACTGGTGGTGGACTCACTCGCAGGGAACAATCCCATAGTCATCGACAACGCCTCCGTAACTGCATCAATACAGGAAAACATGGCCATCTACGACAAAGACGGCGAGATGCATTACGACATAATATCGGCCTTTATTAAGAGTATTCGCGGTTCGGACCCCAATGCCGCCCTTTACTGGCTTGCAAGGATGATTGATGGGGGAGAAGACCCTCTTTTCATCGCCAGAAGGCTATGCCTGAGCGCATCCGAGGATGTGGGCCTTGCAAATCCAAACGCCCTTCTGCTCGCAAATGCCTGCTTCGAGACAGTGTCAAAGATTGGCATGCCGGAAGGAAGAATTCCCCTGGCCGAAACTACGGTTTACCTAGCCTCGTCGCCAAAAAGCAACGCCTCATACATGGCCCTGGAAAAAGCCCTGGCCGAAGTCCGGGAAAGCGGCAATCTGCCAGTCCCTCTGCCCATCAGGAACGCCCCCACGGAGCTGATGAAGGACCTGCATTATTCGGACGGCTACAAGTATGCCCACGACTATCCGGGCCACTTCGTGGACATGGAATTCCTCCCCGACAAACTTCGCGGTACAGTATTCTACGAGCCGGCGAAAAACAGGCACGAAGATGCTCTCCGCGCATATCTCGAGGCCTGCTGGCCAAAATACTATCCTAAAGGATAAATCCTTTAATTAACGTTACCCCCTCCCAAACCCTCCCCTCGGGGAAGGGCTGTGTCGCTGTGCGACGGGATTTATAGATTGATTATGAGATATGCCATGTAGGCGGCCCAGAGAAGGAGGAAAAGGGCGCCGTCAAGCTTGTCCAGGACATTTCTTTTACCCACATAGCAGCAGGTAAGGAGCGCCATGGCCGATACCAGCAATGCGCAAAGGTCCACGTAACTCATTCCTACGAAGGAGAGGGGAGTGATAAGGGCCGATCCGCCAAGGATAAGCAGCACGTTGAAAATATTGGAGCCGATGATGTTCCCCAGCGCCAGCTGCCCTTTTTTCTTTACGGCTGCGGCAACGCAAGTAGCAAGTTCCGGCATGGAAGTGCCGCCGGCAAGTATGGTGATGGCGATGAACTTGTCACTTACGCCAAGGGTATGGGCAATTGAAGTAGCATTATCCACAAAGAGATTACCGCCGAAGATAAGCCCTGCAAGACCTCCCGCAATCATTAGCAAGGCCAGCCATGGGCTGACGGATTTTTCGCCTTCTGCGGGCTCCGGAACATCGTCCTTCTGAGCAAATGAGTGCCACATATATGCGATGAAAAGGGCCAGAAGGATTCCTCCGTCGATGCGGCTGAGACCGTCGGTCCCGAAGCCGAAAATGGTCTTTTCCAGGCCAAGCAGAATAAGCATCACCGTTATGAGTATGTTCATCGGGATGTCCTTCTTCCTGTTGTCCTTGGTAATGGGCATCGGAAGCAGTAAGGCGGTGATACCAAGGATGAGCAGGGTATTGAAGATATTCGACCCTACGACGTTTCCAAGCGCTATGTCGGCATTTCCATTAGCTGCGCCTATGAAACTCACCACCATTTCCGGGGCCGAAGTGCCCATTCCCACTATTGTGAGGCCTATTATGAACTCGCTCAGGCCCAGACGGCGTGCAATTGCCGAAGCGCCCTCCACAAGATAATCGGCGCCGAAAACGACCAGGGCCAGGCCAGCGAGCAGAAGTACAATGTCAAGTAGCATTCTTAACGTTTTTTAAGGGCCACCACGTTCTCTACATGCATCGTGTGGGGGAACATGTCCACCGGCTGAACGGCAGTAATTACATAGTCCCTGCAAAGAATGGCCAGGTCACGGGCCTGGGATGCAGGATTGCAGCTCACGTAAACCATCCTGTCCGGAGAGGCTTTAAGGATTACATCGGCCACATCGGGATGGATGCCGGCGCGTGGAGGGTCAAGGATTATCACGTCCGGACGGCCGTGCTTTGAGATAAACGCCTCATTCAGAACGTCTTTCATGTCTCCGGCAAAGAATTCGCAGTTTGTAATTCCGTTTGCCTTCGCATTAACCCGCGCATCCTCGATAGCTTCAGGAACGTATTCAATACCAATCACTTTAGAGGCTTTACGGCTCACAAACTGGGCGATGGTCCCGGTTCCGGTATAAAGGTCGTAGACCACTTCGTGGCCCTCCAGCGCAGCGAATTCGCGGGCCACGCTGTAAAGCCTGTAAGCCTGCAGGGAATTGGTCTGGTAAAATGACTTGGGGCCTATCTTGAAACGAAGGCCTTCCATTTCCTCGTAAATGGCATCTTCGCCGTGATACAGGATAGGGGAGAGGTCGCCTATTGAATCGTTCAGTTTGGTATTTATTACGTAATAAAGGCTCTTTATTTCCGTGAAATTGGCTTTCAGGGCATCCAGAAGGGCCTCTCGGCGCTCTTTGTCTTCCTTTGCAAAGATTACGATGAGCATTACGTCGCCCTTTTCGTTTGTCCTTACGAACATATTGCGGAAAAAGCCGTGATTCTCCCGAATATTGTAGAATTCGTAACCATTGTCAAGGCAGAAATGCTTGATAAACAAGCGAATAGCGTTGGTGGGTTCCTTCTGCAGGTGACACTGTTTAATGTCCAGAACTTTGTCGAAGAACTTTCCCACATGGAATCCAAGGCCGGCACGATCTTTTGCGCTTAGGGCCTCCGGATCCTCACCTGAAAGAATCCAACGGTTACAAGAAGCGCTGAATTCCAGCTTGTTACGATAATATTTAGTACGTTCAGAGGGGAGTGTAGGCCTAATTTCAGGTACATCCAAATGACCTATCCTCACAAGCTGATCTTCCACCTGACGACGCTTTGCCTCAAGCTGCATTTCGTATGGCAACGGCTGCCAACGGCATCCGCCGCAAACGCCAAAATGCTCGCAGAACGGCTCCAGACGGTGTTCCGAAGGCTTTACCATACGCTTGATAAAACCTTCCATATAGTTTTTCTTCTTCTTGAAAACCTGTATGTCAACCACATCCCCGGGAACCGCAAAATCCACGAACACAACCATCCCGTCAACCCTTGCCAGCGCCTTGCCCTCCGCCGCCACCGCCTCAATGGTCACATTCTCCAGAACCAGATCAATCCTTCTTCTTGACATTTCTCAATATCTCTTAAAAACATGCAAAGATAACACATTTTTTCTCACTATCCGGCATTACTTCGTTGCCGCGTCTGCAGAAAATCGCGGTTCTGTGCATTCTACCTGCAAACGCGGCCGGGTTTTCCGGGGTTTTGGCCGATTTCGTTGCCACGTCTGCAGAAAAACGCGGTTCTGTGCATTCTACCTGCAAACGCGGCTGGGTCTTTTCCGGAGGCCCGCAGGGCCGACTAAGCCCTTCCCATATTAGGGGAAGGGTTTGGGAAGGGGTGGTATTGCTTTTACACAATTTATATTAACATAATATAAATTGTGTAACAATATGGGAAATAGTGGATTTATAGGCCGAAAAGACGATATTTCCAAAAATTTGCTATATTTGTGATTGTTATTAAGATAAAACCTTATGAGAAAGACTCTTTCCGTAATTCTTGCACTGGGCCTGGCAGTTTCGGCATTCGCACAAGATTACAATTTTCCTCAGGAAGAACCTGTCAAGGACCCTCAGTTGTTTAACCATCTGGCCATCGGCTTCGACCTTATCAACCTTGACGGCATGGGAATTCAAATCGCTGCACCTGTAACTCCTTACTTGCAGCTCCGCGGCACCTTCCAATTCATGGACGCTCATGTTGCAGCATACAACGCTGTGGTCAAAAGCATTGCAAAATCAAAAGACCTTGAAGTGCTCAAGGGCGGCATTAATCCCTTCCTGTACAGCGCCAAGAACCTTTCAATAGACCAGAGTGGCATCAAAATCGACCAGGTAGACCTTTCTGCCACACTTCAGTCCAGGACCATCGACCTCCTTCTGGACGTTTTCCCAGGTAAGAATACCATCTTCCATTTCACTGTAGGCGCAGTGTTTTCGCTTACCCCCAAAGGAAACATAACTGCCTCAGCCAATGCACTTTACGAAGGACATAACGCCATTCCGGAGAGTGACAGGACCACAACCAGGATTTTCGGCATAACCTCAGACAAAGATGGCCTCCTGCACGCGGGTGTCCAGTATAAACTCAACGCCGTCCGCCCCTATTTCGGTATCGGCACAGGCCGCCCTGTATCCAGAGACAAACGCGTCAGCGTAAGCTTTGACTTCGGCGTCCAGTACACCGGCGGTGCAAGGCTTGTATCATACGACTATTTCGACAATCCCGACAAGCCCCAGACCGTTGTTCTTGACGCAGCCTGGTTAGCCAAATATCCGGACCTTAAGGACGCCATCGGAGAAAGCACTTACGACCAAATCCAGCAATACCTCGGCTACCTTAACATGGTTCCCGTCGTGCCCGTGCTTAAACTCAGCCTCTTCGTCCGTCTGTTCTAAGTAAACAATTAATTATCAATATTATGAATAGCAAGATTATCCTCATCGCGGCATGTGGCGCAGCTCTTCTGGCCTCATGCAACAAAGGCGGCGATACCCCCTCGCTCCCTACCCCTTCTCAGGACAGTGCCGCCTGCACCGTCACCCCCAAGAGCAATGACGTAGAAATTAATGTCGCCGGCAAAACTCTCATTTTGGGTTCTGTAAACTTCCTCCGTTCGGGCCGTTACTCCATCGATTGCATCATCGAACGTGAGATTGTTCCCAACTCCACAAAAGCCGACAGCCACATCAACCACTACGTATACACCGGCAGATACACAGAAAGCGGCGGTTTGTATACACTTACCGGAGATATCAACACCACAATGTCTCTCATTATGAAGAAGGACGCCGATACCCCCACCCTTCAGAGCGAAATCCTTGTCGAAGGCACTGCAAGCGTAGAGGTGACCATCGGTTCCGTTCCCGGCGGATCGCTGGAAGACTTCCTGTACCGCAGCTGGACCCTCGAGACACTTGTTCTCAAAGTCACAGGCGCTGAGAAAAAGAGCATTTCTATTGACAAAAAATGGAACTTCTCCAACGGCAAAAACGTATCTTTAGTAGCCCAGTATCTTAAGGAGAAGGAAATCAATATTGACGTAGCGAAATTCAGCCAGTACGACGTCAAGGAAATCAGCTTCGGCGCCAATAACGTGACTGTTTCCTTCACCTACAACAGCGTATCCGACTTCTCCGGCACCTTCAACGTAGCCGGAAGCCTTGCACAGGCCAACTTCAGCTACAACCTCACCAATATCATGCCGGAAGACAACCCCTTCCTCAATGCCCAGGCAAGCGGTACCGTTACCTTCCCGAACAACGACATAGTCATGTCCGTGGCAGTCACCACAAGCCAGCTCGAAGGCACCGTTGAACTCACTCTTACTGCTGCAAATTAATCTGCACCAATAACACAAAAATCGGCCCCGCAAATAAATACTTGCAGGGCCGATTTTTATAGTGCCTGATTAAAGCTGCTCTTTGGAAAGTACCGGATTGGAATAGATGTGAAGAAGGATGTCCCTGAGGTCTTCCCTGTTCAGTTCCGGCTCCACTTTGCCAAGCTGGCCATCGATATAGGCTTTGAAGGCTTCCATTTCTTCCGGGGTGTACTCACTGGCGTACTTCCCTTCCCCGTTCACTATGTCATAGGCCATATAATTCGTTTTCCAGAGTTTGTAGCCCCGGATAACCCTGCGGTCCACCGCGTGGCGGATCTTTTGATAGCGGTCGTTTTTGTCGCATAGGGAGGCTTCCGTGATCTCTTCTTCGGTGAGAGGGTCCCCTATCTCCAGATGAACGTTGCCTTTGGGCTGCTTAATGCCCATCATAATGCTCTCCAGGTCCTCGGTTTCTGTCTTGACATATTTCTGCGTGCGGGAGATAAGCAGTTCACGGGCTTTCAGTATGTCGCAAGGCTCATATTCGTATGAAATGCTGAGCGGGACGATATTGACTTCCATGAAATTCTTAACGAAATCCTCTTTTCCGCTCATGTCAACCATCTTCAAAAGGCCCTGTTCGGTAATATCAATGCCGTCCTTTGTGCGTCCCTGGCGCTGAGCAATCCACACCGACGCTGTGCCGGAAGTGATAGTTTCGCGTATGTAGCGTGAAAGGATCTGGGAAGAAAGGTAAAGCTCGCGGGCTGAAATGCCCCTGATTACCTTGATCATACGGTTGGAACGAATCAGAAGCTCTACCGATTTGTTGTTTTTGAGCAGGTTGTCCCCTACGCAAATCTGGGTTTCAGGAATATGGTTCTTGATAAGGATGACCTGAAATATGGCCGGATCCAGAATGATGTCCCGGTGGTTGGACATTGCCAGGAACTTCTTTCCATCCAAGGCTTTCAGTTTTTCTACGCCGCAGTAGGAAAAATTCCTTACGGTTTTGGCGATAACCCATTCCACGGCTTTTGACATAACGACCTGCTGGAACTGGTCAACAGTATGGATGCTTCTAAGTAATTCCGCAAGGAAATTTGCGGGTTTGTCGGGGAATATCGTCCTGGAGACCCAGGGTGTATTGGGATGGTTTGAAAGGCGCGTAAGAGCGGCCGAAGTTTCTTCGTCTGTAAACGGCGCTATGTCGGTATATTCTGCCAAATCCATATAATATTCATTTTGGGCCTACAAAGCTACAAAAATTATTCCGTATAACACTATACTCTTTCCAATAATGACGAATCTCCGTAGCTCAGGAAGCGGAAACCGTGCGAAAGGGCATAATCGTAGATGGTTCTCCAGTCGCCGCCGACAAAGGCGGAAACAAGCAGTATAAGGGTGCTTTCGGGCTGATGGAAGTTGGTAACCAGCTTGTCCACTATCCTGAAGCGGAAACCGGGCACAATAATAATCCTGGTACCTGAAACAAGGCTATCCAACTGCTCCCTGTCCAGATAATCGGCAATGGCGCCAAGGGCTTCCTTCGTCGAATATGGATATTCCCTGGTATAAGGCGCCCACTGCTGAACATCCTGGGGAATTCCTTTTTCGATACAGCTTACACCTATATAATAAAGGGATTCAAGAGTACGTACAGATGTTGTCCCGACGGCCACTAGTTCCCTTCCCCCTTCCATGAGCTTTTTAATGAGCTCACGAGTCACAACGAAGGGCTCTCTGTGCATGGGATGCTCGGACACAAGTGAGGATTTTACAGGCAGGAAAGTACCGGCGCCTACGTGAAGGCACACGTTTTCCATGTCTACGCCCTTGTTCCGTATGTCCTGAAGAACTCTGTCGGTAAAATGAAGTCCTGCAGTAGGAGCCGCTACAGAGCCGCGTATACGCGCGTAAAGGGTTTGGTATCTCTCGGTATCGATAGCTTCTGATTCGCGGTTTAAATACGGAGGAATGGGCACTGTTCCGGCCAATTCCAGAACTCTTGAGAAAGGATGGCCTCCTTCCCAGGAAAAACGCACGGTTCCGGTTTTTTCATCGCGCCCCAAAAGCTCCGCCTTAAGGTCAAGCGCCGAAATCTCCGGCGATGCGTCCTGATTATAAAGGCGAAGAATATCCCCTTTCCACTTCTTGGCGTTTCCCAGAACGCATTTCCAACTGGACGATCCGGTAGCGGAAAATGCAGTGGCATATTCTGCGGGAGACACCGGTTCAAGGCAGAAAATCTCTATATGAGCGCCGCTTTCCCTCTGAAAATGCAGTCTTGCAGGCACGACTTTGGTGTCGTTGAAAACCATCAGGCTGCCCGGTGATATGAGAGAAGGAAGGTCGCGGAAAACATATTCCCTGACATTTCCCCTTCTATAATGCAAAAGCTTTGACTGATCACGTTCGGCAAGGGGGTATTTCGCTATTCTGGAGTCCTCCAGGCCATAATCATAGTCTTCTATGTGAATTTCAGGAATCATCCTCTTTTCAATTTTCGCACAAATATACAGCCTTTTTTGTAAATACTGAAATGTCGCGAAGAATGCGCAAAAAAGCGCGTCATAGTTTACAAAATTGAATCACGAAAAGACTTCGTTAAGTATACAGATATTTACATATTTAAACATCCGAAACATAATTTTAGCAAGCCGTGCTAAAATTCTCCAGCCATACATAAGATAAAAATAATATCTAAAACATATACTTGATAATCAGAATATTAATTGATATTATCTAAATCTTTAAAAAGCAATTGTCACAAAAAACACAACAATATCGCCACAATACGCCTCCAAAGTCGTCTAAAATGCACAAGTTTTATATTTGTTATCATTTGGAATCAGATATTTACCACTCTTATTTAAAGAAATAGTGAGATAAATATCAGGCCCTTACTCCCCTGCCCCTGTTTACATTTTTATATTACCTGTTTTGAGTTCCGAATTATTATTGTTACTTTTGTAAAAACAAATATCAGAAAAATGAATCGCCGTCTTTCGCAGTTTTTGCAGGCCGAAAATCTCACTCAGACTCAGCTCGCGGACATTCTCTCCGTAGCGCGCGGAAGCGTGTCCCATATTTTGGCAGGCCGCAACAAACCGGGCTACGATTTTATCGAAAGCCTGATGCTCCACTTCCCCAGGCTGAATCTGGAATGGCTGCTTACCGGCAAAGGCCGCATGTACAAGGACGGCAACCAGCCGCAGGGAGAAGAATCACCCGCAGAATTCGAGCTTTTCCCGGCAAAAACCACGGAACCAGCGAAAACAATAGACAGAATTCTGGTATTCTACACTGACAATACGTATCAGGAATTTCATCCTAACGATTAATTTCTTATCTTTGTGTTCCTATGTGTTTATTCAGGAACAAGGACAGAGAGGCACTCATGAAGGAAGTATGCGGGATACGGTTTTCAAACCCCGCGGGAGTCGCATTTCCGGCAGGCACTCCCCTTCCGCCTGCTAATAATCGCATTCTGGCCGGCTTTATCACGCTGAATCCGCCCAAAGAAGATGTCCTGAAATGGATTTCAGGGCTTCAGGCCTTCCGCGAGAAAACGGTTCTTGGCGTAAATCTGTCATCGGATATCATGCGAAATTTCGCACTGGTCTATGACTTCGCCGATTTCATAGTCATCGACCCGGACACGGATTCTGGAATAGACTCTCCGGATCTGGGAGATTCGGCCCAGCTCATCTCGGAAATCGTGTCGCAAAGGCTCTGCTATGAGAGTTACACCCCGGTACTGCTCAGGATATCCCATGCCGTGACGCCACAAGAGCTCAATCCCCTGCTTTCAGTGTGCCAGTTATACGGAATTGACGGGGCCATAGTTCACGGAAGCCGGAAAATGTCCATGGCAATGGAGCTGACCAAAGGAAGGCTTCCGATAGTAGGAGTTGCAGAAAACGCCCAGGAAGCCCAGGAACTCCTGGATAACGGCGCCGTCCTTGTGGAAACACAGCTCCGGCCACTGCCATTCGTAAAACTCCTGAAAACCCTGGAAAAACAAGCCAAAGAAAAGGTATGAGAACAGCAAGCATCTGCACGATAGGAGACGAAATCCTGATAGGACAGATTGTGGACACCAATTCCTCGCACTTTGCACGTGCCCTGGAAGAGGCTGGCATCAAGGTTTCGCGCATGGTATCAATCCCAGACAACGCCAGCGAAATAGAGTCGGTCCTTATCAGGGAACTGTCCAATAACGACATCGTAATCACGAGCGGAGGCCTTGGACCCACAAAAGACGATATAACAAAGGCCGTTCTCGCAAAGATATCGGGAAGCAAAGGATACGTAGAGCATCCCGGACAGTTGGAAATGGTGCACCGGATACTGAGCAGCCGCGGGCTTGACGTCCTCCCCATAAACCTTGCCCAGGCAATGGTCCCGGACAAAGCCGAAGTCATAGTTAACAGGCTCGGGACAGCTCCTGTTATGGTATTCAGAGACATCTGCGGCGGCACTCTTTATTCCCTGCCAGGAGTCCCCTTCGAGGCCGTTGGCGCAATGCCTGCCGTAATGGATGACATAAAAAAGCACCAGGAGCTTGGGAACATACTCCACCGCAGCCTGATGGTATACGGAATTGCAGAATCGGCCCTGTCCGAAAAGCTGGCACCATGGGAAGATGCTCTCCCCTCAGACATGCACCTGGCTTACCTCCCTGACACCCTCACAGGAATCAGGCTCCGTGTTTCGCTATACGGAGGCGACGAAAGCAAAGACCTTCCACGCCTGGAATCCGAGATTATCAAGCTTAAGGCGCTCCTTGGCAGCCTTCTATATGCCGACGAGGATTCAAACCTCGAATCGGCCATCGGTAAAATGCTCAGGGAGGCCGGAAAAACCCTCTCTGCGGCTGAATCCTGCACCGGAGGTGAAATAGCCCACCTGATTACTTCCGTCGCCGGTTCTTCGGCCTATTTCCTGGGATCTGTCACTTCCTATGCGGTTTCCGTCAAGGAAAGTGTGCTGGGAGTTCCTGCCGATACGGTGGACCGCTTGGGGGTTGTGTCATCCGAAGTTGCTGCCGCAATGGCCGAAGGCGTGCGAAAGCTCACAGGCAGCGACTTCGCCGTGTCTACTACAGGCCTCGCCGGCCCCGGCGGAGACGACGAAAACCCCGTGGGGACCGTATGGATAGGAATATCCGGCCCTCTGGGAACGCGTACCGTTAAGTACCGTTACTCAAACGACCGGAAAAGGAATATCGAGCGTTTCGCGGCATCGGCGCTTAACGCCCTCAGGCTTTACATTCAGGAGGCCTTATTTGGCGCTTGAACCGTGAGGGGCCAGCGTGGACTTGATTATCTTGCCTATACGGATAGCGGGCGTGCCTGTATAGTACAGCGAACTACCGCCGACCAAGGTTGCGTCAATATCCTCGACGGCATTGACTTCGGCATTGCTGGAGCCTGACATCTGGGCATCCACCTTTAAGGCTTTCAGCGCAGCTGCATCCAGTTCCGTATTCTTTTCGGCCCTGATAAGAAGAAGAGGAGTCTCGCCGCTGAGAACGAGTTCGGACGACCCGCTCATATGTACCTCCACACTTTCAGAAGCCTTGGGATCGGCTGTTACTTTAGCAGTGGCACCGGTATTGAAAACGGCCTTGCGGCATTCTGTAACAAGCGTAAGCTTAGAACTGCCGGCCACGTTTGCCATAAGTTCCCCAGACTTGGACGACACTTTAAGAGCGGCATTGCCTTCCGAGCCAAGATCGGCTTTACCCATTATGTCAAGATTCATACTGGCCTGGCTGTTTTTCTTTGCCCTGACCGTAATATCGTCGGCATTCAGTTTAAGTGACTTGATCAGGGCCTTGTCTGTAAGGTTGATGCTGACTTGGTTGCCGGAAAGCTCGTCGACCGAAGTAAGTGCGGCATTGTCCGACAGTTCTATCCCGCTCAGATGAGGTAGGAAAACTACAACACGGAAAACCGGATCGGGCGCTTTACGGCCCTTGAACAACTTCTTGACGTCTTTGGGAACAGCCTTTTCGTCATAAGAAATGAAAAGGGTCTTGGAACGGACGTATACCTGCACGTACGGAGCAAGAACTTTGTCGGTAGTAACCCTGGCGCTGCAGGCGCCCTTTGCAAGTGTGACTTCGAAATCGTCCGATACTGACAACGACGAGAAATCCCCGACGGTGACGGTTTTCTCTTCGAGAAGGGTCGTGTAAACCTCCTGTGCACTTGCCTGTAAGGCAAATAAACATACGCAGGCAAGCGCTGCAACTACAAATCTTTTCATATAAGTTGTTCCATTAATTCAGTCCACTCCCCGGTCTGATCGTCAAGACCGCGCTTGAGCTCAAGATACTCCCGGGTAAGCTCCATAATATCGTCTTTTTCGGAAGGATTGGCCAGAATCGTCTCTATTACAGCCATCCTTCCCTCCTTCTTTGCAATCTCCTTTTCAAGGTAATCCACCCTGTTCTGCACTTTCTTCTGTTCCCTGGACAGCTGCTTGAACTTCCGGAAATCCTGAGCCTGCGCAGTTTGCGGCTCTGCTTTTGCCTTTTCAGGGGCCGAAGCACTGCGCTCCAGCTCCTGAAGGTTCTCCAGCCGTCTCACCCTCAGGAATTCATCGATTCCTCCCAGGTGTTCTTTCACCTTTCCGTCCCTGAACTCGTACAGCTTGTCCACAAGGCCTTCAAGGAAGTCACGGTCGTGAGAAACTACAATAAGAGTGCCGTCGAAGTCTTTCAGGGCCTGTTTCAGTACATCTTTGGAACGGATGTCCATGTGGTTGGTGGGTTCGTCCAGGGCAAGGACGTTATGTGAAGAGAGCATCAGCTTTGCCATTCCCAGCCTTGCCTTTTCGCCGCCGCTAAGGACACTAACCTTCTTGTCTATGTCTTCCCCCTTGAAAAGGAATGCGCCAAGGATATCCCTCAGGCGGGTGCGCATATCCCCCACTGCTATATTGTCTAGGGTTGAGAAAACGGTCAGGAAGGGGTCCAGGATATCCTCCTGGTTCTGGGCATAATAGCCAATGGAGACGTTGTGCCCAACTTTAGCCTCGCCGCCAATGGGATCAAGTTGCCCCATTATCACCCTCATCAGAGTGGTTTTTCCCTCTCCGTTACGTCCAACAAGCGCGACATTTTCTCCCCTCTTTATCTCTATCTGAGCATCGCGGAATACGGTTTTCTGGGGATAACCCACGGTTAAATCGGTTCCCTTGAATACAATGTCCCCGGAGCGCTGTGCCGGCGGGAACTTGAGCCTGAGAGTGGAAGAGTCCACATCGTCAATTTCTATCCGGTCAAGTTTTTCAAGGGCTTTGATACGGGACTGGACCTGGTTGCTCTTCGTGGGCTTGTAGCGGAAGCGGTTTATGAAATCCTCCGTCTTTTCTATCATCCGCTGCTGGTTTTCGTACGCAGCTGTCTGCTGAGCAATCCTTTCCGCCCTTAAGCCGACATACTGGCTGTAAGGGACCTTGTAGTCGTGGATGTGCCCGAGCATAATTTCTACGGTTCTGGTAGTTACATTGTCCAGGAACTTGCGATCGTGGGAAACCAGCAGCACGCTGCCCCTGAATGCCTTCAGATAGCCTTCGAACCATTCTATGGACTCTATGTCGAGGTGATTGGTAGGTTCGTCCAGAAGAAGTACGTCCGGCGACGAGAGCAGAATCTTCGCAAGCTCAATGCGCATGTTCCAGCCCTGACTGAAAGTCTCGGTGGGACGGTCAAGCTCTTCCTTTTTGAATCCAAGGCCGAAAAGAACCTTCTGGGCCTGGGCTTCAGGCGACAGCCCGCTTTCCAGGGACAGGCGGTCGTTGAGCTCGTTCATGTGGTCAATTATCTTGGCATACTCCGCTGATTCATAATCTGTTCTATCGCCCAACTTAAGCGTCAGTTCATTTAATTCCGCTTCCATTTCCTTAAGGTAATCGAAAACGGATACGGCCTCTTCGATTACGCTTCGGCCATGGTGATGCTCCATTATCTGGGGCAGATATCCTATGCGGATTCCCTGAGGTTTATCGACACTGCCCGAAGTAGGCGCAATCTCCCCCGTTATGAGTTTCATCAGGGTGGACTTCCCGGCACCGTTCTTTCCCACAAGGCCGATCTTGTCGTTGTCGCTTATGTGGAAACTGATGCCGTCCAGAAGGGTGAAACTGCCCCAGGAAACCGTAACGTTGGAAATAGATATCATTTATTCAGACTCTTTCTTGCAAAGAAGTATTGAAAATTCGAAAAGTCCGTACAGCGGAATGGCCAGGACGAACATGGAAAAAGGGTCGCTGGGAGTAATGAGGGCCGAAAGAAGCAGCATTACCACAAAAGCGTACTTCCTCAATCCCTTCATCTGCTTCCGGTTTATTATTCCGATTGTGGAAAGAACCAGTATTACCGTAGGGAACTCGAAGAGTAAACCTATCAGGAATACCATTGAGAAGAAAAGCGACATGTACGAACCCAGGGTAATAGTGTTTGCGATGCTGTCGCTTACAGTATAGTTCATGAAGAACATCAAGCACACCGGCAGAACTACGAAGTACCCGACGGCAACTCCGATGTAAAACAGGCCTGAAGACAGGCCGAAAGCAGTTTTTACAGCCTTTTTCTCATTCGGGTAAAGCGCAGGAGCAATGAATTTCCAGACTTCGTATACCACGTAAGGAAATGCAACTACAAGTGCACAGAGCACCGATACCTTGAGGTGCATGAAAAACTGGGCCGATACTTCCACGTTGATAAGATCCATGGAAAAGTCCCATCCAAGAAGCCTGTATAACACAAAATCCGGGGTGGTCGGCCACAGAACGGCGACAAATAGCTGCTTCGGGAAAAAAAGGAATACTATGGAACAGAGAAAAACCGCAAGAACCGAGCGGAACAAGGTTCCCCTCAGTTCTTCCAAATGGTCCCAGAAGGACATCTGAACGTCCTTCTCTGCCACTTTACTTTTCTTCGGACTTGGAAGGTTTATCGGAGGCGGCGTTATCTATCTCCTTCTCCACCTCGTTCATACCCTGCTTGAAGCTCTTTACGCCTTTCCCGAGGCCTTTCATCAATTCGGGAATCTTCTTCCCGCCGAAAAGAAGGAGAATCACGGCGACAATCGCCACAATCTCCCATGTTCCTATCATAAGGGGAATCATTGCAATCATATCTGGTCTGCGTTTATGTATTTTTCAAAAAGAGCGGTAACCTCCTCCGGGCATCTTACCGGAGTGAAGGTCTTGGAGTCTATGAAACACAGGGTCACGTTTCCATCGGCGCAAAGCACTCCGTCCTGATTCCAAACAGCCTGTTTAATGAGCATTTTCGCCATGGGAACTTTATCCACTTCGGCTGTGGCAGTAAGGACATCTCCCATCCTGGCGGGGTGACGGAAATGACATTCCACAGATATGATAGGAACCATGATACCAAGCTCACTTTCGCACTTTTCAATCGGGAAGCCAAGTTGAACCATCATCTCGTCACGGGCCAACTCGAAGTAGCGGATATAATTGGAGTGGTGAACCACTGCCATTTGGTCCGTTTCGTAGTACCTGACGGGGAAGGTTGTCTTAAAAAGCGCCATAACAAAAATGTTATAGATTAAAACTATTTTGTTTTATTTACTATTTTTCAGCTGGTTAATCTTATTCTCGAGTATTTCTATCTTCGAAAGGGAATCAGCTTCCTTCTTGCGCTCGTTTTCTATTACGGCGGCTGGAGCATTGGCCGTGAAGCGCTCATTCGAGAGTTTTGCGCGTACTCCGGCAAGGAATTTCTGCTGATACTCCAGTTCCTTTTGGGACTTTTCAAGCTCTTCTTCCACGTTCACCAAAGTGTCCAGAACAATGAATGCCTCAAGGGTTCTGACCATGAATCCGACGCCCTGTGCAGCGCCAAAATCGGCTACAACCTGCACATTTGCATTGGCCATTTTCTCCACAAGCGGAATCATCTCTGAATGGAAGGCGCCTTTTATCATAAGGGACAGCTGCTGCTTGGGTGCGATGTTCTTCTGGTTCCTTGTCCCACGGACACCGTTGACTATTTCGGCGGCCAGTTCAAAACTCTTCAGCACTTCAGGGTCGAATGCTTCGGCCTTGGGGGTAGGAGCGTACATTATGGTGTCCCCTTCCCTCCTTTCGGCAATATCCTGCCACAGTTCCTCCGTGATGAAAGGCATCACAGGATGGATAAGCTTCAGGAGCTCCTCGAAGAAATAAAGCGTAGCATCGTAGGTGGCTTTATCCACAGGCTGGCCGAAAGCGGGTTTAATCGCCTCAAGATACCAGGCGCAGTAGTCGTCCCAGAAGAGCTTGTAGATGGTCATGAGGGCGTCTGAAATGCGGAATTTGGAGTAATGATCCTCTACAAGTGCTACAGTGTCGGACAGCTTGGCCCTAAACCAATCCACGGCGACCTTGGCTGCAGGCGCCTGGGCCAGCTCCTCATCCACCTGGAAGCCTTTAACCAGGCGGTAGCTGTTCCAAATCTTGTTGCAGAAGGCCGCGCCCTGCTTCACCTGCGCTTCGTCATAGAAGATGTCGTTGCCGGCGCTGGAGCAAAGGAGCATGCCGATACGCACGGCGTCTGCGCCGTAATTCTCTATAAGGTCGAGCGGATTCGGAGAATTGCCAAGGGTCTTGGACATCTTGCGGCCGATCTTGTCGCGGACGATGCCGGTGAAATAAACGTGGGAGAAAGGTTCCCTGCCCATGAACTCCTCGCCTGCCATTATCATGCGGGCGACCCAGAAGAAGATGATATCCGGGCCGGTCACAAGATCCGACGTGGGATAATAGTATGCAAGGTCGGCATTGGGTTTATGGTCCGGATGGCCTGGCATCTGGGGGTCGAAAACCGAGATTGGCCAGAGCCAAGAACTGAACCAGGTATCCAGAACATCCTCATCCTGCCTGAGGTCTTCTGCCTTGATTGACGGGTCGATAGCTTGTGCAGCCTCAAGTGCTGCTTCAGCTGTGGATTCAACTACGAACTTGCCGTCTGGAAGGTACCAGGCAGGTATGCGCTGGCCCCACCAAAGCTGGCGGGATATGCACCAGTCGCGGGCGTTCTCCATCCAGTGGCGGTAGGTGTTCATGTATTTTTCCGGAATGAACTGGGTGCGGCCGCTCTCCACAGTTTCAAGCGCCATTGATGCAAGTTTTTCCATTTTTAGGAACCACTGTGCGCTGAGCTTGGGCTCAATGACGGCGTCAGTACGCTCAGAATATCCGACGGGCGAAATATACTCCTCGACCTTCACCAGGTTTCCGGCCTCTTCAAGCATCTTGCAGATCTTCTTCCTTGCCACGAAGCGGTCCTCTCCTATCAAAATTTCGGCTTTTTCGTTCAGGCAGCCGCTGTCGTCGATTATCTCCAGGACAGGAAGGTTGTGCCTGAGGCCTATCTCGTAGTCATGCATGTCGTGCGCGGGGGTCACCTTGAGGCAGCCGGTTCCGAAATCCATCTCCACATAATCGTCCTCTATCACGGGGATTTCCCTGTTGATAAGCGGGATAAGGACCTTCTTCCCCTTTAGCCAGAAATGACGCTCATCCTTGGGGTTGACGCAGATAGCGGCATCGGCCATAATGGTTTCGGGGCGCGTCGTAGCGATTACCAGGTACTGGTCCGTAGGATTGCCGTTACCGTCCGAAATATAGTATTTCAGGTGGTAGAAATGGCTTTTGGTGTCCTTGTGGATTACTTCGTCGTCCGACACTGCAGTGTGGGCCACAGGGTCCCAGTTGACCATGCGAACGCCCTTGTAAATCCAGCCTTTCTTGTAAAAATACACGAAAGTATTGATAACAGCATCGGACAGTTCGGGTTCCATGGTGAAGCGGGTGCGGTCCCAGTCGCAGGAGCAGCCCAGCTTGCGGAGCTGCTCAAGGATGATTCCGCCATGCTCTTCTTTCCAATCCCAGGCGTGCTTCAGGAATTCCTCGCGGCCGATATCTTCCTTCTTGATGCCCATGTCCTTAAGCTTTGCAACTACTTTGCTTTCGGTCGCAATGGAGGCATGGTCGGTCCCGGGGACCCAGCAAGCATTCTTGCCGTCCATGCGGGCTTTTCGGATAAGGACGTCGTTAAGAGTATTGTTAAGGACGTGCCCCATGTGCAGTATGCCCGTTACGTTGGGCGGGGGTATCACTATGGTATACGGCTGTTTTTCATTCGGTTCACTGTGGAAGAAGCGGTTTTTAAGCCAATAGGCGTACCACTTGTCTTCCACCTCTTTCGCACTGTACTTCGCGGCTAATTCTTTCATATATCGGGTTTACGTTGTTTTCTATCTTGCAAAAATAAGGATTTTTTGTTATTTTTGCATAAAATAGACCAAAACATGGATAATAACCAACCCAAACCGCAGAACCAGATAAGCCTGGAACTGAAGCCTGAAATTGCCAAGGGTTCATATTCCAACCTCGCTATCATCTCCCATTCCAGGAGCGAATTCATCATAGATTTTGCCACTACCCTTCCCGGTCTTGCAAAACCGGAAATAGGCAACCGTATAATCATGACTCCTGAGCACGCGAAGCGCCTTATGAACGCCCTGTTCGACAATGTCTCGAAGTTCGAGGCCCAGTTCGGCGTCATAGACCTCAGCGGAGGCAAGGGCCCCCAGCCCGGAAGCACCTTCAACATGGCGGATTTCGGTCCCATCGGCGGCGGCAGCAAATCATAAGCGAATGGATCTGAGCCACATAAAGGCCTTTGCCTTCGATATCGACGGAGTTGCCACAAACGGCTTTGTCTTCTGCGACAGCGACGGAGACCTCCTCCGCTCGTATGACGCCAAGGACGGGTTCGGCATAAGGATGGCCGTAATGCACGGTTATCCAGTCGCCGTTATCACCGGGGGCAGTTCGGAGAGCATCCGCAAGCGCATGGCCACAAGCGGCGTTCCCCCGGAGGACATATTCCTCCACTGCCGGGACAAAAGGGAGCAGTTCGCCCTTTTCTGCGAGCGCCATCACCTGGACCCCAAGGAAGTCATGTATTTCGGAGACGATGTTCCTGACATAGACGTAATGAAAGCCAGCGGATGCGGCGTGTGTCCATCGGACGGAGCAGAGGAAGCCAAGGCTGCAGCCCACTGGGTTTCAGATTATCCCGGAGGCCGGGGCTGTCTCAGAAACTGTATCGAAACTGTGCTCCGGCAACAGGGGAAGTGGACATTCGACCCTGTTCAGTACAAGGCTAAGTTTTAATTCATGGACCTGAAGGGGAAGCATATAATCCTGGGAAGCGGTTCTCCAAGAAGAAGGGAACTGCTTAAAGGTCTTGATATTGACTTTGAAGTAGATACAAACAACAACTTCAAGGAATGCTTCGGTCCGGAAACGCCGTATGACAATGTTCCTGTCCTTATGTCAGAAGGCAAATCCGAGGGTTTCCACCGCCCCCTCAAGGAAGACGAAATCCTCATTACGGCCGACACAATGGTAATACTCCCCCCGCTCGGCGCTTCCCCCGGCGAAATCCTTGGAAAACCAAGGGACAGGGCGGACGCAATCAGGATGCTGCAGGACCTTTCCGGCCGGTCGCATCACGTCACCACGGCCGTAACCTTAAGGAGCATCCGGAAAAAAGAGACATTTACCGCCACTACCGAAGTATGGTTCAAGTCCCTTAGCCATGAAGAAATCACTTACTACGTAGATAATTACAAGCCCTTTGACAAAGCGGGCGCATACGCCATTCAGGAATGGATAGGCCACATAGGTATAACCCGCATCGAGGGCTCCTATTTCAATGTCGTCGGCTTCCCCGTACAAAGGGTGTACGAAGCATTGCAACGTTTTTAATGAATGCTTATGAACAACAACGAATTTGACGTAATAATCATAGGCGGCGGCATCACTGGTGCCGGAACCCAGAGAGACTGCGCCATGCGCGGCCTCAGGACGCTTTTGATTGAACGCTCGGACATTGCCACCGGAGCCACCGGCCGAAACCACGGCCTGCTTCATTCCGGTGCCCGTTATGCTGTAAACGACCCCGAATCGGCCGAAGAATGCATAAAGGAGAACATGATCATCAGGCGTATCGCTTCCCACTGCGTGGAAGAATGCGACGGCCTTTTCATCACTCTCCCCGAAGACGACCTAGGCTACCAGCAAACCTTCGTTGACGCATGCCGGAACGCCGGCATCAATGCCGAAATCATTGAGCCGGACCTTGCCAGAAGGCTGGAACCGTCGGTAAACCCCGACCTGATAGGTGCCGTGAAAGTGCCCGACTGTTCCGTGGATCCCTTCCGCCTCTGCGCCGCCAACATGCTGGACGCTAAGCTTCGCGGCGGACAGGTGAGGCTTCACACCACAGTAACCGGATTCATCCGGGAAGGCGATACAATCAAGGGTGTGCATACTCTTAACCGCCAGACCGGCGAAACTGCCGACTATTACGCCAGGATAGTTGTTAACGCCGGCGGTATCTGGGGCCATGACATCGCAGCCCTCGCCGGCGTGAATATCGGCATGTTCCCGGCCAAAGGTTCCCTCCTTATCTTCGCGCACAGAGTTAACGGGCGGGTTATCAACCGCTGCCGCAAGCCCTCCAATGCCGACATTCTCGTCCCCGGTGACACGGTGTGCATAATAGGCACGACATCCACTCGCGTCCCCTTCGAAGAATGCGACAACGTTGCCGTGACTCCCGACGAAGTCAACCTCCTGATCACCGAAGGCGCAAAACTGTGCCCTTCCCTGCTTTCCACCCGCATCCTCAGGGCGTATGCAGGCGTCCGGCCGCTTGTCAGCGCAGACAACGATCCTTCGGGCCGTAACATCTCCCGAGGCATCGTCTGCCTTGATCATGAAGAGAGAGATTCAATTAAAGGATTCATTACAATAACCGGCGGTAAGCTTACAAGTTACAGGTTAATGGCCGAAATTGCAACCGACATGGTTTGCCGGAAGCTCGGCGTAGACAAAGCCTGCGAAACAGCTGTCACTCCCCTTCCCGGTTCCGAAGAAAACTCGTACGAAGCAGTGGCCCAGAAAATATGGGAAGCGCCCACAACTGCGCAGAAGGCCGCAGCATCGCGAATGGGCACGCGTGCTTCCCGTATCCGCACCGACGACCGCCGCGACGACGACCTTATCTGTGAATGCGAAGAAGTGTCAGTGGGAGAAATCAACGCCGCCATCGACAGGCTGGATGTATCCACTCTCACGGACCTCAGGCGTCGTACACGCGTGGGCATGGGCACCTGCCAGGGCGAGTTCTGCGCCTGCCGCGCAGCTGGGCTCCTTGCCAAAGCCCATGGCTGCGTGGAAAAAGAAAGGGAAGACATAGCCAAATTCATGCAGGAGCGCTGGAAAGGCAACTTCCCTATCGGCTGGGGCGACACCCTTCGCGAAGCCGAATATACACAGTGGGTCTATAAACACGTTCTGGGACTATGAAATTCGACACAATTATAATAGGCGGCGGCCTTGCGGGCCTGACTGCCGGAATAAGCCTCCAGAAAGAGGGCCTCAAATGCGCCATCGTAACAACCGGCCAGAATGCCCTTCACTTCTTCTCCGGCACCTTTGAATCGGTGAAGGAGCCTTCCCAACGCATGACCGAACTCTTTTCCGAAGCCGGAATCAGAGTCCACTACAGTGAAGGCGTAAGGCTGATGCCGCTCGGAACTTTCTCTGAGGCCGACCTTTCCCTGGAAGACGTAAGCCTTTTCCCACAGCCGAAAATCGGCCGAAAGGCGCTCGTGGTAAACTTGACCGGCTACCACGACTTCTTCTCGTCCTTTATTGCCGAAGGTCTTGAAAAACAGGGTCTTGAATGCAGGATTCGTTTCCTGAGCCTTCCCGAATTCTCTCCCTTCAGCGCGATGCGTTCCGCGGACATAGCCAGGAAAATGGATCAGGCATGGGAAAAGGTCGTTCAGGAAGTCAGGCTTCTTATCAAAGACGAAGACACGGTTGTGCTGCCTCAGGTTTTCGGCCTCACGGATCCTTCAGTACCGGGCCGAATCCGCCAGGGACTGCCCGCGCAGGTGGCTTTCGTCGGAACCATGCCTCCGTCGGTTCCAGGCATACGCACCCAGATACAGCTGAAGAAGCGTTTTGAGGTACTTGGCGGCACATATCTGATGGGTGACATGGTAGAAAACGCACACGTGCATGACGGCAGGGTTCACAGTGTGGTCACAAAGAACCTGGACCAACACTATCTTGAGGCCGACAGTTTTATCCTTGCAAGCGGCGGATTCTTCTCCAAAGGCCTCAAGTCCAATCCTTTCGAGGTGTCGGAACCTGTTTTCGGCCTGGACGTGGACTTCGACAGCGACCGTAACACCTGGTACAACCCCTCATTTGCATCCGACCAGCCCTATATGAATTATGGCGTCAAGACGGACAGTGCCCTCAGGGCTTGCAGGGATGGAGTCGCAATTGAAAACCTGTATGCCATAGGTTCAGTACTTGGCAACACCAGGCCAGAATTCGGCAGCGGCGCCGGACTCGCAATCCGCAGCGCATTCGCGGCCACAGATGAAATTTTAAAAAACCGGAAAGCATGAAACCGCAGGAATATACCGAGAGCCGGCACAACTTTGAGGAGTGCACAAAATGCCCCGTATGCACGGCCTACTGCCCCGTAATGCAGGTTAATCCCCTGTATCCCGGTCCAAAGCAGGCCGGTCCGGACGGTGAACGTCTTCGCCTCAAGGACCCCTATTTTTTCCATTACGCCCTCAAGTACTGCATGAACTGCAAACGCTGCGAG
>CAMOIT010000021.1 GCA_946616285.1 uncultured Bacteroidales bacterium | reverse complement strand
GCTCGGTATGACAGGGGAGTCGCTCGGTATGACAGGGGAGTCGCTCGGTATGACATTGTCATTCCGAGGCCCTTTAGGGCCGAGAGAATCTCCGCTGCGGAACTGCTGCCAGGCGCGTTCCATGAAGGCTTTCATGGCAGCTGAGTCTTCCCAGGCGGCGGTGGTGCCGGCGCCGGTGGAGGTCAGGACCATAGCCATAGCGCCGTCTGTCTGGCCGATACCAAGCACCGGCCTGGCGGCGGCAAGGTACTCGAAGAGTTTTCCGGGCAGTATGGGCCTGTATTCAGAATCGTTACGCAGGGGCAGTATCAGCACGGTGGCGGCACGCTGCTCGCGGACGGCTGTGGCATGGTCGCAGTAGCCGAGGGTCACAATGTTGCCGGCAAGGCCGGCGGCAGAAATGGCGTCCAGTACCTCCTGGTCCACTTTCCCGACAAGCCTCAGGCGTAAAGCGGCCTTAAACGAAGCATCGGAAGAGGCCATCGAGCCCAGCACTTTCCACAGTTCCAGGGGATTCCCGTCCGAGGCGAAAAGCCCCGTGTGTGTTATATTGAAGTATCCGTCAGGCACCGGTGCAGGGCATGCAAAGTCTTCCTCGTCGAAGCCGTTAGTTATGCATGCGACAGGGGTGGACGTCTGTGCCTGGAACTCTTTCTGCACAAAAGGCGTGCATGCAAGAACGCAAGAGCACTCATCCAGCACAGACTGCTCCTGCCGGCGGAGTTTTTTCCACGTACAGGCCGAAAGCGGCAGGTACTTCAGGTAGTACATCCTGGTCCAGGGGTCGCGGAAATCGGCTACCCAGGGAATGCCAAGGTCGCTGTGCAGCTTTTGGCCTATCAAATGCATGGAATGCGGCGGTCCGGTGGTAACAATCACGTCTACGGGATGCTCGGACAGGAATTTTTTCAGATAGCGCACCGACGGCCTCACCCACCCTACGCGAGGGTCTGGTACAAATACATTGCCCCTTATCCACAGGCTCAGCTTCTGCTTCCAGCTTTTCCGGCCCGAAGAAATCTCAGTGACGGCACCGCCCGAAGCCGCTGCGGTGAGGGTTTTCATATCCGTGGACGAGCCCTTGCCCATAAGGCGGCGGTATATGCCGTAAGGCTCAACTATGGGACGGCGTATAACCTCTGTCAAAGGAGACACCTCGGCCTCCAATGTGCGGTCTACGGCCGTGTACTCGGGATTTGAAGGTGTATACACCGTTACGGCCCAGTCGTCGGCGGGAAGATATTTCGCGAATTTAACCCACCTCTGAACGCCGGAGCCGCCTGCCGGCGGCCAGTAATACGCTATGACCAGTACGCGTTTCACAGACCAAGCTCTCCTTTCATCTGTCGCAGAAGGTCGAAAGCCTGCAGCGGAGTCATGTTGTTAAGGTCGGCATCCTTAAGGCGATCCCTCAGAGACTCAAGGAGAGGGTCGTCCAGCTGGAACATAGAAAGCTGCACCGAGCCGTCCTTTTCCACACGGCCTTCCTTGGTGGTGTGGGGTTTTATAGGCGTGAGCGCACCTATCCTTTCCAGCGTCTGGCTGTTCTCCAGGGCCTTCAGTGTACGTTCGGCGCTTTCAAGCACTTGCTGCGGCATGCCTGCCATGCGGGCCACATGTATACCGAAACTATGAGCAGTGCCACCCTCTTTCAGTTTTCTGAGGAAAATCACCTCCCTGCCTACTTCCTTGACGGTTACGTGGAAATTCTTCACGCGGGGGAATATGCCTTCCAGGTCATTCAGCTCATGATAGTGTGTTGCGAACAGCGTCTTTGCGCCCTTGCCGTATTCGTGGATGAACTCCACTATTCCGCGGGCTATGGACATTCCGTCGTAGGTGGAAGTGCCGCGGCCGATTTCGTCCAGAAGCACCAGCGAGCGGGCGCTTAAATTATTCAGAATCATCGCCGTCTCCAGCATTTCCACCATGAAGGTGGACTCGCCGCGGGAGATGTTGTCAGTTGCGCCGACGCGGGTGAAAATCTTGTCCATCCAGCCGATCCTGGCCTCAGCGGCCGGAACGAAGGAACCCGCCTGCGCCATGAGCACAATCAGGGCCGTCTGACGGAGCAAGGCGCTCTTACCGGCCATGTTGGGACCGGTCAGTATGATAATCTGCTGTTTGTCGTTGTCAAGATGGACGTCGTTGGGAACGTATTCCTCCCCTGCCGGCATAAGGGTTTCGATCACGGGATGACGGCCGCCCTTGATGTCAAGCTCCTTGCCGCCGTCCAGTACCGGCCTGCAGTAATGCCAGAGATTGGCCTGCTCGGCAAAACCGGCCAGGACATCCAGTTTGGCAAGTATGCGGCTGTTTGTCTGGATAGCAGGGATCTGCTCCTGGATGCGGGCTATGAGCGACGCGTAAATGCGTGATTCAATGGCGTATATACTGTCTTCGGCCGTGAGAATCTTCTCCTCGTACTGCTTCAGTTCCTCCGTGATATAGCGTTCGGCGTTTACAAGCGTCTGTTTGCGTATCCACTCCGGCGGCACCTGGTCCTTATAGCTGTTCCGGACCTCGATATAATAGCCGAAAACGTTGTTGTAGGCAATCTTAAGGGACGATATGCCAGTCCTTTCCGCCTCACGCTGCTGCATCTCCAGTAGGTAGTCCTTGCCTCCGGCCGACAGCGAGCGAAGTTCGTCCAGTTCTGCATCCACGCCGGAAGCTATAACCGGACCCTTCCCTATCTGGATGGCAGGCTCCGGAGCCATCGTGCGGGCGATTTCGGCCAAAAGCTTTTCGCAGTTTTTTATGCCTTTGAGAAGCTTCTCCAATGCTTCGGGGCCATCGGACAGCCGGGACCTTATGGGGCCGATAATGGACAGGCCGCGCCCCAGCTGCATTACCTCACGCGGGAGGGCTTTCCCCGTTGCGATGCGCCCAAGTATGCGCTCAAGGTCACCTATTTTGCCAAGATCCACCTGGGTGTCTTCCAGTATTTCGGGGTTCCCGACGAAGTATTCAACTATGTCGTGGCGGGCGCCCAGCTCCTTCAGGTCCATTATTGGCATCGCCAGCCAGTTCCTCAGGAGCCTTGCGCCCATGGGCGAAGAGCACTTGTCCAGGGTTTGCACCAGGGATACTCCGTCGGCCCCTGAAGCACTTTGGAACACTTCCAGGTTGCGGAGAGTGAACTTGTCCATCCACACGAACTTGGCCTCGTCTATGCGGCCTATGGTGCAGATGTTCTTAAGTCCAACATGCTGAGTCTGCTCCAAGTATACCAGAAGTGCCCCGGCGCTGCAAATCCCAAGCGGATAAGGGTCGATGGCAAAGCCCTTGAGGCTGTCCACTCTAAGCTGCCTTTTCAAGCGTTCGGCGGCCGCATCGTACACAAACGCCCATTCGTCGATGGAAGTGCAGAAATAGTCCCCGAAACGCTCCTTGAGGCCTTTTTCGTAGCCTCGCTGAACCACCAGTTCCTTCGGCTTAAGCGTGCCCAGAAGGGTGCCGATATAGTCCAGAGACCCCTGCGCCACCTGGAACTGCCCGGTGGAGACGTCCAGGAAAGCTGCGCCACACTGGTCCCTCTCCACGGTGATGCCGCACAGGAAATTGTTCTCTTTCTGCTCCAACATCCCCTCGCCAAAGGAGATACCGGGAGTAACAATCTCAGTTATACCGCGTTTTACGAGCTTCTTGGCGAATTTCGGATCCTCCAGCTGGTCGCAGACTGCCACTTTATAGCCCGCACGGACCAGCTTCGTAAGATAGCCTTCCAGCGCATGGTGCGGGAATCCGGCCATTGCAACGGGCCCCTTTTCTCCGTTGGACTTTTTGGTCTGGACAAGCCCCAGGACACGGACGGCAGTTACCGCATCATCCGAGTACATTTCGTAAAAGTCGCCCACGCGGTACAGGAGCAGCGCTTCGGGATGCTGTGCCTTCACCTCGAAGTAATGCCGGAGCATCGGGGTATCTTCCGCTACCTTTGCCATTTTCTGTATACGGCGAATTCGTAAGGAATTCCTGTCTCTTCGTCTGTGAATGTTTCTGAAATGCTCACCTGCTCCCAGATTTCAGGGTCGATTTCCGGGAAAAAAGTATCGGCCTCGGGCACTGTCTTATGCACATGAGTGATGTACAGAAGGTCCATCTGGGGCATGGCGGCGCGGTAAACGGAGGCTCCGCCGATGATGAAGCATTTCTCCGCTCCGGTGGCTTCCGCAGCTGCGTAGGCTTCTTCGAAGGAATACACGCACTCCACCTCGGGGATAGGGTCGCCGCCAAGGTTGAGCACGATGTTGGTGCGGCCGGGAAGCGGCCGGCCAATTGAAAAATAGGTGGCGCGGCCCATTATTACCGGAAAGCCTTTGGTAGTGGCCTTGAAATACTTGAGATCCCCGGGAAGATGCCAGGGAAGGGCATTTTTAACGCCTATTTCGTGGTTTTCGCCTATCGCGACTATAAGACACTTTTGCATGGGCTTAAACTGCTACGGGAGCTTTTATCAGGGGCCAGGGGTCGTAGCCTTCAAGAGTGAAATCTTCGTACTTGAAGTCGAAGAGGTCCTTGACTTCCGGATTCAGTTTCATCCGGGGAAGAGGACGGGGCTCACGGGAAAGCTGAAGGGCCACCTGGTCGAAGTGGTTTTTGTAGATATGGGTATCACCTGTTGTGTGGATGAATTCTCCGGGCTTGAGGCCACACACCTGGGCAAGCATCATGGTAAGCAGGGCGTATGAAGCAATATTGAACGGCACGCCAAGGAAAACGTCCGCGCTGCGCTGGTAAAGCTGGCAGGAGAGCTTTCCGTCCGCCACGTAGAACTGGAAAAGGCAGTGGCAGGGAGGCAGGGCCATCTTGTCCACCTCGCCGGGGTTCCACGCGCACACAAGCATGCGCCTGGAGTCCGGATTATTGCGGATTTGGTCGATTACCATCGAAAGTTGGTCGATTTCCCTTCCGTCGGGAGCGGGCCAGGAGCGCCACTGGTGGCCGTAGACGGGGCCCAGGTCGCCGTTTTCATCGGCCCATTCGTCCCATATTGTAACGCCATGCTCCTGAAGCCAGCGGACGTTGGTGTTGCCGGAAATGAACCAAAGGAGCTCATATATGATGGACTTCAGGTGCACCTTTTTAGTGGTAAGAAGGGGGAAGCCTTCTTCCAGGTTGAAGCGCATCTGATAGCCGAAGACGCTCTGCGTTCCGGTACCGGTACGGTCCTCCTTCATTACTCCATTCTCCCTGATGTGGCGGAGAAGATCCAGATACTGCTTCATGGGTTAACGCGCATCAAAAGCCCAGATAATCGCTTCTTCCAGGACTTCGCCGGGACGGAGTACGGTTGAAGGGAAAGCGGGCTGGTTGGGGGAATCGGGGCAGTGCTGGCATTCGATGGCAACAGCGTCGTAATCCTGATAGGCACGGCCTCCCTTGCCCTCCGGGCATCCTGCAAGCCAGTTTCCTGTATAGACCTGAACGGCGGGTTGAGTGGTGAGAACCTCCAGGTGACGGCCGGAAACAGCGCCCCAAAGCTCTGCAGCAGGGGTGAGCTGACCGGGCATTGCGCCGTCAATCAGGTAGCAGTTGTCATAACCTTTGCCGTACTTGAGGGCGGGAAAATCGGCTTTTATATCCTGGCCTATGGGCTTTGCCTCCACGAAATCCATGGGAGTGCCGGCCACATCCTGAACTTCGCCCGTAGGGATGAGAGTCTCGTCGGTGGGAAGCCACTGGGATGCGTTCAGTTCCAGTTTGTGCTTGAGAACAGAGCCGGAAGCTTCGCCGTCCAGGTTGAAATACACGTGGTTGGTAAGGTTGACTACGGTGGGCTTGTCGGTTTCGGCCGTAAGTATGAGCTTGAGGGAATTATCCTCGCCCCAGGTGTAATGGGCTATGGTCTTGAGGTTGCCGGGGAAGCCTGCCTCGCCGTCCTGGGAGAAGTACATGAACTCCACCGAGTCGCCGTCTATGCGGCTGTCCCAAACCTGGTTCTGGAAGCCCTGGGGGCCGCCATGGAGGTGATTGGGGCCGTTGTTAACGGGAAGGGTATACTCCACTCCGTCAAGGGTGAACTTGCCCTTGGCTATGCGGTTGGCGTACCTTCCGGGGACCTTTCCCGAGCAGGGACCGTCGGCGAAATAGTGGAGGGGATCCTTGTAGCCGATGACAACGTCACCAAGGACGCCGTTCTTGTCCGGAACAACGATTGAAACTATTGCTGCGCCAACGCTGCAAAGCTGTACATATGCGCCGGATGCATTTTTGAGTGTATAGAGGTAAATTTCTTTTCCGCTGGGCGATGTGCCCCAAAGCTGTTTAGTGATTTCCATATCTCGGTGGTTATAGGTTTAGCAAATAATCGAGCACGGCATCCGGCACGGCGTCCTTCAGGAGCACGGTCTTGTCCTTGTCCAGAAGGTACATCGAAGGAAGCGCACGCACGTTGTACAGGACATCCGTACGTATTGTGAATGTGGGGTCGTAGCCGTTTATCCAGTCCTGAGGATATTCGTGCATCTTTTCCTTCCAGAGGGCGATGTCTTCGTCTATGTAAATGTCCGCAACCTTGAGCCTGCCGCTGTCCATAAGTGAACGGATATCGTCAAGGAACGATATGTTCTCCACGAGTTCCTTGCAGGCGTGGCAGTCCGGATTGCCGAAAATGAGAAGGGTGTAATCGGCCTTTATGCCGTACAGCGTACGGCTTTTCCCATTAGTGTCGATGAACGTGAAATCGGCCGCCGGAGTGCCTCTCCGGTTCATCCGGCACATCTTTTCGTCCCAGTTGTAGCCCATGCGGTAGATGGGGTCGATAAGAGAACTGGATGCGAGACGGGACACGAAGGGAAGGTAAAGGTCCTCGCTTCTTACCGGGGAGTTGGGGTCGTAGAAGTACTTGGCGGTGACTTCGGCCATTTTCTGCAGCATATTGGACTCCGGATGAGCCTTTTGGAAGGCCTCCAGACGGTCCATGAAGCGTAGCATGTCCTTCGAACCTTCTTCCAGGGGAATTTCGGCCAGCAGGGAGGAGAAAACGCCCATCTGCTTTTCCAGATCGTCGGACTTTACTCCGTTCACTGTAAGGGAGTCGCAGTGATAAAGAGTAAGGGTATCCGTGAACTTGTCCCAGAAGTGGGCGCCCAGCCATAAAATCCGCTCCGACGGCTCCGCTACCATCATGGGGATTTCCGCCTTGGGGAAGTCACGCGTGAGCGGCTGCTGTGCTTTTTTAGGGCCGCAGGACAGCGCGAGAAGCACCGGAACAAGCAATATGGCTTTGCATATTTTCATATATGCAAAAATAGGATTATTTTTGTACGTTTACAAGGATTTTTGATATGCGTAAGTCCCTTCTTGCCATTCTGCTTCTGATGTTGGCCTATCTTCCGGCCAAAGCCCAGTTCTATACAAGCGGGGACGATCCGGGCTACCTTAAATGGTACAGCATTCAAACGCCTTACTATCAGATTATATACCCCTCCGGGGCCGATTCTCTGGCCCGCGTATACGGCAAGCTGCTGGAGCAGTTCCGCGTCCCAATCGGCCGGAGCATAGGCATTACACCAGGGCAGGGATTTAAGCGCAAAATGCCGGTAATCCTGCACACGCACAATGTTTATTCCAACGGTTCCGTGGGCTGGGCGCCAAGGAGGATGGACCTTTACACAATCCCGGACCCTTATAACCCGGATCCGATACCTTGGGAAATACAGCTTGCCTCCCACGAGCCCCGGCACCAGGCCCAGTTCCAGTGGGGCAGACAAAGAGGCCTGAACAAGGTACTGAGCTGGTTCAGCGGGGAAGCCTGGAGCCCCATCGCCTGGCAGTTGTATCTGGATTTTCCCTTCGGCGAAGGCGATGCCGTCGCTGCGGAAACAGGCCTTACAGGCGGTACAAGGGCACGCACGGCCGACTTCCTGAACTATTACAGGACCTCCTTCGACAAAGGCCAATTCCGCAGCTGGGAACAATGGCGCTTCGGCTCGTACAGGCGATTTACGCCCGACCATTATGCTCTCGGATACATAACCATAGCCGGAACCAGGTACATTTACAAGGACCCGCTGCTTATGCAGAAAGCGCTGGACCGTTCACGGCGCAATCCACTTATGATTTCGCCATACAACTACCGCAAAACGGCAAGGGAAGCCAGCGGAAAGCGTTTCAAGGAACATTTCCAGGAAGTCATGGACACGCTTAACGCCATCTGGCAGGCCGACAACCTGGCCCGCGGGCCCTTCCTTCCGGAGGAACAGGTTACGCCATCGGAAAAGTTTGTGACAAACTACAATACCCCCGTCTGGGTGAACGACGAATTCATTGCCGTAAGAAGCGGTTACCTTCATCCGTCGGAGCTTGTTAGGATTAAGAAAAACGGCAAGGTAAAGCGCCTGAGGGCGTTTTCGTCCAATACTTCGGACCTTTTCATGGATCCGGTCAAGGACAGAATGTACTGGTCCGAAACTTCGGCGGAGGGCAGGTGGCAGCTGGACGGACGCTCCATCGTACGCTACTGCGACCTTAAAACCGGAAAATTTCACGACCTTACAAAGGGAACCAGGTACTTCGACCCGGAAGTCTCGCGCGACGGACGCTTCGTGGCAGTTTCAGAATATCCAGTTACCGGAGGTGTAAACGTGGTTGTACTATCTTCGGACGACGGAAGTGTGCTGCGAAGCACTCCCGCACCCGCCGGTATTCAACCCTTCGAGTTCAGCTGGTTTGGGGAAGACCTCTACTTTGCGGGCATAAGCGCCGAAGGAACAGGCATTTATAGAATATCCGCCAGCGGGGTTTGGGAAAGGGTCCTGGAGCCGTCGTTCCAGACGATATGCTGCACCGGCGAAGATGACGGATACATAAACTGGGTAAGCGACAGGACCGGCGTCAACGAACTTTATCACTATTATCCCGATAGCGGACAACTCTTCCAGATTACAACCACCCGCTACGGAGGAGTGGATTTCGCGGAAAACGGAGGTTATCTGTACTATGTCTCGCAAACGCTTGACGGAGACATGATTATGCGCACTCCAGTGGATTCGCTTAAGCCTAGGGAAGTGAACTTTGCCGACGTATGTACGTATCCAGTCGAAGACGAACTCACCCGCCAGGAACGCAGCCTGGGGCCGGCGCCTGACCTTTCATCGGCCGTGCCCGTATCGGCGCCAAAACGCTTCCATAAGCTATCCGAAACGCGTTTTCACTCCTGGCTTCCTGTATATGTGAACTACGACGCCCTAAAGAGCGAGTCCATGGACTTCAGTTATGAGACAGGCTCGCTGGGCGTAAGCGGATTCTTCCAGAACAGCCTGGGAAACTTCTCCGGCATGCTGGGGTACGGCCTGCATCAGGACCCCGACTTTCCGGAACGCTGGCGCAGTTCACTCCATGCAAAGGCTACGCTCTCCTTGTGGTATCCTGTCATTGAAGCCAGCTTCGACCTGGGTGACAGGAATTCCCGCCAGTACACTCCCCTGATTCTGGACGACCAGGGCGTAAGCAGCGTCTATACCCAAATGAATATCCGGGACGGAGAGCCCCTTATGGCAGCTTCTGTAAGGGCCTACATTCCACTTTCATATTACAAGGGCGGATACCTGTTCGGCTTCGTTCCCCAGGTAAGATACTCCGTTTCAAACGACTGGTTCTCACGCGGACCTGTATATTTCACCGCGCCCAGGGGGTTCGATGGTGTACCCAGACCTGCCAGGATCACAGGCTTCGGAGAAGGGAAAGACGTAATGCTGCAAAGGCTTTCGGCGTCGCTCCGCGGATACGTAATGCTGTCCCAGGCCAAGTCACAGCCATATCCCTCATGGGGCATAGGCATGGAGGGAGGAATAAGCTTCAGGCCGGGACTTGACGGATTATTCACCCCAAGCGTCTATGCCTACACCTATGGCTATGTGCCTGGCTTTTTCCGGACTCAGGGCCTGCGCCTGACTGGTATGTTCCAGCACCAGCTGGGCAGAAGCGGCGCGCTGTTCCCGGAATCGGCGGTGAATATTGCGCCAAGGGGCTTTACCGGAACTGCTTCATCATACATCGCACAGGCCTTCCGTTCGCAGTGGAAAATTACAGCCGATTATGCCATCCCCTTCAGCTTCGGCGACCTTTCCATCCCCTTCGTGGCCTATATAAAGAATTTCACGCTTACCCCTCATGCCGATTATACCATTCTTGGAAACGGGTACAATCTCTGGAGCGTCGGGGCCGACCTTACCGCATCCCTGGGGCGGGTACTGGTATTGCCACTGGGAGCAGAGATTGGCGTATCCTTCTCCTATCTTGGCGGAAACTGGTACAAAAATACGGGCCAGGATAAGCCCTGGTCCGTGTCTCTGATACTGGACTGGGATTTGCTCTAACGGAAAAATTTTTCTACCCACTCAGCGTTAATTTCTGAAAATCCTTCATCCGTGTTTACCGAAGGATTGCGGGAAAGAATGCCGCGGGCGTCTTCGTAGACGTTGAAGCCGATGTTCACCACCTGCATCTGGCCGTCCAGAGGGAAGGCCATTACAAGCTCATTGTCTGCCCCTTCTGTCCTGAGGAACTTGATGGGGGCGTCCATAATGCCGGGCATTTTCCCGGACATTTCGCGCCGTATCACCCACTTGCACATTTCCATGACTTTGTCGTCCAGCATGGCGTCGTGGATGTTAACTTTCTCTATCAGTTCACCCACTTCCCTTACGCGCCTGAGGGTGTATCCGTCAAGCTCTTTGACGGCTTCGGCAACGGCTTTGGGAGGCTCCTGATCGCCCGGGAGCAGCCATACCATGAGTTTGGTGTCCGGATCGTGATATAGCGTCTGGTACAGGGCCAGGTTCCTGTTGCCGCAGTATGGACATTCCCATACGAAAAGAGAGCCGTCCCTGACCCGGGCTTTCAGTTCCGGGTCAAGGGCGACATTGATACTCCTGCAAACGTCTATCTGCGTTTGCTGATGGCATTTACTGCAGCTGGCGGGCTCCATCGCTTATTACTACGTCGTATACCTTGGGAGCATGGCCGAACTTCTCGGTGAACTCCTTGGTGGCCTTGGCGATGAAGTTGTCGTACAGTTCGTTCTTTACCAGGTTGATGGTGCAGCCGCCGAAGCCGCCGCCCATTACGCGTGAACCGGTAACGCCTTCCCTGCGGGCGAGTTTGTTAAGGAAGTCAAGTTCCTCGCAGGAGACTTCGTACAGACGGCTGAGGCCGAAGTGGGTCTGGTACATGAGTTCGCCCACAGTCTCGTAGTCGCCTCTTTCAAGGGCGTCGGAAACGTCAAGTACCCTCTGGACCTCACCGATCACATATTCGGCACGGAGGAAGTCTTCCTGGGAGATTTCGTCCCTCACTTCGTCCAGCCAGACACGCTTGGCGTCCGACAGGAAGTCCACGTCGGGATGGTTGGCACGGATGGCTGCAGCAGCCCTTTCGCAGGATTCACGGCGCTTGTTGTAAGCGCTGCCGGCCAGCTGGTGCTTTACGCAGCTGTCAATAAGTACAACACGGTAGCCTTCGGGGCGGAAGGGGAAGTACTTGTACTCGCCGGTTTTGCAGTTGAGGCGCATGATTGAACCCTTCTTGCCGAATACGGAAGCGAACTGGTCCATGATGCCGCACTTTACGCCGCAATAGTTATGCTCGGTGCTCTGGCCGATGCGTGCAAGTTCGAACTTGTCGATCTTGTTGTCGTTGAAAAGCTGATTGATGGCGAAGGCGAAAACGCTTTCAAGAGCTGCCGAAGAGCTCAGGCCTGCTCCCTGAGGGACATCACCGGCGAAAACGGCGTTGAAACCGCCAACCTTACCGCCTCTCTTGAGGGTTTCCATGCAGACGCCGAATATGTAACGGGCCCAAAGCTGGGTGGGTGCGCTGGCTTCTTCCAGACGGAATTCCACATATTCGTCGAAGTCGATGGAGAAGAGTTTTACAACTTCGCCGCCGTTGGGCTTGATTTCGGCCATTATGCCGAAGTTGATTGCGCCGGGGAATACATAACCGCCGTTGTAGTCTGTGTGCTCACCGATTAAGTTGATTCGGCCCGAGGACATAAAGAGCTGGCCTTCTTCTCCGAAGAGGGACTTGAATTTTTCCTGAATCTTGGCTTTCATATACTTAAAAGTGTTTTAGTGTCGTTTGAACGTCTACAAATATAATCATTCTTTTGCATTTTTCCGCCCGCCAGGAAAATTTATCGGCGCTTTATAATCCATCCAAACGGGGCAATGGTCCGACACTCCGCCTATGTACCTTGGGCCTGAATACGTCCTGAACGGTTTTTCACCTGTGTATTTTTTGTCCCTGACCATAAGAAAAGGGGCGCGGATTATTCGCATTTGGGCGTCTTTCAGTCTTTCTGAAACGAAAATCTGATCTATCAGCTCCCACTTCCCTTCGAAGCGGATGCTGCCCTCTCCCTTTTCATGCAGGGACGTTGAAAGGTTTATTAAATCAAGAATGTGGTAAATGGGCGAATCCGGGGTGTCGTTAAAGTCCCCCATCGCCACAATCCTGTCTATACCACATTGTTTCAAAGAATCCGTAACCTGCCGAAGCCTTTTCACGGCAGCCATTCTCCTTTGTTCAGAAAGGTTTGATCCGCCGTACTTTGAAGGATGATGATTTACCAGAATTGCCAGGTCCTTTCCTTCGGCCGTTAAAAAATGTGCAAGTAGTATATCTCTTGTCTGAATTCTTGCCGAATCTGCGCCATAAATATGACAGGCCTTTGCGCTTATAAGTTCGGCCCACGATTCCCTGTACAAAAGCGCCACATCTATCCCCCGCCTGTCCCCTGAATCGAAGTGCACAATCCTGTAATCCAGCTTCTGCAGCGCAGTATCGTATATCAGGCGCTTAAGCACCTTGCGGTTTTCAACTTCGGCCAGGCCTATTGCATCCGGGAGTCCCCCGCACTCCCCCGCCGTCCAAAGCACTGTCTTCGCAATAGCCTGACACTTCGCCTTGAAACGCTTCTTTGTCCACCGCCTTTCCCCTCCGTACCAGAACTCCGCATCCTTCACCACCAGCGAATCCTTCCTGTAATCAAAGAAATTCTCCAGATTCCAGAACATCAGCCTCAGGGTACTGTCCCCGGCGCTCTCCATCGGCCTTAAAAGAAGCAAAAACGCAGTAATCAATGCTTTCATGCATCAAAATTGCGCATTCTTCCACTTTCGTCCCGAACGTAAGTATTTGGTTGTCAGTAAAATAAAAGAATCATGTCTGCGCAAAAAGAGCAGACATGAATCCGGTAAAATATTGAATATCAGCGATTTAAACGTTGAATAAAAAGTGCATGATGTCGCCGTCCTGCACTATGTACTCTTTGCCTTCGATGCCCATTTTGCCGGCAGCGCGGACTGCGGCTTCGGTCTTGTACTGGACAAAGTCCTCATACTTAATCACTTCCGCACGGATGAAGCCGCGTTCGAAGTCGGTGTGGATAACGCCGGCGGCGCGGGGGGCTTTGTCCCCGGCGACTATGGTCCAGGCGCGGCACTCGTCGGCGCCGGCGGTGAAGAAGGTCCTAAGGCCCAGGAGTTTATAGGCGCTCTGAATCAGACGTACCACGCCGCTTTCCTCAAGGCCCATTTCCTCCAGGAACATCTGCCTGTCTTCGTAGTCTTCAATTTCGGCTATCTCAGCTTCGGTCTTGGCGGCGATCACCAGGATTTCGGCATTTTCCGAAGCGACAGCAGCACGTACGGCATCCACGTAGGCATTTCCGGTAGCGGCCGATGCTTCATCCACGTTGCAGACATAAAGGACCGGCTTGTTGGTTATAAGGAACAGGTCGTGGGACATCTGCTCTTCTTCGGCGTTTTCAAGCTGAACGGTGCGGCAGGATTTACCCTGAAGAAGGGCGTCACGATAGCGCAGAAGCAGTCCAAGCAGCTTTTTGGCCTCTTTGTCGCCGCCGGTAGTAGCCATCTTCTCCACTTTCTTGATCCTGTTTTCGACAGTCTCAAGGTCCTTGATCTGGAGCTCGGTATCCACTACTTCCTTGTCGCGTACCGGGTCCACGGAGCCATCCACGTGCACTATGTTGCCGTCGTCGAAGCAGCGGAGCACATGCAATATGGCATCTGTCTCACGGATATTGGCAAGGAACTGATTTCCAAGGCCTTCGCCTTTGGATGCACCCTTGACAAGGCCAGCTATATCCACTATTTCCACCGTTGCAGGTATGGTACGCTTGGGCTGGCAAATCTCTGTGAGCACTTCCAGCCTTTTGTCCGGCACATTGGTGGAGCCGACGTTGGGGTCGATGGTACAGAAAGGAAAGTTGGCGCTTTGGGCCTTTCCGGAACTCACACAGTTGAAGAGCGTGGATTTACCCACATTGGGAAGTCCCACTATTCCGCATTTGAGAGACATATATTAACTCTTTATAAAAGAAATGCCCGGCACCAACACCGGGCATAATCCTAAATGACGTATTATCTGTTAAAAGAAACGCTCGCGGTGATCGGTTACACCCTTATCGCTCATGACGCTGAGGAGCATCTGGGTATGATAAGCGTCGATGCGGGCCTGTGCAGCGCGGGCATCGTCCTCGGTGTAATAGGAACCGGTCTCACGGCCGTTCACCTGGAACACATATGTGCCCATAGTACCGGCGACGGGACCTGACACAACGCCTTCCTTGGCGGCTGCCACAGCACCCACGAAAGCAGGCTCGGTGGAAGAGGCGGAAGAAGTGGAGAAGGTTACGTCGGAGAGGTTGGAAACGGTGGTGCCGAGTTTTTCGGCAACTGCTTCGATGGATGCAAGGCCTTCAATATCGGCGGCAATCTCGGCGGCTTTCTTCTGGGAATAAGCCTCACGATAGAGTTGGTTGCGGATGTTTCCGGAAACTTCGTCAAGCTTTGCAAGACCCTCCTTATGTGCACCATTCACGGCAACTACGAAGAAGTAGTTGTTGTCCACGGTGATGATACCGGAAGCCTTACCGGGCTTGTTGTCGAAGGCCCAGCGGGTAACTTCCTTGGCATGGCTGATGGCACCGTAGTTATCCGTACCTTCATTGATGGTGAGCTTGCGGGAATAGATGCCGGTAGAGTCGCATGCAGCCCTGTAATTGGCAGCCTTGCCGGCGGCGCGGGTTGCAAGGAGGTTGGCCTTGTTGTAAGTGTCGGCATAGGTGGCCTTGCTGGGAAGGGTGGCCTTTTCGAACACTGCAACCTTCTTCTTTTCAACGGGCTTGGTGGCCCTGGTCACTTCCACGATATGGGTGCCATACTGGGTGTTGACGATGAAGGGCTTGCCTGCCTGTGCGGTAAGGACGGGCTCGAAGCCGGGGATCAGGGAGTTCTGGGTCATCCAGCCAAGGTTGCCCTGCTCGCCGTCCACGGCATTGCCTTTATCCAGGGAATAAATTGTGGCCATTGCGGCGAAGTTGGTCCTGGTAAGCTTTGCAAGGACATCGTTTGCCTTGATGCGGGCCGAATCACCTGCGAACATGATATGACGCACATATACGGAGTCCGGAAGCATGGCTTTTTCCATGATGCGGGCTGCAAAGAAGGACTTTCCGTAACGGATAACGGGGGAAACGCCTTCACCGTTTTCGGATACGAAAGCATCCACTTCGCGGTTTACGCTGCGGAGTTCGCCAGCCTTGTACCAGCGATCGGTCCACTGTCGGTCCGAGTTGCGCTGCAGGAAAGCACGCACGTTGTCGGTGGCGGCGAATTCGTCATACAGGGAGACGAATTCTTCGTTCTGGGCATTTACGTCGGCAGGTGAAGGGGTAACTTCGAACACTGCATATTCGATGTCACGGGTGGCCTTCTGCTGGAATTTATCCTTATGGGAATCGTAGTAGGACTTGATTGATGCATCGGAAATCACTACGGTAGAATCCACGGGAGAGTAGGAGTTGGGAACTACTACGAAAGCGACGTTTGCAGTGGTGTTATTCTCCTCGATGGCACGCTTCTGCTCCAGGGAGTTAACATAAGAAGCGGCAGTGAAGAGGGAGTTGTACTTGGAGCTGTAGCGCTCGGAGCGCACTGCATTCTGCAGATAGTCGCGAAGAAGGACACCGCGGCCGGATTCGTCGGCGGTGACCTGCTCCATGAAGGTGCGTACTGCAGCAACGGAGAAGTTGCCGTTTTCGTCAGTGAAGATGCCGGAATTGGCAATTACGGGAGAAACTTCGTCGCCGATGAAAAGGTCGATGATTTCCTGCTGGCCTACGCGGATACCTGCTTTCTCGATGGTGGGGATTACAAGGTATTCGTCCACAAGGCTCTGCCAGGCCTGCTGACGGGTCTGACGCTGCACCTGCTCGCTGGATGCGGAAGTGCCGGTGAGCATTTCGCGGATTTCTGAGAATTTTCTGGTCTCAACTTCGAAGTCCTGATAGGAGATGGATTTGCCATTGATCTTACCGACATCGTACTTTGAAGATGCAGACTGGATGGTCTGGATGATGTCGGAGGGGTTCACAAGGAAGAGTAACAGACCGAAAGCAATGATGAGCGACGCACCAATGCCGAATTTAGTTCTGATGGTCTCGAGAGCTGCCATTTTGTATTTGTTTTTTAATATTTTCCGAAAGTATCAGTTTAAGGGCTGCAAAAATACGAAATTTCTTCCAAATATCAATTATTTACCTTTAATTTTCAACGATTGCCCTCTTTTCAGCGGCATGGGACCGATGAAATTGACGGAATCCACCACTACTTTCGTGCTGTCGTTGTCCAGCAGGAATTCGTTGTCGAAGGGATGCATAAGGATGGCATTGCGGGCTTTGTCGTCCGAGCGCATACCGTAGCCCTGCATCGAGCCCGACGGGGAATACATCTTAATGTAGCAGTCCGTCCAGATTTCCTTTTTCTTCTCGTCCCAGTAGATGGTGTCTGTCTCCATGGTCTCCTGCTTGGGGATGTTCCGGATTACCACATTGCCGAAAGCCGACCACTTTTCCTCCCCTTTTTTAGGAAATTTGTCGTGGCGGGCTTCATTAGAGACAATAGTACTTTCAAGGGACCCGTCATCGGCATAACTGTACACGTGAAGGCCAGCCGGGAAATAGTCGTATGATATGGAATCGTGCTCGTAAACCTCCATTCTTGGTGCTTCCACGCGCATTTTCAGCCTTCCGTTTTCGGACTGGACGAAGAACATTCCGTCCACAGTCTGGATAGGCGTGACGGAGAGATCCAGTTTCTGCGCTTCGGTCAGGTTCCCTTTGCACGAAAAAACGACGAAAGCAAGCGCCAGGGCGCTTGCCGTCGTCTTCAGTATGGAGTTTCCTTTCACCTTATTACTGCACGCGTACGGTGGTAGTTGCGGTCATGCCGCTGCAGGAAACGGTATAGCTCTGTCCCTTGGTGAGGTCGTACATGAAGGCTTCGGAAGCCTCGGGGAAGTAACGGCTCACGCTGGCGATGGAGGCGGATGCTTCGTCGGCTACGGAAGGATCGGCGTTGCGGGCCTTCTGATAGTAGTCGGCCGCTACCCAGTAGCGGGCCCACTTGTCTTCCGTGCTTCCGCATGTTGCAGCTGCCCAGAGGTTACCCAGGATGAGGTAGGCCTTTCCGGCGTACGAGCTGTCCAGTTCCAGGGACTTGCGTGCTGCATCGCCTGCCTTTGCCTTCATGTTGTTCTTGTAGCAGAAAGCTGCCATTTCATAGTAGTACTGGGCATCGGTGGCGGCGTCGGACTCTTCTGAGTCGATAGCCTGCTGCAGGTAGGAAGCGGCGTCGGCGATATTGCCGCGGGCGGAGTTCAGACGATACAGGGCGTATGCGCTGCGGTACGAAGGATCCAGCTTGTACATGGCGGTAACAGCCTTCAGGTACAGTTCATTGTTGGCGCAGTCATCGGCACCGTTCATCAACTTCACGATGTTGGAAACCAGCGTCAGGTTGTTGGGATCGGCTTCGAAGCGGGGTCCGAAGATGGCGATCAGGTTCTCGCAGGAAGCGACTTTACTGTCGGCGAAGATGGACTCGATGGTTGCCTTTGCCTTCTGGTTGTCCTCGGCTTCGGCATCGTTCTTTGCGGTGGCGCCTTCAAGGGCTGCGGTAACCTTGTCATACATTGCGATAACATCGTCGGCCGAAAGTTGATTCTCACGGTAAAGGGCGATGGAAGCCTGAAGCAGGTTAACGAGCAGGGGGCCGTTGGTCCTTGAGCCGAGCTCATCCACGATGGGATTCAGGTTCTCGTAAAGGTAGGCAGGGTTGGAACCGCGGAAGTTGATGATATACTGACCTTTGTTGTTCATTATATCAACCTTCTTCTTGGGCCATGCTGCCATTCTCTGGTCCTGGAGGGTAAGGATGGTGTCCACGATGGCTTCGCGGGCCGCTGCGTCCTTGGTCTGGTTGTAAAGGCGGTTCATCAGCGTGGTACCGTGGATGAACATATTCTGCGATGCCTTGCCGGGGCAGAGGGCATAAGCCTTACGCCAGTTGGGAAGGGCCGAATCGTAATTCTTCTGCTTGAAGTACTCCTGATAGTAGGAAAGGTACTTGATGCACTCTGCGCTGTCGGCGCCGTACTTTCCCTGTGCAGACACTTTATGCGAAGAGAATACGGCCAGTGCGGCGAATAAGATGAGAACTAACTTTTTCATATCATCGAATTTTTTAATTATTTTAACAATTATAGTGCCATTACTCGTACGGGCGCTTCTGGAACCAGATGTCAAACACGTTGAATCCTACGCTGAAACCCATGTAATTTTCGTTGAGTTGTGACTTCTGAAGGCCCCTGCGGCCGAAATCAAGGCCTATGGTAATTCCGTTGTAACCCCTGAAAACAGGAAGGGTCATGCCCACTGTTACACCAATAGAATTTACGTGTGCACCATCTACTGTATAGTAGGATTGGTCGAAATATGCTCCGGCCCTGTAAGTGCACCGGCGCATGTAATAGCGGATGTCGTTCCTGTTTGGCGTGAATTCGAAGCCTGCACGGTATGACTGGCCCACCGAAGGTGCGAATATAGACTCTCCCCTGTTGGAGAAGCCCCTTACCAGGTCCATTCCGCTGCGGGACCAGTCGGTGCGGGAATAGTCGAATTCGACAAGGAAACTGTCGCTCTTGCGGTAACTTATACCGAAAGACATCTCATTTCCCATGCTCAGGTTGCTTTCCCCGAGGGTTGTGGCCGAACGCTCGCGGGCGTAGCTGCCAAGTTCCTTGTAATGGATGCTGTAACCGCTTATGCGGGTTGCAAACTTATAAGTGGCGCCGATGGTGATGAAGGAGGATTTTCCGACTGGCTGCTCGTATTGGAGGCCAAGTTTCGCGGAAAAATTCCTCACCTGCAGTGAGTCTCCGGACGAGGAATTGCGGTACGAGTCGTCCTCGTATACGTCTGAAGCCTTTTTGTTTATGTTGCCGAAGTTGTAATTGAACTGGGCACCGAGGGAAAGGCGATCCCAAAATGTAACGCCGGCAGCGGCAAACAACTGATATATACCTCCGTTACCCTGTGACGTAAAGGTGTGAGAGCCTGTATATACATCCATTTCAGTACTGGAAATCCTGTAACCTACGTCGCTTACGGGAACAAGTCCTACCATAAAGGCGGTATGACGCCACATGGGGAAAGATATAACGAAGTCGTTTATATTGACTGTGGTATTGAGGTTCTTTTTGCTGCTTTCGGCAATGTAGGATATCTGACCGGAAAGACCGAGATTAGCCATGAATGATAGAGAGTCGCGTGCCGTCACCGATGCGGGATTCATGGTATTGACGAAACGATGGCTCCTGGCTGCGATTCCTACTCCGCCCATACCTCTGTTCCAGGCTGTTCCGCCCTGATGAAGGATACCGGGGCCGAATACTGAATAAGGGGAGTATCCGCTGTACGTTCCTTCCGTCTGGGCCTTTACTCCCCATCCGGAAAGAAGCAGTGCAACCGATATCGCACACTTATATATCAAACTTTTGCGCATACTCGTCGGCCATTAAAGCCAACCCCATAAGTACGAGGTTGGAAATTGCAAATATCGAACTTTTCATCCTTTTTGCAAAATAATTCGCATCGCCGCCGGTAAACACGGCGATATTCTCCGGATGAAGGTTCAGGTAGCCCTCAATTTCAAATATAATGCCTGAAATGACTCCGCTGCCTATTGAAGACGTTTCGGAAAGGCCCAGAGGCTCCGTATTTTCGGGCATGTCCACAAGCGGAAGGGAACGGGAATAGCGGCTCAGGGCCTTGAACCTTGTGCGGCAGCCAAGCGAAATGTTTCCGCCGCGGTACAGGCCGTCTTCACCAAGAAAATCCACGGTGAGGGTTGTGCCGAAGTCCACTATCGTGCATCCTTTACCCTTGAAGAGATAACGTGAGGCAAGAATTGAAGCAGCCCTGTCGTAGGAAATATATGAAGGAAGACCGTGGCCTGCAAGCTGCTCCCTGTGATTGCCGTCCAGAAGGAGTAGATGGGTGCACTCCCCTTCCAGGGTTTGAATGTCGGCCGGAGAAAGCGGGGACACGGAAGACACCACCATAACGAAGGGTTTTTCCCTGCGGGTTATGGATATGATGAAATCCATCAGTTTTTCGCCCTGATAGCGGAATGTCTTGCCAAGAGTCATTCTCTCGGACCAGGCAGCCTTAAGGGCGGTATTTCCTATTTCGACCAGTAAATTAGGCATAACTTGCAAAGTTACTACTTATTGCAGTTTTTTCAAAATCGAGAACGCCTTCTGGAGGGAATCAACTCCGCGGCTGACTGTTCTCAAACGCCCGTTGTCCTGATTCATCTTGTAAATGTCGGGATTCGCACCGATTTTCTGAAGCACATTATCGAACTGTTTGGACTGGTAATAAGGCGACATGGGATTGTTTACGAAGAACATTATCTGCATGCCGTTCTTTACAATTATCTTCTCGAATCCTGTACTTGCGCCGTGATTCCTTATTTTAACTACCCACAGGAGGTTTTTAACTTCTTCGGGAAGCGGGCCGAAACGGTCCTGGATCTGTGAGCCGAGGCGGTCTATCTCCCTGTCGTCCGAAAGGGCGTCCAGAGTTTTGTAAATGCGTATTTTTTCGGCGCTTATTTCAATGTAATCGTCCGGGATGAAAGCTGGCTTATCCGTTTCTATGGTGCAGTCTTCAACGAACCTTTCCCTTCCCTGACGCTGCTGAATGCCGGTTTCGACACCAAGTTCCTCCATCGCTTCGGAAAGAATCTTCTGATAGGTTTCGTAGCCCATGTCGGAAATGAAGCCGCTTTGTTCGGCACCAAGGAGATTGCCGGCGCCGCGGATGTCAAGGTCCTGCATCGCTATATTGAAGCCGCTGCCGAGGTCGGAGAATTCTTCGATGGCCTTGAGCCTCCTTCTGGCGTCTTCGGTTATGGAAATAAGCGGAGGAACAATAAGGTAACAGAACGCTTTCCTGTTGGAACGCCCTACCCTGCCCCTTAACTGGTGCAGGTCGCTCAGACCTATGTTCTGGGCCTGATTCACTATTATTGTATTAGCGTTGGGTATGTCCAGACCGTTTTCTATGATGGTTGTGCATAGGAGAAGGTCGTAGTCCCCGCGCATGAAGGCCAGCATTCTGTCTTCCAATTCCCTGGCCTCCATCTGCCCGTGAGCCACGCATATTTTCATATCCGGAACCAGGCGGTGCAGGATTTCGGCGATTGAAGGCAGTTCCTCTACTTTGTTATGGAGGAAGAATACCTGTCCGCCGCGGTTCAGTTCATAGTTTATGATGCTCTTTATGTCCGCTTCGTTGAAAAGGATAATCTCCGTCTGAATTGGAATACGATTGGGCGGCGGAGTCTGGATTATGGAAAGGTCGCGCGCGCCGAGGAGAGAGAACTGAAGGGTACGTGGAATAGGGGTGGCCGTCAGTGTAAGGGTATCCACCGATTCCTTGAGCTGGCGGAGCTTTTCCTTGGCCGATACGCCGAATTTCTGCTCTTCGTCGATGATAAGAAGGCCTAAATCCTTGAATTCAAAGCCGCTGCCAAGTATTTTATGTGTGCCTATAAGAATATCTATCGACCCTTCTTTCAGGCTCTTTTTAATGTCGCTGATTTGCTTTGCAGTCCTTAAGCGGCTTACGTATTCCACATTGCAGGGAAGGTTCTTAAGCCTGGCTTTGAATGTTTCGTAATGCTGGAGGGATAGTATGGTGGTGGGAACCAGCACTGCAACCTGCTTTGAATCACAGACGGCCTTGAAGGCGGCCCTGATTGCAATTTCTGTTTTGCCGAAGCCAACGTCGCCGCATATCAGGCGGTCCATCGGGCAGTTGTCCTCCATGTCGTGCTTGACGGCCTGGGCAGCCCTTTCCTGATCCGGAGTATCCTCGTACATGAAGGATGATTCCAGTTCTTCCTGAAGGTAAGTATCGGCTGAATAAGCAAAGCCTTTGGAGGCGCGGCGGCGGGCATAAAGCTGAATAAGTTCCTTGGCGATGTCCTTTACGCGCGACTTTGCGGCCGATTTCATATTGCTCCAGGTCTTGGAGCCGAGTTTGTTTATTTTCGGAGCCTCACCTTCCTTTGAACGGAAGCGGGAAATCTTGTGAAGGGAATGAACCGAGACGAAAACTACGTCGCCGCCGTGATACATCAGTTTTACAACTTCGTGAGTGCGTCCGTAATCGTCCTTCATCTTCACAAGGCCGCCGAAAACGCCTACTCCATGGTCGATATGAACCACATAATCGCCAAGGTTGAAGGAACTGAGGTCGTTTATCGTCAGCTGCTCAGACTTTTCCACCGTCCGGCGCATCCGTACGCGGTGGAAGCGGTCGAATATTTCATGGTCGGTATACCAGCACTGCCTGTCATCGTGGTCGATAAAGCCTGAATGGATGTTTTTTCCTTTAACGAATTCCGGCATCAGGGCATGGTTATCCTGAAGCATAATGGAACGCAGACGCTCAAGCTGGCTTTCTTTTTCTCCGAAAATGTAAACTTTATATCCACTTTCCATGCGGGAACGGATATCGGCGATAAGAAGTTCGAAATTCTTGTTGAAAACAGGCTGCGGAGCTATGTTGAATTTAATCTGAGGTACGTCGGAACGTAACAAAGGCATATCAAGATATACTCTCCTGAAACTTTCGGCCTCTTTAAAGAACTCTTTATCCTTATACATGTCCGACGAATCCAGCCATAGGGTTGCATCTTTCGGAAAAAGAGTGAAAAGGCTTTCGCCTTCATCTTCGGCAGCTTCGCGTGCTGCTATGTCAGGATAAATATCGGCCGAATCCATCTGCTCTACGGACAGCTGTGTATTACAGTCGAAGGTGTTGATCTTATCTACTTCGTTTCCGAAAAAGCTTATGCGATAGGGTCTTTCAAGCGAATAGGAAAAAATGTCGATGACTGCGCCCCTCATTGCAAACTGTCCCGGTGCTGATACGAAGTCAACCTTTTCAAATCCTTCTTCCTGAAGCCTGTTTCGCAGTTTTTCGTGCGGAATTTCGTCGTTTACCTTTATTGTAAAAAGCGCGTCCGAAAGCTTTTTTGCAGAAGGTATCTTTTCTTCGACAGCTTCGGGATAACTGACTATAAACAGCCTTTCCTCTCCCCCGCTTTGCATCAGCTTTCCTATTGCAGCCGTGCGCTGGACACCAATGGACGACTTGTAATTGCTCCTTTCCACGGATTTTCCCGATTCAGGCAGGAAAAACACGCAGTCCCCTTCTACTAAATTGTATAGATCGGCCGAGCAGTATTCGGCTGCTTCCCTTGAAGGAAGTATTATAAAATGAACTCCTTCTTTGGCTACTTGTGAAAGAACCGCCCATCGTGCAGACAAGAATAACCCGCCGCAGAAAGTTTCTCTGGAACCTGATACTTTTTCCTGCAGCAGCGACGACGCTTGAGTAGATATTAACATTTATCCGTTTTAACCTGTGGAAAACCTGTTGATAAGCTGTTTATAAGCCTGTTTACAGGCGGGGCGGAAAAACCATGCCCGGGTTACTGACAATCCATAAACAGGATATCACTATTTTTTCCACATTCAATTATCGTCTTAAATAAATGGTTTTTAAATACTTATTATAAGTTTTCAACATATTAACAGCTATATAAAAACCATTATATCTTAAAAATAAAAACTATATTTGTATCTGAATTGACCTACGACGATATGAACGATTTCAATCCGCACGATACAATCGACCGCAAAGATAATGAATTCGACGGAATTATCCGCCCGCAGGGACTGGACGATTTCACCGGCCAGAAGGAAATTGTATCGAACCTTAATATTTATATAAAGGCTGCAAAGCTGCGTGGCGAAGCCCTTGACCACGTTCTTTTCCACGGTCCTCCCGGACTGGGTAAGACCACCCTGGCACATATTATTGCCAACGAGATGGGTGTAAATATGAAGGTGACGTCAGGTCCGGTTCTGGATAAACCGGGAGACCTTGCCGGTCTGCTTACCTCACTGGAGAGCGGAGACGTGCTGTTCATAGACGAGATTCACCGTCTGTCTCCAGAGGTAGAGGAATATCTGTATTCGGCAATGGAGGACTATGTCATCGATATAATGATAGACAAGGGGCCGGGCGCAAGGTCTGTTCGCATTTCCCTTAATCCGTTCACTCTGGTCGGGGCAACTACCAGGAGCGGCCTCCTGACTGCTCCCCTGCGTGACCGTTTCGGCATAAACTGCGCTCTGGAATACTACGATACAGCCGATCTTAAGAATATAGTTTTAAGGTCTGCGCGTATCCTGCAGTTGGAAATAGACGACGATGCCGCTTTTGAGATTGCATTAAGGAGCCGCGGAACTGCCCGTATAGCAAATGCCCTCCTGAAGAGGGTGCGCGACTTCGCCCAGGTACTTGGAGACGGACGCATAAATCTGGAAATCACGCGTTTCGCCCTTAATAAGCTTAAGATAGACAAGAGGGGCCTGGATGCTATCGACAATAAGATTCTCAGGACTCTTATTACCACTTTCAAGGGCGGTCCTGTGGGTATAGGTACGCTTGCGACTTCGGTGAGTGAGGATGCCGGTACCCTGGAGGAGGTTTACGAGCCTTTCCTTATTAAGGAAGGCTTCATAATACGTACCCAGAGAGGCCGCGTCGCCACTGAACTTGCCTATTCTCATCTTGGAATGGAGCAGTATCTTTCCCAGCGAAAGTATAATCCGGACGAAAGCGGTTCACTTTTTTAGCCAGAATATTTGAAAAATGCTAATATAATCCGTAAAAATGCTTATTTTTGCGGATGGATTAGACTATTACCAATTTATAAAAATATGGCCGATTCTAAACTTAATTCAAAGATTCCGGAAGGACCGCTTGCTGCCAAATGGGCAAAGCGCAAGTCCGAAATCCGTATTGTTTCTCCTAACAACAAGCGGAAACTGGAAGTGATTGTAGTGGGTACAGGTCTTGGCGGAGCCAGTGCAGCTGCCTCTCTGGGTGAGCTTGGCTACAACGTCAAGATTTTCTGCATCAGCGATTCTCCCCGCCGTGCACACTCCATCGCTGCACAGGGCGGTATCAACGCTGCCAAGAACTACCAGAACGACAACGACTCCATCTACCGTCTGTTCTACGACACCATCAAAGGCGGCGACTACCGTTCCCGCGAAGCCAACGTTTACCGTCTGGCCGAAGTGAGCGCCTCTATCATCGACCAGTGCGTCGCTCAGGGTGTTCCTTTCGCACGTGAATACGGCGGATATCTTGCCAACCGTTCTTTCGGCGGCGTGCAGGTAAGCCGTACTTTCTATGCCCGCGGTCAAACCGGTCAGCAACTGCTCCTTGGTGCCTATGCTTCCCTTAACAAGGAAATTGCAGCCGGTACCGTAAAGAGCTATCCCAGGC
>CAMOIT010000020.1 GCA_946616285.1 uncultured Bacteroidales bacterium | reverse complement strand
CGAAGTAGTCCAAATAGAGGACCGGGTACTTCTCCGTGATGAAGGTTTCATTTCCGGTGATGGTAAGACATCCGCCTTCAAAATCCGAGAGCTCCTCCAGGAACTGATTCTGGTACCCCTGGCGCACGGGAAGGAATTTGCCCAGGGACACGGAAGGGCAGCTGAAGGTGAGGTGCCCCTCCCTGCGTTCAAGAGAGTTGAGGGCCAGAATGGAAGCGGCATCGTAAGTCACGACCAGGTGCCCGGGTGCTTCGAGCTCTACGGATTTGATCGTGAGCCAGTCGTTTCCGGGGGTGGTCTGGTTTACGAAGTACCTCCATTCGAGGTCTACGTTGGACAGAACGTGGATCTTGCCGTCCTGCACCCCGTCGAAGGGGATCTGGATGTTGTCCACGGGCTTCGGGGCGTCGTTGTCGTACACTTGGATGTACTCTGAACGGAGAACTGTCTGTTCTTCCTTTTGCTGGCAGGAGAAAAGGAAGACGGACAGCGCCGACGCGGTAATGATAATTGCCTTGGTTCTCATATCGGGGTTATTTCATCTTTGACAGTTTGAAATCCGCAATGATGGGATAGTGGTCGGAAGGGATGTAGAAGGTTTTTACGCCGGAGTGGACACGTTCAGTAAACGAGTCCGTCTTGGTGTATACGTCGTCACAGGCTTTGAGCATGGCCTTGGAAACGTACATATAGTCAATCCTGAGGTTGCCGCAGGAAGGCATGAACGTTTCGGGATAGCACTCTGAAACCAAGTCATAGAACGGAGACTCGGAAAGCATGTAGCGCTGAGTGGAGAAGCCGAGGGATGCCTTGTTCCACTTGTACTTGAAATTGTCCCTGGGATTGTAGGAGTTGTAGTCCCCCGCCATGATCCAGAGCTCCTTGTCCACATTCTCGGTGGTGCGGACGGTATGGTCCAGAATGCAGGTGAGCTCCTTGATGCGATGCTGCTCACCTTCGTAACGCTCCTCACTTGCTTTCCTTTGGTCTTGCGGTACACCATAGCCGTACTTTCCGTGTTTGAGGTGCAGGGTAATGACGTTCAAGGGCTTTTCCACCCCGTCCACGTGTACTTGGTACCAGCCGCTGTAATTCACGATTACCGTATCCGGCTTATGGCCCCTTACGATGAGGACGCTGTCGATGGGAAAGCGCGAAGTAATGACCTGGGGATAGTTGCTGAGGCCATAGGGGGTCGAAGTGCTTGGACGGCGGGGCGTCACAACGTGGTGAGTGTGCCCCCAGCGGGCGCAAAGCTCGTCCCAATGTGCAGGAAGATAACGTTCCTCGTTGGGCATGTGGTCACCCGTGCCGTCATAGTAAATCTGAGCCCCTTCGCAGAAGATGCAGATATCCGGCTGCTTGGAGTTCACCCACTCTACGAACTTGTCGTAATTATTAGCCTGATCTGCCCACATACCGTTCTGGATATTCCAATAGAGTACCCTGATAGTTTTGGCTTGGTCGGACTTGCTCCTTTCTTTGGCCACGGTCTGGGCAAAGGCCATTGGCGAAACCAAAATAAGGGCAAGGGTCAGAAATTTGAGCAATTTTGTTCTAGCGTTCATGGCGGTTTGGATATGGCGGTTTGGATACTATTTGTCAAATACAAATTTATCAAAAAAAAAACATGATTGCCAAGCATATTGAAAAATCGGGAAACTCTCCAAGGCTTCGGGAAATATTTTTTCTCACATTTTCAATTAATTAAATATTTTTATAAACGATTTTCGGGAAACATTAAAACACAGTTTACAGCATTTAAATTATGCCTGGATCTTTTTTTCTCCCCGACGCGTGCATGCCAACGCATTTTTTATTATATTTGTGTCTGTGGCAAATTTCAACACTACTCATGAGTAAAAGAATCATAATCTTCAGAATCATAATCTTCGCGCTTCTTGCGCTTGCATCCTGCACCGGAATCCAGACCGGTCTGGTGTGCAGTCACCCCCAGTGGACAAAAGGTCACGGGGTACAGGGAATGGACATTTACGGAAACATACTTGTCCAGGGCCACAACCGCGGTGTCATTTCCGTATATCAATTCAACGGCACAGAAATAAAGCCGCTGGGCGGTTTCCCCCTGGAGAGCTACCACAAGAACAACCACTGCAACGTGGTATCCTTCGGGGCCGATTTTGCCGAACCTGCAGATCCCCTGCCCCTAATCTACGTGAGCCAGTGCTCCAAGAAGAATGTGGAGGAGTACAAGGACGTATGCTATGTAGAGCGCATCCTTCCGGGTTTCGGCGGCGCAAAGAAAGTACAGACTATTGCCTACGACGACGTTAACGGAGACTACGGCTACGCACTTCAATGGGTTGTGGACGCACCTAACCGAATGCTGTACGGCTATGGCAACACCACGAACGACCGTGACGTAGAGAACAACCGCCACAGGACTATAAAATTCGCACTGCCCAAGCCGGACACCGACTGGGTAATCCTTAAACCGGAAGACGCCCTGGAGAACTATCTGATCGAGGATTACGGCTTCTCCTTCGCCACTATCGGCCAGGGTCTTTACATCAAAGACGGCAGGCTTTACATGCCCACCGGTTTCGGCACGGAGGAATTCCCTTCCCATCTTTTTGTCTGGAACCTGGAGACCAAACAGATGGAAAAGGACGTGGACCTTATGCCCATTATCACCGGAGAGCCGGAAGACCTCGGGATGTATGAAGGCAGGCTCATACTTACAGGCATCGACGGATTATTTGTCTTGCCAGATACCGTATGGTAAACAAAGAACGCCTGGAGTCGCTTGACATCCTTCGCGGGGCCGACATGTTCCTGCTGCTGTTCCTTGGCCCCATACTGCGAAACATCTGCAAACTGTTCCCTGACGGCACAGGATGGCTGTCCCACCAACTGCAGCATGTGCAGTGGGAAGGTTTCGTGACCTGGGACATCATAATGCCGCTTTTCCTGTTCATGTCCGGAATCACCATTCCGTTTTCCATGGCCAAATACAAGAACGGAGTAAAACCGGACGGGGCTTTTTACATTAAACTCCTCAGGCGCTTTGTCGTCCTCTTTGTACTCGGATGGATTGTACAGGGTAACCTCCTGCTCTGGGACTGGAAAATGTTCCATCCCTTTGCCAATACCCTCCAGTCCATAGCCGTAGGATACGTGATCGCCTCCCTGCTGTTTGTCCATACGGACGTAAAGTGGCAGGTGGTGGCCTGCGTCCTGCTTTTTGCAGCATATTGGATTGCTTTCGCCTGCACCGGAATGAATACGGACCCGCAGGGAAATGTGGCCATGACGGTGGACAAGGCTGTCCTGGGGTTCCACAGAGACGGCGTGGCATGGGCCGATGACGGCAGCTGGCGATTCATGAAGCGCTACCAGTACACCTGGGTGCTGTCCAGCCTGAACTTCGCAGTAACTGTGCTGCTGGGTTGCTTCGCAGGGCAGATGCTCCGCAGCGGTAAGCATTCCCCCGCCCGCAAGGCCCTTGACCTTGCCATCGCAGGCGCGGTCCTTGTGGCCGCAGGCCTTCTTCTGAGTCCGCTGTTCCCCATAATCAAGAAAATCTGGAGCAGCACCATGACGCTGTATTCGGGCGGCATCTGCTTTCTCCTGACGGCGATTACTTATTATATTGTGGACGTCCGCGGCTGGAAAAAGGGACTTGGCTGGCTCAAGATTTACGGAATGAACGCAATCACGGCCTACTGTATTGGCGAAATGCTACAGTACAATACCCTGCCTCAGGCCATCGGAAACGCCTCTCTGGTCATGCTCCTTCTGACTATAATGTATAAAAACAAGTTTTTCATAAAGGTATGAAAGAGCGCCTTAGCCGCATACGGCACATAGTGATGGACATGGACGGGACCATATATCTCGGTTCAAAGATATTTCCGTTCACGCTTGATTTCCTGGAACTTCTAAAGCGAAAAGGTATCGGCTATACCTTCCTGACGAACAACCCCACCCGCTCCACGGAGGACTATCTGAAGAAACTGTCCGCAATGGGCATCCAGTGCACGCCGGATCAGATGCTCACGACCTCCCAGGCGGCAATAGAGTACGTCAGGAGGCACATGCCGTCGGTAAAACGCGTCTATGTGCTGGGAACGCCAAGCCTTCAGAACCTGTTCACCGCCAACGGCTTTATTCTTCAGGACGAGGACTGTCCCACGGCGCCGGACCTTCTGGTGGTTTCCTTCGACACCACCCTTGTTTACAAGCGACTGTGCAAAGCAGCCTGGTGGGCAAGCCGCGGGGTTCCGTATCTTGCCACAAACCCGGACAGGGTGTGCCCTACGGAGGAGGAAACAGTTCTCATTGACTGCGGCTCCATCCAGAAATGCATAGAAGAGGCTACGGGCCGAAAGGCGGACATAGTCCTTGGGAAACCGGACCCGGCCATGCTCTTCGACCTTGAAGACAAGTTAGGCCTTGAAAAAGACCAGGTGGCCATGGTCGGCGACAGAGTTTACACAGACATAGCCATGGCGCGCAACGCCGGTGCCCTTCCCGTACTGGTGCTATCCGGCGAGACTACTCCTGAGCTTGCAGCAAAGGCCTGCAAGGAAGGAGACCTTATTCTGGAAGATTTGTCCAGGCTTGGAGAACTATTATAAGGGTGTCAATGAGAAGAATTCTTGCCATACTGCTGATATGCGTCCTGGCCGTTCCGGCTTCGGCAAAAGAGCGCTGGCCGGACGGCAGCACAATGAACAAATGGTTCAGGAGCGTTCCAAAGCCCGCGAAGGGACGCCAGTTCGTAATTACGGACTTCGGCGCCGTCCATGACAGCACGAAGATCCAGACGGAGGCCATCCAGAAGGCCATCGACGCCGCTTCGGTGAAAGGCGGCACGGTAGTTATTCCGGAAGGCACCTGGCTGTCAGGGGCGCTGTTTTTCAGGCCCAAGACGCACCTTTATCTTGAAAAGGGCGCCGTCCTTAAAGGCAGCACGGACATAGAAAACTTCCCCGACATTCCCGTACATATAGAAGGCGTGCTGCAGCCGTTTGCATCGGCGCTTATCAATGCCGACGGATGCGACGGTTTCTCGGTCCTCGGGGAAGGCGTCATAGACGGGTGCGGACAGCCTTTCTGGGAGCAGTTCTGGGCCGGCCTGAAGGAGAATCCTTCCCTTACGAACCTGCAGGTAAAGCGTCCCCGGCTGATGGGCATCAGCAACAGCACCGACGTTACAATCGAAGGCGTCAGGCTCCGGAATTCGGCCTTCTGGAACATCCATCTGTACAAGTGCAGGCGTGTATACATCGGCGGAGTGAGCATATACGCTCCGATTGAGCCGGTGAAGGCCCCTTGCTCGGACGGCATAGACATCGACGCCTGCCAGGACGTCCACATAACAGGCTGCAACATCGCAACCGGAGACGACCACATCGCCGTAAAGGGCGGCAAGGGCCCCTGGGCCGACAAAGACCCCGACAACGGCACCAATGCCAACATACTGGTGGAAGACTGCAGTTTCGGCCATGGCCCCGGCGTGCTGGTTTTCGGCAGCGAATGCATCGGCGCAAAGAATGTCATTCTACGGAACTCCAAGGTCAAGGACACGCACAGGCTGCTCTGGCTTAAAATGCGGCCGGACACGCCCCAGAAGTACTCCGACATCCGGATAGAAGGAGTAACTGGCGAAGTATGGAACATAGTGTACGCAAAGCCCTGGACGCAATATTTCGACCTTAAGGACCGCAAAGACATACCAATGTCCGTGGCGGAGAACATCGAAATCCAGAAATGTACGCTCAAGTGCAGGCGCAGGCGTAACATTGAAGAAGCCCCGGACCAATATTCCATTAACGGGCTCACTTTAAAAGACAACAAGCTAAGCTGGAATTACAACAAGGACGAAAAGAAAGTAAAGCCGTATACTCTGCCGGACCCTTTAATCTTCCCCGACAGCACCAAAGTGGAGACGGCCGAGAAGTGGGAAAAACGCCGTGCGGACATTCTGGAGCTGTTCCAGAGCGAGATGTACGGCACAATGCCGCCTTCGTCCCACATATACCTTGAGACGACCGAGGAGAGCACTCCGCAGGAGGATTATGCAATAAGGCGCCGCGTAAGGATGACCTTCCGCGAAGACGGCACCGGTCCCCACATTGACTGGCTGATTCTTTATCCCGCACAGGCCAAGGAGCCCACTCCGGCGGTGATTTCCCTGAATTACTATGGGAATGACGCCATATACACCCAGGAGCGTTTTCCCGTTCCAATGAAGGATATCCTGTCGCGCGGGTACACCTACGTCACCGCCTGCTACGAGGACGTTTCTCCTGACCCGGACGAATTGCAGGATCCGGAAGAGCAGCTGCGCATTGCCCGCACCAACATTTACGAGCTATGGGATCCGGACTGCACTACAGGCTCCATCATGGCGTGGGCCTGGGCACTTTGCCGCGGCATGGACATGATGGAGGAAGACCCTGCCATTGATGCATCCAGAGTGCTTCTCACAGGATCTTCGCGACTTGGAAAGGCCGCCCTTCTTGCCGGTGCGTACGACAGGCGCTTTGCAGTCGTTGCCCTTAACCAGACCGGCGGCGGGGGCGTCCCACTGGCAAAACGCAACTTCGGCGAATACGTTTCGTCCGAGGTGGAGCATTTCGGCTACTGGTGGTGCAGGGAGTTCGCAAAATACGCGGAGAAGGAAAGGAAGGCCATGCCCTTCGACCAGCACATGCTCCTTGCCTGCATAGCTCCGCGCCCGCTCCTTGTGGAAGGCTTCACCAATCCATGGTTCGACGCCCGCGGCGAATTCCTTGCCCTGAAGGCCGCCTCCCCCGTATGGACCCTACTTGGGGCCGAAGGATTCCCGGACGTAGATTTCCCTCACTCCTATGAAACCTATGCAATGGGCACCACGCTGGGGTATATCAAACGTAAAGGAGCACACGGCATAAATGACCTGGACTGGAAATGGATGCTGGATTTTTCGGACCGATGGCTTAATAATACCGTCGTCGGAACACGCACGGACGCCCTTGCGGATTCCGCGTGGGATGCTTCGGCCTGGATTTCGGCCGCGGACGCTCCGGTTGTTACAGGCATAGTGAACGGCAGGCAGAATTACCGCGCAGCAGACGGCTCAAGCTGGTTCCTTTCTACGCTCAGGAACCCTCAGGAGGTGGTGAAGGCAGTCTGGATGACTACGGCTCTTGGCGTATATGAGATTTACATAAACGGAAAGCCTGTGGGGAACGACGCCCTGAAGCCGGGTTATACGCATCCTCTGAAAACCCGCGCATCCTACACGTACGACATCACCGACGCTTTCAACAAGGCCGCCGGAGCGGAGAATGTCCTCTCGGCGCAAGTCACTCCCGGCTGGTGGGCCGACAAGATTGTCACCCCCGACGGAAACGAAGGCATGCTGGGCGATAAACCCGCCTTCCGCGCTGTCCTACAGCTCAGTTTCGCCGACGGCAGCACCTCCATCCTTGGTACCGGGGCGCAGGACTGGACCGCCGGAATCGCAGGCCCGGTAACGCACGCAGGCATTTTTGACGGAGAAGCCTACGACGCCCGCATTCCCCAGGGTTTCGACACTCCAGAAAAGCTTTCCGCTCCGGAAATAAATACTGAGTTCTCCGGAGAAATCGTGCCAGCGGCCGGCGCAGAGATATGCTATCGCAAAGACCTTACACTCAAACCAATAGAAGCATACGTCTATAAAGATATCGAAGGTTCCACGCCCACGGAGTTCGGCACTGTAGTTAAACTTCGCCAATACTCCCCCGGAGATGTTATTGACCTGAAAGAAGGCGAAACGCTGGTGGTGGACTTCGGCCAGAATGCCGCTGCAGTGCCCGCATTCAGGTTCAAGGCTGCGGAAGGGACCGTCCTTTCCTGCCTTCCCGGAGAAATACTGAACGACGGCAACGGCGCGCAGAGCCGCGGCATGGACGCACCTGAAGGAAGCGTGCACAGGACCAACCTGAGGCTTGCCGAAGGCTGCTTCAGCCTTGAGTACACCTTCGGTCCCGGAAATGTATGGGAAAGCTATATGCCCCTACATACCTTCTTCGGCTACAGGTATCTTTCCATCACTGCATCGGCGGATGTCCAGTTCAGCTCCATACTGTCCGTCCCTGTCACTTCGATAAAGCATGAGATGGAAACTGGCACCATAACGACCGGAAATCCCGATATCAACCGGCTAATCTCCAATGCCTTTTGGGGCCAGCTGTCCAACTACCTTTCCGTACCGACAGACTGTCCCCAGCGCAACGAGCGACTCGGCTGGACTGCTGACACTCAGGTATTTGCGGAAACCGGAACCTTCTTTGCGAACACAGACGCCTTCTTCCACAAGTGGATGAGGGACGTAAGGGACTCCCAGGGGCCTTCCGGCGGCATTCCGGGAGTGGCGCCCTTTGGCCAGTACGGCTCCAAGACCATGCACATGATGCGACTTGGCTGGTCAGACGCCGGCATAATAGTCCCCTGGATAGTCTGGAAGCAGTTCGGGGACACTTCCATCATTGACGAAAGCTGGGAGTCGATGGTCCGGTTCATCGGCCATGTGAACGAAACCCGCTACGATTTTGAAACCAACATAGAGGAGAACGGCAATTATCAGTGGGCCGACTGGCTGAGCTACGAAGCCCTGGAGAGCAACAGCAAAAGGGCATACACGGCAAAGGACGCCAACGGGAAACGCCATCTCCTTCCGGAAACGATTGCATACTGGAACTACCTGGGGGCCTGCTACTGGGTCCTTGACGCAGAGATGATGCGCGACATGGCTGCTGCAACAGGACGCGATGCCGGAGAGTATGAAGCCATGGCGGAAACGGCCAGGAATTACATCAAGGAGCATTTCATCGGCCCTGACGGACTGTTCAAGACGGATATTCTGAACACGATGCAGACGCCCGCCCTGTTCGCTCTGAAAACCGGAGTCGTGGAAGGTGAAGCGAAAGATGCCATGATTGCCCGCCTGAGGGAAAACTTCGCCGCGCACGGCGGATGCCTGCAGACCGGTTTCCTTGGCACCTCCATCCTTATGCAGACGCTCACGGAGAACGGCATGGCGGATATTGCCTGGGATCTGCTGTTCCAGCGCAAGAACCCCAGCTGGCTATACTCAGTGGATAACGGTGCAACCACCATCTGGGAGCGCTGGAACAGCTATACGCTGGAAAACGGAATGGGGCCCAAGGGCATGAACAGCTTCAATCACTACGCCTACGGCAGCGTCTGCGAGTGGATATGGGAAACCGCCGCCGGGATTGCAGCCGACCCTGCAGAGCCGGGGTTCAAGCATATAATAATGAAGCCTGTCCCGGAAAAGCGCCTCGGCTGGATCGACGCCGAATATCACAGCGCCGCCGGCACCATCAGGAGCGCATGGAAATACGAAGGAAACGTCTGCACATGGCATTTCACGGTTCCTGAGGGAGCATCAGCCTCGGTAACGCTGCCCGGAGAAAACGAAGCCCAGACCTACGGCCCGGGCTCCTATACGCTCACTCTTTAATCAAGTCCCAAAATCCTGCGAAAATCCGCTTCCGGTACCGCAAGGCGGGACTTGATAATGGACCGGAGATTATACACTGTCTTGACCGAACAGTGAAGCATTTCAGCTATTTCGTAGCTGTCTTCAATGCCAAGTTTCGAGAGCGCCAGCACCCTTAGCTCGCCGTTAAGAATCTCGGTTTTCTTGGGGACGATGACGGCGTCCGGCCTCAGGCAGCTGTTAACTTTTTCGATGAAATCGGGGAAAATGCTCACGAAGGCCGTGTCGAAGTGGTGGAAGAGCGCCTTCCGCTCCTCGGATTCGAATTCACCGGAAGGGATGGTGAGTTCCAGGGCGGTATCTATCCTGTCTTTTTTCAGGTTGGAGTGAATCTTGGCCCTGAATACTTCCAGGCGTTTGATATATGACGAATACAGCTTGAAAACCACGCCCACGTAACCCTTGGCGATGGAGTCGGAGCGTTTCAGCTCCTCATTGAGAGCCTGAACCTTGTGCCTGGAGGAATTAATCAGGATAACTGCTATGACCAGTGCAACCAAAAGGATGGAAGCAAACGCGACAGCCATGACGGAAAAAGCGTACGAACGGCGAAGTGACCTGATAATCTGCTTGTTAACCCTTACCGTCTGGTCTATAACATCTATGAGCCTTACCCTGGAACCGAACTTCAGAAGAGAAGCGAAATAATAGTCCGACACCTTCTTGGCCGCCTTGTATTGATTCTCACCGAGAAGAAGAGTCTGAACACGATTCAGGGACGCGATATCCAGTTTACCAAGTTCCACCTCAAGGATGGCCGACTCCAGAAGATTGTCGATATCTTCCCCCTTGAGACTGTGCTCGTAAACATAAGCTATGGCGAAGCTGTCGTACAGACATGTCGCCATCTGGGTCGACCTCGGATTTTTTATCTTCGACTTCCATACAGCGTTATAATGTCTTGCCTTGTCAAAATTCCCGGCCCGGGCTTCCTTCCTCTCAATGGCATGCAGATACAGAATGCTGGATGTATCGGCCAGCTGCAAAACCGAATCCCGGTACTGGGAATACTGCTCCCTGTATTCCTCCCGGAATGATTCCGGCTCTTTGTAACTGTTGTACAGGGTATGATAGAAAGAAGCCTTCGTGTAAAAATAACGTACCAGAAACTCTCCGGAAAGTCTCCCCCGCGGGACATCATTCAAAGTCTGGAAGGACTCCATGTAATACCCGGCACCTGATAGCACATCGGCAAGATCCATACGGGAACGGAATAGCACGGAGTCGTCCTGGGCTTGCTGCGCCAGTCCTACCAGTTTTTCCAGATAAAAGATAGCCGAATCCACTTTGCAGTCGGCGTAGCCTCTGGCAATGGAATGAAGGAGTGAGTAATGTTCATCATTTTCCGTGCTTGCTGAAAGCCGCGCCTTCAACGAATTTATCGCCGCCTCTTTCCTTGCGGCGTACACTTCAGAACTGTCCAGTTTTACCAGCAGCTCATTCAAAAGGGAATCGGTTCGCTCGGTGCGCGGATACTTTTCCGCGAAACTTGTTTGCGCGGCAAGCAGAATGACCAGAATTGACAGACTTACTGTCTTGAGGATGGTTTTGGGCATGCACAAACTTAGCAATTATTTATGGTTTCGCAATGTATTTTGCAAATTTTCGTATATTTGTTATTTGAACAATATCCAATGACCACGAATGAAACGTAAGATTTCCATACTTCTTGCCGTGCTACTGTTTGCCGGGGCCTTCGACGCCGCCGCCCAGATGACGGACCAGCAGATCGTACGTTATATTTCCAGCGCGATGGCGCAGGGTAAAAGCGAGGCGCAGATAGGCACTGAGCTGATGTCACGCGGAGTGAGCACCGCCCAGCTCCAGCGGCTTATGCAGACATACCGCTCCCAGAACGGCAACGCGGCAGACGGCCAGACGGCCGTCGAAGAGATTGACGAGACCAGCCGCAAAAGAAGCCCGGTTCCGCAAAAACCGGCCATCCAGGACCGCACGAAGCAGAAGGATGCCGCTCTGGAGGGAGAGGATCAGGATAACGAATATGCCGGCCTCTTCGACATTGACGGCAATAAAATAATCTACGGCCAGGATATCTTTTCATCCGAGATGCTGTCCTTCGAGCCTAATCAGAACGCAGCCACACCGGAAGACTATGTGCTGGGTCCCGGAGACCAGGTGCTGATTGATATCTGGGGCGCCAGCGAGGTCACAATCAAGCAGACGATAACGCCAGAGGGCACCATCGTGGTTTCCAGGGTCGGGCATATCGCCCTTTCGGGACTCACCGTCAAGCAGGCCAGGGGGAAACTCAAGTCAGTTCTTTCGAGAACCTACGCCACCCTCTCCAGCGGCCAGTCCCAGATTGCCGTCACCCTCGGTGAAGTGCGCACCATCCAGGTGAGCATAGTGGGCGAAGTCAATGTCCCTGGCACTTATCGGCTTTCATCTTTTTCCACGGTTTTCAACGCGCTGTACCAGGCGGGCGGCATTACGCCCATCGGCTCTCTTCGCAACGTCCGTATTTCCAGAGGCGGGGAAGTAATCGCCACGGCCGACGTTTATGATTACATATTCGGCGGAAATACCGGAACAGACGCTGCGCTCAGGGAAGGAGACGTCATATACGTCCCCGCGTACGACACGCTCGTGGGCATAACCGGCTTCGTAAAGCGCCCCATGTTCTATGAACTCAAGGCCGGGGAGCCTGTATCGGCCTTGATAGGCTATGCGGGCGGCTTTGCAAGCGGCGCCTGGAAGGCCGAAGTCCAGGTGGAACGCAACGACGGACGCACCAACAGCATTTTCACCGTCAAGGAAAATGATTTCGCCGGCTTCGGCATGGCCGACGGAGACATAGTCACGGCGGTTGGCAACAAGGTGGAAGCCTTTGCCAACAAGGTATCTGTCGAGGGAGCTGTCCGCCGTCCCGGAAAGTTCCAGCTTGGAGGAGACATCGCAACGGTAAAACAGCTGATAGAGCACGCCGGAGGCCTTCTTCCGGAGGCTTTCACGGGTCGCGCCCAGCTCCTCCGCGAAAAGGAGGACCGCTCCCTGGAAGTGCGTTCCGTGCCCCTTAGTGGCATAATGAACGGCCTTGCCGATGACATCGTCCTAAGAAACGGCGACGTCCTGATGATAGCCGACAAAAATGAATTTGAGCCGAAGGGAGACTTCACGATAACCGGTGAGGTGGTGAATCCCGGCGACTACAAATTCGCCGAAAACACCACAGTTGAAGACCTCATCTTCATGGCCGGCGGCCTCACCGAAGGCGCATCATCGGCTCGCGTGGACGTTTCCAGAAGAATTTCCGAAACCTCGTCAACAAGCGCTTCCAACGACTTGGCACAGGTGTTCACGCTTTCCATCGAAGACGGAATGGTGGAAAGCGGCTCAAAGAGCCTCATACTCAAGCCCAACGACATAGTTTCGGTGAGAAAGAGCCCTTCATACATAGAGCAGAGGAACGTGATTATTTCTGGAGAGGTCACTTTCCCGGGTCAGTACACCCTCATGAGCACCAACGAGACGGTGTCCCAACTGCTTAAAAGGGCCGGCGGAGCCACGCCAAACGGCAATATCAAGGGCGCGATGCTAAAGAGGAAAATCAGCACGTACGAAAAGAACGTGAGGGAGGAAGTAACAAGGCTGGCCACGCAGACAGCCTCCAAGAAGGATTCGCTGGACATGGACAAACTTCAGGTCGAAGACATATACAATGTGGGCCTGGAGCTTGACAAGGCCATAAAGGACCCCGGCGGCAACTACGACCTTGTGCTCCGTGACGGAGACGAGCTGATAATCCCGGAGATGGCCTCGACGGTGAGAATACAGGGCGAGGTGTTGTATCCCAACACCGTGCAGTTTGTGAACGGAAAAAGCGTGAACTACTACATCAAGCAAGCCGGCGGATACACGGAAAGGGCCAGAAAGACAAAGGTTTATGTTGTATACATGAACGGCACGGCAACTGTGGGAAAGAACGCGAAGCTGGAACCCGGCTGCGAAATAATAGTGCCCACGAAGCCGGAGAAGGAAGGCCTGAGGACCGGCGAATGGCTGGCCATCGGCACATCGGCGGCGTCCGTGGCCACCATGGTCGCCACAATTGTGAATCTGTTTAGAAAATAACGGCAATGAGTACAAACGAGAACGACGGGAAGGTCGTTTACATTGACCTGAAGCCATACATTATGAGGGTTGTCAAGGGGTGGAAAACCATCCTGCTATGGGCCCTGGGCGGTGCACTGCTGGGCATTGTAATCGGCCTGAGCAAACCCAAGACGTTTACGGCAACGGCTGTCGTGGCGCCCGAAATCACTACACGTTCGTCCGTGGGCGGGCTCAACACCCTGGCAAGCCTTGCCGGCGTCAATGTAAATTCGCTGGCCCTTACGGATGCGATGCATCCCGAGCTGTATCCGACCATAATCGGCTCTGACGATTTCTGCATCGGACTTTTTGATATGCCCGTGTCCTTTGCCAAGGGTAAAGAAACAGTCGATACAAACTTGTACGACTACATAGCCAATTACACCAGAACGCCCTGGTATGCCTATGTAATCGGGCTGCCCAGAATTGCAGTGAACGCAGTAAAGGGGCTTTTCTCAAAGGCCGGTGACCAAGAGAGCGAAGGATGCGCCGTGACAGATTCCCTTCGGCTTACCAAAGAGCAGGAATCTGTTATCAAGGCTCTGTCGGCAAGCATAAAAGCCACAGTAGAGAAAAAGACATACGCGCTGGTCGTTAAGGTTACCATGCAGGACAGGGTTATTGCAGCGCAGGTGGCAAATGCAGTGGGCGACAATCTCAGGAAGTTCGTAACCGACTACAGAATAGGGAAAGCCCAGGATAACGTGGACTATTTTGAAAAGCTTTACGAACAGACAAACGAAGAATACCTTCAGGCACAGCGGGCCTATGCAAGATATCTGGATTCCAACCGGGGCATACAGACCAGCAGCGCGCAGGTAACCAGGCAGCTCCTGCAAAACGATGCGCAGCTGAAATACCAGTTGTTCAATTCGACTGCGCAGAATCTCATGACCGCAAGGGCCAAGGTTCAACAGGAAACCCCTGTTCTTGTGGACATTCAGCGGGCCAAGGCTCCCAACAACGGCAAACCGTCCAAAGTCAGGCTTGCGCTTTTATGGATGATCCTTGCCGGCATCGCCGGTGCCGTCGTTGTCAGCCTTCGAAAATAAAATGGGACTGTCCGGGCATCTGTGGGAGCACCTTCGGATTCGTGTTCCCTTCGACAAATCGGCATACCTGCTGATTCTGATGCTCATATCGGTCAACTTCTTCCATTTTACTCCGGTTTCGGCCATCACGACCAACGACAACTGCCTGATTCTTTTCCTTGGCTGGCTGATTGCCGGGCATTTCATGTATAACACGCGGGACAAGTACTACACCCTTACCATAAGGCCTTATTACTGGCCGCTGCTGCTTGTATGGGGAGGCGCATTCGTATCTTTTTTCGCCGTCAAAGCACTTTACGGCCAGACTTTCCTCACCTCCTTTATCGCATCCAGGACACTTGTCGCCTTCCTCGCATTGCCTGTAATAGGCCTGGTGAATCCCACCATGAAAGACATCGAGAAGGCCATGGTAGTCTTTTCCATAATTCTGCTTGCCTTTTCCATAATGGATGCCGTGGGCCTTCCCGTGCTTGACAGGATGGCATACACAGATCCCGACAATCCCAAAGAGCTGATAGACGAAGATTCGTTTATCATGTACCTTCCCGGCTTCCATTGCCTTCCCATCGCCCTTTTCTTCTTTCTGGACAGACTTAAGAAAGACGGTTTCAACATGCGCGATTTTGCATGGTCGGTATTTTTCATGGCCGGAATCTTCCTGCTTCAGAACAGGACCATTCTGTTTGCATCGGCCCTGATTTTCGCTTATGTCTTTCTATCCATCAAAGGCGAAGACACAAGGCAGACTGTCTTTTTCAGGATCGGAGCCGTCGCTCTGCTTATCGGCCTGGTGGCATTTACACTGCCGCAATGGATCAAACTTTTCACACAAACGTTCACAGAACTTGGCGACGATGACTATAACCGGATTCTCGCCTATAATTACTTCCTGTTCGACGCCTGCCCGAGCTTTGTATATTACCTGACAGGTACCGGTTTCATATCGGCCAATACTACTTCCCTGATGCAGGACCTGATGGCGGAGGGAATCTACAATTCCGATGTCGGGTTCGTGGGGCTGTGGAATTTTTATGGCGTCCTGCCGATTATTGCCTTTGTCATTCTCATTGTCAAAGGGCTTGGCCGGAGCAAACCGTATTTCGTGAAATTCAATGCGGTCCTGATACTGGTGGGGAGCGTCACCATTGCCTGCTTCAACACAATGGACAAGATTCTGTGGCCATGCTTCTATATTTTCATGTTATATAACACCACGGGCGAACGGCAATCATGAAAAGTATAAGAGACACGCTTTCATCCATGAGCAGCCGCTCGGCGCAGGCGACCAGGCATATCGCCATTTCCCTTGTCGCCAGGGGAATAGGCATACTTTGTTCTCTCCTGGTGGTGCCGATGACAATAAACTATGTCAACCCCACCCAATATGGGATATGGCTCACAGTATCTTCAATCATAGGCTGGATTGCCATTTTTGACCTTGGACTAGCGAACGGCTTCCGCAATAAGTTTGTCCAGGCAAAAGCACACGATGATATTAAATTGGCCCGGGAATATCTCTCCACGACATATTTCTCGTTAACGATAACAGCTACAATAATTTTTGTATGCCTGATCATAGTTAACCACTTCCTGGACTGGCCAGGACTGTTGAAAGTCGATTCCGCACTCGGGACTGAGTTGAGGCAGGTATTTGCCATACTTGGGTTCTTTTTATGCCTTAACATGGTAGTCAACACCTTTGCCACTGTTCTAACGGCAGACCAGAAACCGGGATATGCCTCTGTTGTTAATTGCCTTGGGCAAGTGTTCTCCCTGATATCCATTTTTATTCTGACCCGGGTATCGAATGGAAGCCTCCTGAATCTGTCCCTTTACTTCGCAGGGGTTCCATGCCTAGTCATGCTGCTGTCTTCAATGTATGCCTTCAGGTTTACAAGGTACAGGGAATATGCTCCACGAATCGGGATGATAAGAATCCGTCTTGTCAAGGACATTCTTGGCAAAGGAATACAGTTTTTCGTCATTTACATCTGCATCATTCTGATTTTCCAGATGATAAACCTTGTCCTGTCAAGAGAAATCGGGCCAGTGAGCGTTACCCAGTATAACATAGCGAACAAGTATTTCAATATCCTTTACATGGTGATGGTCATTGTCATCAACCCATTCTGGTCGGCTTTCACGGATGCCTATACCAAAAAGGATACTGACTGGATGAGAGGGACGTTGTCAAAACTGGAGAAACTCTGGCTGCTGTCCGTTCTGGCGGCGATTCTGATGCTGTCGGTTTCCCGTATATTCTATCGTATCTGGATAAAGGACAGCGTAACCGTTCCGTTCACCTTATCTGCGGCCATGGCCGTATTCGTGCTCACCAAAAGCCTTGCCGACATATACATGTACGCCATAAACGGTATCGGCGCCATCCGTCTGCAGCTGATCCTGTATATTGTATTTGCCGTAATATCCTGGCCTTGTCTTGTATGGAGCTGCAGGCTGCTGGGCGTATACGGCGTATTGCTGTTTCCCTCTTTCGTTTATGTCGCACAGGCGGTTGTGGGCAAATTACAGCTGTCAAAACTGATCTCCGGTACTGCTGCCGGAATCTGGGGCAAATGATTTCGGCCTATGAAAGTATCAGTCATTACAGTCACATACAATGATCTGCCCGGTCTGCGCAGGACCGTAAAATCCGTTTTACGGCAAGACTATGGCAACTGGGAGTATATTGTAGTGGACGGGGCAAGCAATGACGGTACCAGGAGTTATCTTGAAACAGAATCCCGGGGGCAGATAAAATGGATTTCGGAACCGGACGGAGGGATATACGAAGCAATGAACAAAGGGACCGGAATGGCCTCAGGCGACTATTGCATCTTCATGAATGCCGGTGACTGCTTTGTAAACTCGCATGTCCTTTCCAGCATTTTACCATATTTGGACGGAAGCGATCTGGTAACGGGCAATCTGGTTTATGTGGATGAGCGGGGGCGGGTCAACGGCTATGTTCCGTCAAAAGGCTGCTTCACCTTTGAGAACCTTTTCCAGTCCGCAATCCCCCACCAGGCAAGCTTCATACGCCGCGACGTCTTGCTGGCCCACCCTTATGACGAATCTCTCCGCCTTGTCTCCGACTGGAAATTCTTTCTTGAACTGAGGCTTACACCAACCGTCACATTCCGGGATGCAGACATAGACATCTGCTTTTTCCGGGCAGGCGGAGCTACAGCCCGAAACAGAGAACTCGGCGCACAGGAACGACAGAGCGTACTGTCCGGATATCCGGAATATAAACACATCTGGGATTCACCTTACAAGCCATCATTCCTGCAAAAAGCATATCGTAAATTATTATATTACAGAATAAAAGTTTTTTATTCGCTTTCACGGGACAAAGATTATGAGAACCGTTAAAGTCAAATTCCTTGATTATTGGGGGAATTTCAATCAAAACATAGATGACTACCTCATAATCAAGCTCTTGAGGAAACATTACGACGTGATCGTCTGTGATGACGCCGATTATGTCTTTTTCTCGTCATTCGGCGAATCCCACTGGGGCGTAAAAGATTCCTGCGTAAAGATTTTTCATACAGGAGAAAATATCGTACCCGATTTCAACGCCTGTGACTATGCCGTGGGGTTTGAATGGATGGAATATGAAGACAGATATATCAGATTCCCACTGTATTTATTCTACTCCGCCGACATTCTGCATGGAATGGAACATAAACACGAACTGCCCGAAGGCTGGGACTTAAGTAAAGAGAAACCGGATTTCTGCAGTTTCGTGGTAAGCAACCACAGGAATCCAGAACGGAAGATTATTTTTGACAAACTGTCTGAATACAAGCGAGTTGACTCTGGAGGGAAATATCTTAACAATGTCGGAGGGCCGGTGGCCGACAAACTGGCGTTCGAGTCCACGCACAAATTCAGCCTTTGCTACGAGAGCGGCTCGCACAACGGATATACGACAGAGAAGTTGGTGCAGGCGTTTGCAGCAAGAACAATTCCCATATATTGGGGCGACCCCAAAGTCGGAGATGTCTTCAATACCGCCGCATTCATCAATGCCAATGATTATCCGTCTGCCGACGCTGTGGCGGACCGGGTAAAACAGCTCGATGCCGATGACGGTTTGTACATGGAGATGTTAAAGCAACCTGCCCTTCTGCCGACGTCACCTTCGGCCGATGCCGAAATCGCCAGGTTTGAAAAATGGCTGATTTCCATATTCGAGCAGCCGCTGGAGAAGGCATACAGAAGAAACCGCGAGATACAGGGGCGCTGGTACATTGACAAACGCCTTAAACTGGACGTCAAGGCCAATGGACGTGCCATCATAGCCATGATCGCAAGGAAAATCAAAGAGAAATCATGACGCCCGCATTATCCGTAATAATTCCGACCTATAACAATGCACCTTTTCTGGAAAGATGTATCGGCAGTATTATGCCTGCTACTGGCTCTGTGGAAATAATAGTCATTGACGACGGCTCTACGGACGACACGTCAAAGGTACTTGCAGGAATTCCCGGTCTGAAGATTATCGAAAAACCGAACGGAGGCGTGTCCAGTGCCAGAAATGCCGGAGTGAAAGCGGCGACAGGGCGTTTCGTCATGTTTGTCGACGCCGACGACCGTCTGCTGCCGGGCGGAATGGACGCCCTGATGAAAGGGATACATGGTTTTGATGCCGATATTGTTATTTTCAGGAGCTTCAGCGGGGACGAAGAGTGCTATCCCTGGAAACAGTTTTTCCGCGAAGGAGCGACTTATTCCGGCGGCGCTCTCTTGGCTTATGAATACACCAGAGGGAGCGTCTGCGGCTGCCTGTATTCAAGGTCGTTCCTGACCGGGAATGCCATTGCTTTCGACGAAGGTTTATCCATGGCCGAGGACACGGTATATTTCGCCTGCGCACAGTCAATAGCGAAAAAGATATGTTTCATGGACATTCCGCTGTACGAGGCAATCCCCCGCCAAGGGAGCGCCTCCCGAGGCATTGACTCCACATTTCTGGAAAGATACGGGAAAGCGCTCACCGCAGCCCGGGGACGTATCGGAGACCCGCGCATGGCCGATTTTGCCATACTCAAAATCCTTATGGGCATTGTGAACGTTGCCGCACCGGCCGGCTATTCGGCTTCGGAGGTCAGAAAGATTTGTCCCGTTGATGCCGTGCTGCCGCTTTCGGTATCGTCCTTCAGTCACCGGAAATGGCTCGTACGTATTCTGAATCACAGCTTCCCGCTGTTTTTCGGGATAAAAAAATGGAAAGACAGAATTTATGGATAGCTACGCTCCCATAGTCATCTTCGCCTTCAACCGGCCGCAGGCGCTCAAAGAGTGCATCCGCGCATTGCTTTCTAACCCGGAAGCGGCCGAAAGCGACCTTTTCGTCTTTATCGACGGTCCCCGCCCCGGACGCGGCGAGGAAGGCAAGGTGGACGCGGTAAAAGCCTACGCCGGCACCATCTGCGGATTCAGGAGCGTGGAAGTTCAGGCCTCTGACACGAACAAGGGCCTGGGGCCGTCTGTAATTGGGGGAATATCGGCCATAATCGAGCGGTACGGGCGCGTAATAGTAGTAGAAGACGACCTTGTCGTCAGCCGGCATTTCCTTGCATTCATGAACGCCGGACTGGAAAAATATCAGCAGGAACAAAAGGTTTTTTCCATCTGCGGCAACAGCCATAAAGTAACCAGGCCCGAAGGATATGACTTCGACGCTTATTTCTGCCACCGCAGCAATTCCTGCGGATGGGGGACATGGAAGGACCGCTGGGACAGCTGCGACTGGGAGCTGAAAGACTGGGAAAGCGTCCGCAGGAAAGGACATGCTTTTAACCGCTGGGGCGGAAGCGACTGCTTCAAACTGCTCAAAGACTGGAAGGAGGGCAGGAATAAATCCTGGGCCATACGCTTCTGTTACAGCGAATTCATTCAGGGCAAAGTGTCTCTTTTCCCTTTGAAAACCTTAGTGATAAACATCGGTTTCGACGGGGAGGGCACAAACTGCAGGAAGTGGAGCCGCTTCAAATATGAGCCGGACCTTCGCGACAGTGCCGATTTCGTATTCCCGGACACCGTTTCGGTGAACAAAAGCCTTTTAAGGCAGAACCTCCACTATCATTCCCTTATCCTGAGGGCCTACAGCAGGATAATGTATATGCTCACTTAAAGCCATGTCCGACAGAAAACATATACTCTTCTTCGTTCCGTTGCCGCCGCCGGTACACGGCGCAGCGGTTGTGAGCCGTCAGATTAAGGAAAGCGCGCCGATAAACGAAGCCTTCGAGTGCGACTTCATAAACAGCTCCACCTCCCGCAGTGTTAGCGAAGTGAATCATTTCGGCCTGGCCAAACCATTACGTTACCTGCGTCTTCTTGGCAAAACCACCTGGAAACTGCTTACAAGGCGCTACGACCTTTGCTGCCTTGCAATCACCTGCCATGGGAAAAGCTTCCTGAAAGACGCGCCTTTTGTGCTTTTATGCAAGCTATTCGGCCGGAAGACAGTGATACATCAGCACAACAAGGGCATGGCCGACGATGTGGACAGGTGGCCCTACAGGTGGCTACTGCCGGCAGTTTACAAAAACTCCGGAGTAATCCTACTGTCCTGGCGCCTGTACGACGACATATCCCGCGTAGTACCCAGGGAGAACGTCATGATATGCCCCAACGGAATTGCTGTTACCGGGAAAGCGGCCCCCGCAAGGTATAACGCCGTTCCCAGGTTAATATTCCTGAGTAACCTCATCGAAAGCAAAGGGGTGTTCACGCTGCTGGATGCATTGAAAATACTGGCCGGAAAGGGATACTCCTTCTTATGCAGCTTCGTCGGCAGCGAGAGCAAATCCATAGATAAGGAGAGATTTACAAAGGAAGTGGCTGAACGCGGACTGGACGGGATCGTCGTATACCACGGGGAAAAATTCGGAGAGGAGAAAGAACGATATCTCGAGGAAGCGGATGTTTTCGTATTCCCTGCAGACAATGAATGTTTCAGCCTGGTTCTCCTCGAAGCCATGTCACACTCCCTCCCTGTTGTCACGACGGACGAAGGCGGCATCCCGGATATTGTGGAAGACGGGGTAAACGGCCTCATCTGCCAAAAACGCAATCCCGAATCGCTCGCCGACTGTATCGCAAAGCTGTTGGAAGACAAAGACTTGAGACAGAGCATGGGCGAAGCCGGACGCAAGCGGCTGATGGGGAATTTCACTCAGGATCACTTTGAAAAGCGGCTCATAGAATGTCTTCAGGAATATGTTCGCTCTTAAAACCATAAAGCTTGTTCAGAGCCGGGACGCCCTGCGGGATATCCCGGACGGGAAGGTGCTCATAAACACCATAAACGCGCACTCTTACAACACCGCTCTCAAGGACGCGGACTTTGCCGAAGCCCTTGAAAAGGGCGATTACCTTATCCCGGACGGCATGAGCATAGTCAAGGCCTGCAGATTCCTCCATGCCGAAAGCCAGCCCAGAGAGCGCATCGCGGGCTGGGACCTTTTCACTTCTGAGATGGAAAGGCTGAACAGACGCGGAGGGAAGTGCTTCTTCCTTGGCAGCAGCGAAGCCGTACTGTCAAAAATACGCGAACGCGCAGCAGCAGACTACCCTTCCATAACGGTGGACACATATTCCCCGCCCTACAGGAGCGAGTTCTCGGCCGAAGAAAACGCTGCCATCATATCGGCCATAAACGCTTCCACCCCGGACCTTCTCTGGATTGGAATGACGGCGCCGAAGCAGGAAAAATGGGCCTTTTCCCATTGGGCCGATCTTGAGATAAACTGCCACTGCGGCACCATTGGAGCCGTGTTCGATTTCTATGCAGGCACAGCGCGACGGGCTCCCGCATGGATGCAAAAAGCCGGGCTGGAGTGGCTGCACCGCTTTATGAGCAACCCGCGAAGGCTCTGGCGGCGCTACATATTAGGCAATGCAATATTCATAAGGAACATACTGCGGGAAAAGTGAGCCGTTTTGCCTTTAAACTATAATTTAGTATTTTTGTAGATTAGGATTGCGAGAAAGCGGAGTGATGAACCTTAAAACCTTCAATACTAAGGAATCCCTTCTGTATGGACTGCCCATTTTCCTGGGCGGGCTGGCCATACATTACGGCGTATTCGAGTTCATGGTTAACCACTTCCGCTTCAATGACCCCGCCGACCTCGTCCTCTGCCGCCCCAGGAGCCTGTATTTCCTTGTCGTGGCATATATCCTTGCCGTGCTGATTGTACCCACAAAGGTATATGAGCGAGGCATTTCATGGAGGGAGCACTTTGTAAAGGTTGTACTCCAGTGTGCTGTCACCATAGGAATCATGGCCATTTCCATAAACGTATTGTTCCACAGCTTTGCAGGCTTTTTCCTACTATACGACGGTCTGCTGTCAATTGCCGGCATAGCCGTTTTCCAGTTCCTGTGCCAATGGGCCATCTCCATTGCCAGGAAAAAAGGAAGGAACAAGATACACACGGTGATAGTTGGAGAGAATCATAACTCCGAGAGGCTTGAGGAGCTGTTTCAGAAAGATTTTGCCGACTACAAGCTGGTAGCATGTTTCGGGAACGACCTTCCTGCCATCAAGTCTTACCTTTCCTCTAACAAGGTGCATCAGCTGTATTGCTGCCTGCCCTCGTCAAGCGAAACGGAAACAGTGAACGCCCTGATACGCACCTGCGAAGACCTGTTCATCGACTTTTATTATGTACCGGAGCTCGAAGGCCTTTTGCGTCATTCCGTAAGTCTTGGCGAAATCGGTTCCATTCCCGTTCTGAAGCTGCGCGAAGAGCCTCTTTCCAACCCTGTCAACATCGCTTACAAACGCCTCACTGATATTGTGATAAGCTTCCTTTTCCTTGTCACGCTTTTTCCCGTCATATTCATCTTCGTCGCCATAGGCACTTCCCTATCTTCCCCCGGCCCTATCTTCTTCAAGCAGAAAAGGACGGGCAATAAGGGCAGGCCTTTCATTATGTACAAGTTCAGGTCGATGAAGGTAAACGCCGATGCCGACAAGCTGCAGGCTACTGAAGCCGATCCCAGGAAGACAAAGTTCGGCGATTTCCTTCGCCGGACATCAATAGACGAGCTGCCGCAGTTCATCAACGTTTTCAAGGGAGACATGTCGGTAATAGGCCCGCGCCCCCACATGGAACTGCATACGGAAATGTACGCAAAGCTGGTGGACGAATACCTTGTGCGCCACATGGTCAAGCCCGGCATCACGGGATGGGCTCAGGTGAACGGCTGCCGCGGATGCACGCCCACAACCGAATCCATGGAGCAAAGGGTGCGTTACGATATATGGTATGTGGAGCACTGGTCGGCCTTCCTTGATGTGAGGATTTTTTTCATGACCGTGGCTCAAATTCTCAAAGGAGACGAAAATGCCTACTGACCTGATATACACCTCTTTATTCCGATTATTCAGGATGTCCGCGGGCCTGGAAGGCACCGAGGAGGCCATGCGCTTGTCGGCAGAAGAGTGGAAGGCTGTCATTAGGGAAGCATCCAAGCACAAAGTACTGGGAGCTACACATCCTGTGATTGCGAAGTTGCCAGAAAGCTCCGGCATACCATTCGTAACCTACCTTTCATCAGAAAAGGTGGCCAATCTGACAAAGCTTTTCAATGAAAGGCACACGAAGGCAACGGCCGAAGTGTACAGATTCTTCTCGGACAACGGTTTCCGCTGCTGCATACTCAAGGGCGTTGCATCGGCTTCTTATTACCCGCAGCCGGAGCTCAGACAAAACGGAGACATAGACATCTGGACAAGCGGCGACAGGAATGCAATATACTCCTTCCTCAAAGAGAGGTTCCCGCTCAGAAAGACCACATACGTGCACACGGAAGCCAGAATCGGCAACGGTTTCAAGGTGGAGGTACACTATACGCCCAGCTGGATGTTTTCGCCATTCGCCAACCGCAGGCTGCAGAAATGGTTTCAAGCTTGTGCCGACGATCAGTTCGGAAATTATAACGAGGCCCTTGGATTCGCCGTCCCAACAGACCGCTTCAACGGCACATACATGCTCCTGCACATGTTCAGGCACCTTTTCTACGAAGGGATAGGATTACGCCACGTGATGGACTATTACTTCGTCCTGACTAAAATAAGCGAGGCCGACAGGGACGACGTGCGCCGAAATGTGAGCATGCTTGGACTGAGCCGGTTCGCCAGTGCGCTAATGTGGGTGATGGAGGAAGTTTTCGACATGGATTCCAGGTACTTCCTCTGCGAGCCCGACAAGCGGCGCGGCAGAACGCTCCTGGAAGCCATCATGGTTTCCGGAGATTTCGGCCGGGACGACCCGCTGTTCGACAATAATGGAAGCCGACAGGATGGGCTGCTGGCCCACAACCTGAGAAAACTCTGGCGCAGCATGAAGTTTTTCTACATTTCGCCCTCGGAGTTCATCTGGATGCCGTTTTACATGACCTGGCAATATATCTGGCGCCGGCGTAAAGGATATTTGTACAAAGGTCGGTAAAAAGTCCCGGCAGATTTTGCCGTTTCCGTTTTTTTTCATACCTTTGCACCCGTGAACGAGATAGAGGACGGCGGTCCCCTATCTTTTTTTTGAGATACACTCGGCCCTTGGGCCTCGGTATGACAAAAAGGGCCACGGGCCTCGGTATGACACCTTTTTGTCATTCCGAAGGCCTGAAAGGCCGAGAGAATCTCCGGAAACGACAAGACAACAATAAATATAAAAATGGCAAAAGAAAAAGAGAAAGAAGTAACCTTGATTGACGCTTTCAAGGACTTCAAGGAAGAAAAGAGCATCGACCGTCCGGTGATGCTGGGCGTGCTTAAGGATGTGTTCCTTACCCAGCTTGCAAAGACTTACGGCAACGCGGACAATTTCGACGTTATCATCAACGTTGACAAAGGCGACTGCGAAATCTACCAGAACTTCGAGGTAGTGGAAGAGGTAGAAGACCCCGTCACCCAGATCACCGTGGAGGAAATCGCCGCAGAAACCGGCGACGACGACTACGAAATCGGCGACACCTTCGCCCGCAAGCTTTCCCTGGCCTCCTTCGGCCGCCGCGGTATCCTGAACATCCGCCAGAACCTGCAGG
>CAMOIT010000019.1 GCA_946616285.1 uncultured Bacteroidales bacterium | reverse complement strand
GGTGGTGCCTATGAGCCCAAATGGCTCATTCCGAATACAAACATAGTAACTTTAGGCAGGGGCAATGATGGGGTTTAAAGCACGGAATGACTGAATAATGGTCGAAAGTGTGCTTTAGGCATTCATTACCCACCGTATATAGGCGAAGGACAGGGAAATGGCCCAAAGTGTGACCGAGACCGTAAGTCGTGACGGCGAAGGACAGGGAAATGGCCCAAAGTGTGACCGAGACCGTAAGTCGTGACGACGAAGGACAGGAAAATGGCCCAAAGTGTGACCGAGACCGTAAGTCGTGACGACGAAGGGCAAGAAAAGGCTCCGAAACGTGACCGGGACCATCAGGAGATGCCCGGTCTGAGCCGGGCATGACGCTCAAGTCGGTGAAGCCGGTGAAGGGAAAGAAATGACCCACCCAAATGACTGAAACAAAAAAACCGGCCGCATTCACGGTCGGTTTTCTATTGTGATGGAGGTTCTTACTGGTCTTCCTGGAGACGCAGATGCTGAACGTAGATGGCTTTCTGAAGGGCCATGCGCTTCTTCACGGACGGCTTCTCAAAGTTCTTGCGGGAACGCATTTCGCGGACGGCGCCGGTTTTCTCGAACTTGCGCTTGAATTTCTTAAGGGCTCTTTCGATGTTTTCGCCTTCTTTGATGGGAACGATGATCATGCTTTTACACCTCCTTTTTTTCTAATGGGCTGCAAAGATAGAAAAATTATGATAATCAAACAAAATTTTTTGCTAAATTTGCCTAACAAGAATGTTAATAACGCTATCTATATGAAAAAGCATCCCGAAACCTATCCCTGGAAATTCGCCTCAGTCGGCGGCACAGTAAGAGTCAAAATCAACAGCGGTGACGATATCGCCCATCTCGGTGAGCTTGACCGCAAGATGTGGACGGTCCTAAGCTCTCCCATCAAGGGTCTGGAATTCGACTCCAGGACCCTGGAACTTATCGACGTGGACAAAGACGGCAAAATCCGCGTGGACGAAGTCATCGCCACAGCCCAGTGGCTCACCCGTATCCTCAAAGACGCCGATATCCTCCTGAAAGAAGAGGGCCTGCTGAATCTGGACGCCTTCAATGACAAGGACGAAGACGGTGCACGCCTCAAAGCATCCGCCAGCCAGATACTTGCCAACCTGGGACTGGAGAAAGACAGCATCGCCCTGGAAGACACCGCCGACAACGTGAAGATTTTCGCCGGCACCAAGTTCAACGGGGACGGAGTCATCACTCCCGCCAGCGCCGACGATGAAGCCACCGCAAAGCTCATCGAAACCATGGCTACCATTGCCGGCACCATGGACCGCAGCGGCGTCATGGGCGTTACGGCCGAGCAAATCGAAGCCTTCTACGCCGCCTGTGCGGACTACAAGGCCTGGAAGGAAAAAGGCACCAAGGACGTGTTCCCCTTCGGCGACAAAACCGCCGATGCACTCGCCGCAGTTGAGGCTGTGAAGGACAAAGTGGCGGACTACTTCATGCGCTGCAAGCTCATCGCTTTCGATTCGGCAACCCAGGGTGCAGTGGACGTGAACGTAGACAAGATTGCCGCCATCGAAGGTAACCTGGCACAGGCCGCAGACCAGATTGGCGAACAGCCGCTTGCAAAGCCCTCCGCCGACGGAAAACTGAGCCTCAAAGCCGTTAACCCCGCATGGAAAGCCGCGATGGAAAAGGCCTTCGAGCTTACCGAAATCAAAGGCGACAGCATTGACGAAGAAGGCTGGAACGCGGTTCTTGCCAAGTTCGCCCCCTACACCGCATGGCTGGACGAAAAGAAGGGCGGGGAAGTGGAAGCCCTGGGCGAAGTATTCCAGACCATACTGAAAGAAGACAAGAAGGCCCTCCTCCTGGAGCTCGTGGAAAAAGACAAGGCCGAAGAAGCCAACGCTCTGTCCATCGAAGAAGTGGGCAAAGTGCTCCGCCTGGTGAAGAACTTCTACCGCTTCCTTAATAACTACGTTGTACTGGCCGATTTCTACGATCCCAACCGCAAGGCCATCTTCCAGGCCGGCCGCCTGTACATCGACCAGCGCAGCACCGACCTTTGCGTGAAAGTGGACGGCCCGTCGCCTGAAATTTCGTCCCTCAGCGGCATGTACATCCTGTACTGCGCCTGCACCAGCGAGAAGCTCGGGAAGAGCTTCAACATCGCCGCAGTGCTCACCGACGGCGACGTAGACGGCCTCCGCGAAGGCAAGAACGCCGTCTTCTACGACCGCGACGGCAACGACTACACCGCCAAGGTGATAGCCATAGTAGACAATCCCATCTCCGTACGCCAGGCCTTCTGGAGCCCCTACAAGAAAGTTGCGCGCATGGTAAGCGACCGCATCGACAAGAAAGCGGCAGAAAAGAATGAAAAATCCATGGCCGGCCTCACCGAAGCCACTAATACTGCAACAGAAGCAAAAGCCCCGGCTGCACCCTTCGACATTGCCAAGTATGCCGGCATCTTCGCCGCTGTAGGCATGGCCGTGGGCCTTATCGGCGCAGCCCTGGCAGGCGTAGTGGCCGCCCTCAAGGGCATCACTTTCTGGCAGTTCCTGCTGATTGTAGCAATAGTGATGCTCCTTATCTCCGGACCTTCCATGTTCATAGCCTGGCGCAAGCTCCGCAAGCGCGACCTTGGTCCCGTACTCAATGCAAACGGCTGGGCCATCAACGCCCAGGCCCTTGTAAGAGTGAAATTCGGCAAAACACTCACCTCGCTTGCGAAGTATCCTAAACTCACAGCCGTGGATCCCGCTACACGCAGAAGGGCCTTCTGGAGGTGGTTCATCGGCATCATCATTGTCGCCGGCCTGGCCCTGTGGCTTTGCAATGTGCTTGCCCCCGCAGGCTTAAGGAGCCCCCTGTGCCCGGAGCCCGAAGTGGCCGCCGAGGTTGACCAGCCCGCAGCCGACGAAGCTCCTGCAGCAGCAGTGGAAGAGGCCGTAGCCGTGGAAGAATAATGGAAACGCCTTTCCCTCATTCCCAGTTTGTTACAGGCAAACATTTCGTAGGCCGAAGACAAAACGTGACTCTCCTTGGCAACCTTCTTGCCCAGGGAGAGCACGTAGTTCTGTCCGAGCCTCCCAAGGCCGGCAAGACGTCCCTGGTCCAACAGGCTCTCCTAACCATGCGCATGGGCGGCAGGGCCTTCACGGTGGGGCAGTTTTCGGCCCTTAACGTGCGCTCGGTGAAGGATTTCCTGCTCAGGATGGGCTCCACCCTTATCCAGATGGTGGCTTTTACCCCGGAAGAATACGCAGCTATAGTGGCGAAGTACCTTGAAGGTACGCACTTCGTCTTCGATCCAGTTGCATATCAGGACAACTCTCAGGTGCTGTCCCTGAACTGGGACTGGGACAACGCCGATGTCCAGGCCATAATGCGCCTTCCATTCGCCCTTGCCCAGTCAAGGCCGGAGCACGTGATTCTGATAATCGACCAGTTCCAGAGCCTTTCCCTTCTGGATTCCCCGGACGCAATATTACGGCCTATGGATGCATCCATGCGGGAGAATACGTCCAGAAAGTTTTCCTTTGTTTTCTGTGGCTCCGGTGTCAACGCCATGAAGGAAATCTTCGAGCGCTCCCGCCTTTTCAGCCGTATAGTGACGCGCGTGAAGCTTTCCCCGATTGACGATATGGAAATTGCCGACCACATCCACAGGGGCTTCTCCGTAAGCGGCAAGGTGGTGGACAAAGACCTCCTTCAGGGCGCCTGCAGGCTGTTCAAAGGCAATATCTGGTACCTGAATCACTTCGCTGCGATTTGCGATTCCATGACCCGCGGCTTCATAATGGAGCCCATGCTGGTGGATTCCCTGAACACCCTGGTCGCAATCCACGAACCCCGCTTCCAGGCCATAATGAACGACCTTACCACCTTCCAGGTCAACCTTTTGCGCGCCACGGTGGACGGAGTCACCCGCTTCTCGTCGGCCGACGTAATCCGCAAATACAACCTCCACTCGTCGGCCAACGTAAAAAGGCTCAAGGACGCACTCATGAAAAAGGAAGTACTCCTGTTCGACGAAGCCGACAACCCCATAATCCAGGACCCGCTCTTCGAATACTGGGTGAAGAAATACTTTTTTGAAATAAAAGCATGAAAAAACACATAGTCGTCTTAACCGGGGCCGGGGTTTCGGCCGAAAGCGGATTCGCCACCTTCCGCGATGCAGGCGGCCTTTGGGAGCAGTACGACGTAAACGACGTCGCCTCCATCGAAGGCTGGTACAAGAACCGTCAGCTGGTGCTGCAGTTCTACAATGAACGCCGTGCACAGCTTAAGGACGCCAAACCCAACGCCGCGCACGAGGCCATAGCCGCCCTTGAAAAAGACTACGACGTGGACGTGATAACCCAGAACGTGGACAACCTGCACGAAAGGGCGGGCTCCACCCGCATAGTCCACCTTCACGGGGAGCTCACCAAAGTGCGTCCGGAAAACGGAGTGTACGATCGCACCGGCTCCGAAAAAGAAGTCATCGACGTAGGCTACAGGCCTGTGATTCTGGGGGATACTGCGCCGAACGGCAACCAGCTGCGTCCGCACATAGTCTTTTTCGGCGAAGCCGTCCCCAAAATCGAAAAAGCCATAGACCTTGTGCAAAAGGCCGATATACTCCTTATCGTAGGTTCCTCGTTGCAGGTTTATCCCGCCGCCGGCCTTTACCGCTACGCCCCCAACGGCTGCCCCATCTACGTGATAGACCCCAAGCCTGTACCCATAAGCGATCCGCGCGTCACCTTCATCAGCGATGTGGCAACGCGCGGAATGCAGAAGTTTATGGAATTGATTTCCTAGTCGATCCTGTCGAAACCAGTGTAAGGACGGAGGCACTCCGGAATGGAGATGTAGCCGTCCTTTTGGTTATCTTCCAGAAGGGCTGCCACAACGCGGGGCAGTGCCAGGGAGCTGCCGTTAAGGGTGTGTGCAAGCTGCATTTTGCCTTCTTCGTCCTTGTAGCGGCACTTCAGGCGGTTGGCCTGGTAGCTCTCGAAGTTGGAAACGGAGGAAATCTCCAGCCAGCGGCCCTGTGCTGCGCTCCAGAGCTCGAAGTCGTAGGTGATGGCGCTGGTGAAGCTCATATCGCCGCCGCAGAGACGGAGGATGCGGTACTTCAGGCCCAGCTCGTTCACCAGGCTTTCCACGTGTGCAATCATCTGATCCAGGGCAGCGTAGCTGTTCTCGGGCTTTTCGATGCGCACGATTTCCACTTTGTCGAACTGGTGCAGGCGGTTGAGGCCGCGGACGTCCTTTCCGTAGGAACCGGCCTCCCTGCGGAAGCAAGGAGTGTAGGCGGTGAGCTTCTGGGGGAAGTCCTCCGCCTTCAGGATGGTGTCACGGAAGATGTTGGTTACAGGAACTTCGGCGGTGGGAACCATGTAGAAATTGTCCACGGTGGCGTGGTACATCTGGCCTTCCTTGTCGGGAAGCTGGCCTGTGCCGAAGCCTGAATCCGCATTTACCATCACTGGAGGCTCCACCTCTTTATAGCCGGCGGCGGTGTTGCGGTCCAAGAAGTAGTTGATGAGGGCTCTCTGGAGCTTCGCGCCTTTACCTTTATATACAGGGAAACCTGCGCCGGTGATTTTTACGCCGAGGTCGAAGTCGATGATGTCGTACTTCTTTGCGAGCTCCCAGTGGGGGAGTGCGCCTTCCGGAAGTTCCACCTCGGGGCCGCCCATCTTCACCACAAGGTTATCCTCCGCGCCCTTTCCTTCGGGAACTATCTCGCAGGGAAGGTTGGGGAGGAGGACCAGGGTGTTCTGGAGCTCTTCGATGGTTGCGTCGGCCTGGGCCAGAAGCTCGGTGGAACGTGCCTTGAGGGCGCCCACTTCCGCCTTTGCGGCCTCTGCTTCGGCCTTTTTGCCTTCTTTCATTAGCTGGCCGATAGCGGCTGCAGCCTTCTTCTGCTGCGCAAGGAGGGCGTCGGATTCCGTCTGGAGGGCTTTGCGTTTGTCATCCAGGGCAATTACCTTTTCGACGATTTCCTTTGCGTCGAAGTTTTTAACGGCAAGTCTCCGGATTACAAAATCCGGAGACTCGCGTAAAAGTTTTAAAGTAAGCATGTCTTAGTTCTCGAAGGGAAGTACGGAAACAAAAGACTTGTCTTCGCGCTTGCGGGTGAATTTCACGGTTCCGTCGATAAGAGCGTAGAGGGTGTGATCTTTACCCATACCCACGTTCAGACCCGGGTTGTGAACGGTACCGCGCTGACGCACGATGATGTTACCGGCCTTTACGACCTCTTCGCCGAACTTCTTGATGCCGAGACGTTTGGAATGCGACTCACGACCGTTCTTGGAACTGGATTGACCTTTCTTGTGTGCCATAATCTTTCAGTCTTTTAAAGTTAAGCGATAGCGTCGATGTGAATCTTGGTGAGCTTCTGGCGGTGGCCGTTCAGCGTCTGGAATCCTTTACGACGGATTTTCTTGAAAACGAGCACTTTCTTTGCTTTTGCATCGTCGTCCAGAACGGTTGCCTTTACGACTGCGCCTTTTACGTAGGGAGTGCCTACCACTACTTTGCCCTCATTGTCCACAAGGAGGACTTTGTCGAATTCTACGGATTCTCCGTTCTTGGCCTGGAGGCGGTTTACGAAGATGTCCATTCCAGCTTCCACTTTGAACTGCTGGCTTGCAATGTCTACGATTGCGTACATTTTAATAAAAACTTGTTTAAAGTTTGGGCCGTAAGCGTCAGGCCTTGCGCCTGCTCTTTGTCTGCTCCGCGGTCATGAAAAATTTTGGACTGCAAAGATACAAATAATTAGCCGATTACCAAATTTTTCGACGAAAAATGCTAACTTTGCGCGAGTTAGTATGGCAAGTGTTATTCTGGGAATAGACCCTGGAACTCAGCTGTTGGGTTTTGGTATCGTGAGCGTAGAAGGCAAAAAGGCCTCCTACGTGGATATGGGCGTGCTTGATTTAAGGAAAGAGCCGGACGCATACACGAAACTCCAGGCCATATATGACTGTATATCTGAGGTTTGCAAAAGCTACCATCCCACGGAACTTGCTATCGAAAGCCCCTTCTACGGAAAGAACGCCCAGGTGGTACTGAAGCTTGGCCGTGCACAGGGCGCCGCAATACTGGCCGCAAAGGAGTACGGCGTTGCTTCCGTAACCGAATATGCCCCGCGCAAGGCCAAGGAAGCCATAGTGGGCAACGGCGCCGCCTCCAAGGAACAGGTGCAGCTTATGCTCGAAAAAACCCTCGGCGTTAAGCTTGAATCCAAACATCTGGATGCCACCGACGCCCTCGCGATCGCCCTTTGTCATCACTTTGAGAGCCAAAAATCAATTGGTTACGCAAAAGGAAGTGGTGGTTGGGAACGATTTTTGAAAGAGAACCCCGACCGAATTAAATAAACCCTATGCTCAGAAGAATTGCAGCTGTCCTGTCTGGACTCATTATGGCCCTAGGCCTGAATGCCCAGAATTACAAAGTCACCTTGAAGCTCAAGGACGCCGCCACCGGCGAAGCAGTGGGCTTTGCCACCGTGTCCCTTACCCCCGAAAAGGGAAAGGCCTCCTATACACTTTCGGACGCCCACGGCGACGCTTCCCTGGAAAAGGTAAAGGCCGGGAAATACACCCTGAAGGCCGAAATAATGGGCTATAAGACCTATGAGCAAGCGCTTGAGGTGAAAGCCAACGTGGATCTTGGCACCGTGGACATGCAGCTGGACCAGGAAGTTCTGGATGCGGCATCGGTCAGCGCTGCCGGCAACCCTGTGATAATCAAGAAAGACACGGTTGAGTACAACGCGTCGTCCTTCAAGATTTCGGACGACAACATGCTGGTGGACCTTCTTAAAAAGCTTCCCGGCATCGAAGTGGCCGAAGACGGCTCCATCACCTCCAACGGCGAAACCATCTCCAAAATCACCATCCAGGGCAAGACCTTTTTCCTGGACGACCCTCAGCTTGCGTCGCAGAACATCCCCGCCAAGCTTGTGGAAAAGGTTAAAGTGGTGAAAAAGAAGAGCGAACAGGCCGAATTCACCGGTATCGACGACGGTAATGAAGAGACTGTTATTGATCTTTCGGTTCGTAGGGGAATGATGAACGGGGTTTTCGGCAATGCAATGGCCGGCGGCGGTCACGATCTGCCCTCGCCCTCTAAAACGAACGTTCCCAACGACTGGCGCTGGCAGGGCGCATTCATGGGCGGACGCTTCACCGAAGACAGCCAGATCAGCATAATAGCCAATGCCAACAACACCAATAACCGCGGTTTCAACGACCTTTCCGGCTCCATGATGAACTCCATGATGGGCGGCGGAGGCGGAATGGGCCGCAGAAATGGCGGCTGGGGCAACTCCAACGGCATCACCACCTCCTGGATGGGCGGCGTTAACGGTAACTGGGACCTTCTGGACAAAAAGATGGAGCTTGGCGCCAACTACCTGTACAACGGGTCGATTGTGGATGTTTCGGAAAATACTTACAAGGAGACCTACATGACCGACGGCTCCACCCTGATTTCCAAAAACGACGGTCTAAGCAGCACCTTCACTGATGGCCACCGCTTCGGCCTCAGGCTGGACCACAAGTTCTCCGATAACACCTCCATCCTGTTCCAGCCTCAGTTCAATTTCGGCAGGGGAAGCTTTTCCCAGGGCAGCGAGTTCTCCTCGTATAAATTCCTTGAAGGAGAGAGTTACAAAGATTTGGACCCCGATTCCAAGGACTACATGAGCCATCTCACCAACCAGGGTTATACCAACAATACCGGCTCCAACAACAACTGGCAGACCCGCGGCTTCCTGCTGTTAAGGCAGAGGCTGGGCATTCCGGGACGAACAATTTCGGCCAATGTGGATTGGAACATCTCCAACAACATCCTTAACGGCTACAACCAGTCCCTCACCAATACCCAGTTCTTGGACGGTGAGGCAGCGGACGGTACGGCAACTATTATTAACCAGCGCTACGACCAAAGCTCCAAGTCCAGAGCTGTCGGCGCGCGTCTGGTATACACCGAGCCCCTGGGCAACAATTTCTATATTGAAGGCAGCTACAATATCAGGTATTCGCGCTCGGAAACTGAAAAGATCACCTATAACAGTGGCATTTTCGAGCCCTGGGGCAGCTTTGTGATGGGTGGCGGCGCGCTTCCTTACACAACCGACGGCGAAACCAAGGACCCCGCATACAGCAACAGCATCCTTAACTGGAGCCTGAACCACAACATCGGCGTCGCCATGATGTACCAGGTCGACGGGCTGCGTGCGCAGCTGGGTGCATCGGCCATCCCCACTAAGACCTATAACGAGACTTACAACCACTCCAAAGACGAGCCTGTAGTATACGATCCCAAGGTTATTTGGAACTTCGCGCCCCGGGCAATGCTCTTCTACGACTTTACCGACAATTCCAATATCCGCCTGTTCTATTTCGGTCGCAGCAGCCAGCCTTCCACCAGCCAGCTTAACCCTGTCCTGGACAATTCCAACCCGCTGTCGCTGTCTCTTGGTAATCCTTACCTGAATCCTTACTTCAGCCATCAGCTGCGCTCGGACATTGAATACTCCAACAAGAAGACCTTCTTCACTTTAAGGACCCACATTGAGGGCGGCATGGTTAAGGATCCCATCGTAAGCTCTTCCTGGTACGACAATACCGGCCGCGTGTTCACCTTCCCCGTGAACGGTAAGAATTCATTCAACGGTGCCGTGCGTATCGTGCTAAATACACCTATAGCCAAGTCAAAGTTCTCCATTTCCAATATGCTCCGCGCCTCATACTCAAAGAGCGGAAGCTATGTGGGCGACAATCAGGTACTTACGGACGAAATTATGTCCAAGTACCTGGTCAAGGATGCTACCGGAGCCATTACTGAATTCAAATATGCCGATTTCCATGACGATTTCACGCCCGGAACTGACAGCTGGGACAATGCTTTCAAGGACAACACCACCCGCTCGCTGAGCTTGGTGGAACGCCTTCGCGCCACTTATCGTTCCGATAATGTGGAAGTCATCGTGAGTGGCCGTACCCGCATGTCCAAGCCCTGGTACACCCTTCAGGAGAATGTTGCTGCAACCTGGAACAATCAGGTGGGCGGTTCATTCAAATGGACTATAGGCAACAGCGGCGTGGAACTTTCCACAGATGTCAATTACAACTGGTACAACGGCTACACCACAGCCCAGGAGCCTGAGCTTGTGTGGAATGCATCGGCCTCAGTTGCGCTCTTCAAGCGCCAGGCAACCTTGTCCCTGAAAGCCTACGACATGCTTGACCAGGCCAAGAACCTGGTGGTCACCACAACCGACAACTACTATCAGGAAACCCGCAACAACACTCTGGGCCGATACATCATGCTCTCCTTCACCTGGAGGTTCGGCAATTTCGGCAAAGCCGGAGAACAGATGCGCTCCCGTGGTAACAGTATGGGATTCCCCATGGGCGGCGGCCGCGGCGGTCGTCGGCCGTTCTGATGCCGCTATTTTCAGAACGTAACCGCTTGATATTCAGCTATATCCTTGATTCATGTCTGCTCTTTTTGCGCAGACATGTTTTCGTTAAGTGCCGAAGGATCAGCCAGTTACGTTCTGGGGGCTATTGCATGGAAGAGACGTAGTTGCGCCACTTTTCGATCAAGGCCTGCATATCTTCCGGCAGAGGCGCTTCGAAATGGAGGCGCTTTCCCGTTACTGGGTGTGTGAAACCGAGGGTGCGGGCGTGAAGGGCCTGGCGGGGGCACAGGTCGAAGCAGTTCTGGATGAACTGACGGTATTTGGCGTAGATGGTGCCTTGGCGGATTTCGGCCCCGCCGTAACGCTCGTCATTGAAAAGTGGATGCCCCAGGGAGCTCATGTGCACGCGGATCTGGTGCGTGCGGCCTGTTTCAAGCCTGCATTCCACGACGGTTATAAAGCCGAAGCGCTGCAATACGCGCCAGTGCGTGACTGCCCATTTGCCTTTTTCAGGGTCGTCGTACACACGGAAGCGAAGGCGGTCGTTGGGATCCCGGCCGATAGTGCCTTCCACCGTGCCTTCGTCTTCGGCCAGATTGCCCCAGACAACGGCCGTGTATATCCTGTCTATGGAATGAACGAAGAACTGGTCCGCAAGATTGAGCTGGGCCGAAGGATTTTTGGCGACGACGAGAAGGCCGGAGGTGTCCTTGTCGATGCGGTGCACCAGCACGCCCATCCTTTCGTCTTCAGCGTCGGGGGAGAGGTGCAGATAGTACGCGAGGGCGTTCACCAGCGTGCCATTGTAGTTGCCGTGCCCCGGATGCACCACCATTCCGGCGGGTTTGTTAATTACCAGAACGTCGTCGTCTTCGTATACTATGTCCAGCGGAATGTTTTCAGGAAGGATTTCAGTGCCTCTGCGCTCATAGGGCATTACGAATTTCACCACGTCGCAGGGACGAACAACGTAATTGGCCTTCACCGGTTTGTCGTTCACCAGAACATAGCCCAGTTTAATGGCCTGCTGGACCCGGCTCCGGGATGTGTCTTCCTGATGTTCTGCTATGAAACGGTCTATGCGCACCGGCTCCTGGCCTTTGTCCACCAGAATCCGGAAGTGTTCGAACATTTCATCACTCCCGGATTCGGGAGATACGCTCGCTTCGCTCGGTATGACAGTAGATGCCAGGTCGTAGCCGGGCATGACGTTTTTTTTGTCATTCCGAGGCCGACAGGCCGAGAGAATCTCATTAGACATTATTCTGCCGGAAGTTTGGAAGTGTCAAGAGTGAGGGTGATGTTGACCGGGAAGCCCAGGTTCTTGTTTTCCCCCATGGCCGACTGCTTGTACACGACTGCGTTCATGGAATCTGCGTAGGTGCGGATTTCAGGGTCGAAGCGGACCTGTCCAAGATTCAGGAACCTGTCGTGCAGGGCGTCCGTGGCCATCACGTACTTCATGCCGATAAGGCGCGGGACGGTGGTCTGGTTGTCTTCCCTGGCAACGCCAACCTTCAGGTCTATGGTGGAGCCGCTTACAACAAGGTCTCCGGCTTTTATTTCACGTCCTTCGCAGAACTGTCCCAGCACAGAGTTGGTGGCAATGTCGCGTACGTAGTTCAGTTTCCCGAGGTTAAGGCCGCGGTTCTGAAGCTCCGAACGTGCTTCGGTTACAGAATAGCCGAAAAGGTTGGGCATTACCACCTTCCTGGGTACTACCGAATTGATTGTAAGGAAAATGCTCCTGCCTTTTTTTACCGTTGCGCCGGCCCTGGGACTTTGGCGATATACCACGCCTCCCTGCAGCCTCCTTACGAAGACCGAATCCACCACTTTCACAGCGACATTTTCTTTTTCGGCCAGTTCGGTGGCTTCCTGCACGCTTAAATTCGTGAAGTCAGGGGCGATAACGTTTTGCCCGTGGCGGGTGATGAGATTAAGCCCTATGGCCACGCCGACGAGTACGAGTGCGACGAAAAGAAGGCCCAGCAGTAGGTTTTTTACTATCCAGTTAGGTTTGAACGCCATAATAGTCGGTATAAAATAATCCGTGCGAAGTTACGAAAAATATTCGAACTTCGCACGGATAACTTTCAAGGCTGATAACTAGCGGTCGATATCGTCCAGAAGTTTCACTGCCTTTTCGATACCTGCGTCTGCAGCGGTCTGCAGATGAGGAGTGGCCTTTGCGAACTGGCCGCGGTGGGTGAAGTACAGGCCGCGTGCATATTCTGCTTCGGGGCTGTCACCTGCTTTTTCCAGAAGTTCAGCGGCGGCACCAAGGTTGCCGGCTTCCATTTCTGCGTTGGCGGCGTTCAGGTTGGCGATAGGATCGTCCGGATACTGGCTGAGGGCGATGCGGTTCACCTCGATGAATTCGGGGCTGCCGGCCTCATAGTAGTTGGCGGCGATGTAGAACTCGTTCAGGGAGAGGTTCTCCGGGTGAGTGTTCATGGTCTCGATGATGTCCTTGGGATCGGTGTAGTCCCTTACACCATATTCTACGCGGTAGATGGTGCGGCGGAGACGAGGCATGCAATCCCTGAGGATCTTGCTCCAGGAGGCGCTGTGCTTGCGAAGCTGTGCTTCCTTTGCATCGGGTTCATCGGAGGAATCCATGATGGCAAGGAGTTCGTCTTTGTCGGCGAGGTCGCTTGCGGCGATCCATTCGCGGAGACCGTCCATATCCTCGGCGGTGCTGGACACTTCGAAGAGTTCTTCGTCAATTTCAAGGCTCTTTGCAACGTGGTCGCGGATGGCTTTTACACGGCCGTCGGCCAGGTCGGCGTTGTGCTTGTAGTTGCCTTCGGGTGAAGCTGCGCTGTGCAGATACACTTTCTTGAGGGTGAGGTCGCTGTTGTTGCGGACTTCGTCGATGTCGTTCTGGATCTTCTGAACTGCGACGGAGTTCTCCAGGTACTTGCTGTTGAGCTTGGTGCTGTTAACAGGGAAGTGGATGATGGTTTCGTCCACCATGTCGCGGACTTTGCCGTTTTCGCCTTCGGGCTGTACGTAGATGTACTCAGGGGCGAAGTTGAAGGGCTCGCGGTTGTACTGGCCCAGGGTGTCGGCATAGGTGTCGGAGTCTCCGCAGCAGCCTTCCCACTGGCGGACCAGTGTGATGTGTGCGCCGTTCATCCAATGCTCATAGGGAATGGTCTTGGCGTAATGTACGGTAACAGGGAGATCCTGCTTGGTGTAGGCGTTCTCCTTGTTGGCTACGCCGGCTTCTTCCAGATAGCTGTAGAAGCGGTCCCTGCTGTAGAATCCTACGGGTTCCAGCTCCTGTGAATACTCTCCGTTAACCAGGACAGGAGTGAGGACGTAGGCCTTGGTGTTCTTTACCACATCTTTGTCCAGGTTGATATCCATGGACACATGGAATTGCTTGCCGGCGCGCACAAGCGCGACGTTTTCAGTTTGTGCCCATCCGCAGAGCGGAGCCAGCACAGAAAGCATGAGAAGGATTCTTTTCATAAATTCAATGCGTAAATAACTAACACATCCGAAAATGCGTTGCCTAAAGGTTCTATGGACGCTTAATTCGCCGTGTTTCAGTTAGTTTTACAGGTTAAACGTAATAAGTAACTAGTGATTATACAGACCTTTTCAATCACAAAGGTAACCATTTTATTTATATAGGCAAATATTTTTCGAAAAAAACTTGCTTGTTCAATCCTTCCAGGGCGACGTCCGATCGCCGTCGGGAGTGACGTCCCCGTCCTTCCCGGCCCGTCCCTTCCGTAATTCCCAGCGGTCCCTGAGCCTGTCGAAGGGCCCCCTGGCTTTCCCTTTCATCCCCGGATCCCGACATGCCGGCTCCGACCGGGCATCTCCTGTCATACCGAGCGATATCTCCTGTCATACCGAGCGACATCTCCTGTCATACCGAGCGAAGCGAGCGTATCTCATACCTTATAAATAACCACGCGCGCGAGAGGAAATTTTCATGCTCAAAGCCGGGAAAAAGTGAAGATTCCCGTTAAAATGCCGTAAAAAAGGTATTTTTATGGCCATAATAATCATAAAATTTCTAAAGAAGTTTGGAAAATTGAATAATTATCCCCATATTTGCGGTGATTATAACGACCGATTAAAGTACAGACCAACGTAAGAATGTACAGTTAGTGTGTTTTTACAGACCAAAACAAACAGAAGAAACCTTAAATTATTTATTAACTTAATCTAACAAATTATGCAACACAAATCCTTATTTGCCGCACTCCTGTGCGGGGCCCTGTGCCTGACGGCCTGCCTCAAGAACGAGGAATCCCCGTCCGTAACACAGGTCCGCAATGCAAAGGCTGAAGAGCTTCTTAGCATTGCCACTCTGAACAAGGCAAACGCAGAGGCTACCCTTCTCCTTGCCAAAGCAGAGGTCAAGATCAAAGAGGCCCAGGCTGCTTATCTCGATGCAGATGCCAAGTATCGCGCAGCAGAGGCTGAAATCCGCAAGGCAGAGGCCCAGAAAGTTCTGGCCGAAGCTGATCTCCTTAAGGTTCAGGCCGATCTCGCCAAAGCAGACCTTAAACTCAAAGAGCAGGAGCTCAAGCAGAAGGAAGAAGAGCTGAAGGCTCTGGTCGCAGAGTACGAAGCCCGCATCGCTGCTGCTAATGCAGAGAAACTCTTCTGGGAAGCTCAGATGCAGCTCCTCGAGAAGGAACTGGAGGCCGCCCTCACCGAGGCAGAAGCCGCCCTTTGGGATGCAAAGCTCTCTCTCTTCGAATCCGAGAAAGCTTACAATGACGCTATCGCAGAGGCAGAAGCCGCCGCTACCGAGGCCAACAAGCAGGCCGTAGAGGATCTCCGCGCTCTCGTAGAGGATCTCAACGCCCGCTATCACGCTGCCGCCCTCGAACTTCTCGATCTCCAGTTCGAAATTGCCGAAACCAACAAGATGATTGCTGGTCTTGAGGCTGGTATCCTTGACGCAACCGATGCGAAGTATGCCCAGATCGAGAAGAACAACAAGGAAATCGCACGTCTTACCATCCTCCGCGACGCTTTCAAGGGTGTCGAAGGCAAGACCACCGAAGAACTCCTTGACGAATCCGCCAATGTCGCTGCAGCCCTTATCGCCCAGCTCCGCGTAGTCTCCGATGCAGCCGATGCATATGACGCCGCCGAGGACGCATACCTCCTCTCCATCCCCAACCAGTATGGCGTAGAAACTGACGATCCCACTTATGCTGTTACCTACACCTACACTCAGGATTTCTATGTACGTGACGCAGATCAGAAAGTCCTTGCTACCCTTCCCGTTGCTGACCCTAGCACTGGCCTGGTAGACGATTCGTATTATCACATCGACGATAACGGCAACCATCACGAGGCCTACATCGTTGAAGAACTCGATCCTGAAACCGGTCTCAACAATGTTATCTTCCGTGAGGAAATCTGGACCCTTGGCCAGGCCGAATTCTTTGGCTACACCTATTATTACATGGATGAGCTCATCGACACCCAGGACACTGTTCTCTACACCTACTGCGATGGCACCTACGAGTGGGGCGTAAAGTACAACGGTCTTGTCCGCTATCCCGAACTCGGTGAAGGCATCTCCTACGATGCTCGCACTCCCTACTTCACCTATGACGACGAAGAGTACATCCCTCTCGACATCAACCGCGAAGGCTATGAGAAGTATGTATTCTACATCAACCAGACCGCAGCAAGCGAAAGGGATAGCAATATCGAGGACATCGACTGGGACATCGCGTACAACGAAAGCTCCATCGAGAGTATCCAGGCATTCATCGACCGCTATGCCAAGGTTTACGACAAGGCAAAAGAACTCCTTGATAACGCTATTGCAGATGTTAACGCTGCTTACAGCGACCTCGAAGCCAAGTACGATGCTTACGATGAAGCCCTCCAGAACTACATCACCAATTATGTCATCGACAATGCCGTAGAGCGTAACGATGCATGGTGGGACTATCAGGCAGCTCAGGAAGCCTATAACCTTGCTGTTGAAGCACTTGAACTCTATAATGACGAGTTCGTTGCAGAAAATGGCGAAGTTGAAGATCTTATCGCAGAAATCGCTACTCAGCAGGGTATCGTCGATGCTGAGACTAAGTACTTTGACAACAGCGAAACTTATCTCTACGATCTGGAGTGGCTTGAGTGGTACGAAGGTAAGCTGAACCAAGCTAAGTATAATCTCGCAGAAGCTACCCAGCCTTACCTTGATGCAAAGAAAGCCCTCGAAGATCAGAATGATCTTGTTGCCGAGAAATACACTGCTGCTATGCAGGCTGATGTCGATTACTATGCTGCATGGGCAGATTGGCAGGCCCTTAACGGTGGTGAGCTTCCTAAGCCCCAGGCTGTTATTGATGCAGAAACCGCCCAGTCTGCTGCATGGAGTGCTTATTATACTGAGGAAGCCAAGATAGCAGGCCTTCAGTCCGATTTCAGCACCAAGGAGTCCACTTACAACACTTGGGTAGAAGAGTGCGAAACTGCTCAAGCAACTTACGACGCCCAGGCCGAACAAATCGCTCAGCACCAGACCAATATCGACGAAGCTCAGGCTAAAATCGATGAAATCAAAGGTATCATTGACACCTACAACACCGACGTTCTCGCCCTTAACACTGCAATTGACGATGCATGGGCAGTTGTTGAAGAAAAGATCGCCGCATGGGATGCAGTAGCCGGTACTCCTGAGTGGACCGCTGTGATGGATAAGTACACCACTTTCCAGGCTGCCTACAGTGACTTCGACGACTATTCCACCAACCCTGTCATCCAGGTCTTCATCAAGTACGGTATCATCACCGATCCTACCGACATCGAGTGGTCCTACATGCCTTATGACGAGTATGACTTCTGGTACTATTGGTACAACTATTGGGAGTTCTACGCTGACTGCTTCATTGACGAAGACGAGGTTATCTACTTCGAAGACACCCCTATGCTCAGCCCTATGCAGGTATACTTCCTCACCGAATACTATAAGGAGGAAATCGCAGACCTTCAGGCTGAAAACGAAGAACTCGAGGCTTCCAAGGAAATCGTCCTTGCCGCTTACGAGGCTCAGGTCGAAGATAACAACAAGTATCTGACCGAACTTGACGAAATCCTTGTCAACGAAGATGTTTACTTCGAAGGTGTTGCCAAGTGCAACGATAACTATGCTGCTCTTATCGAGGCCGAAAAGGTTTACTTCGACGAGACCATTAAGCTCTATGAAATCCAGGGCAACCTCGAAGCACTTAGAGCTGCATACGAAGAGTCTGCTTCTCTCGAGGAACTCATCGCCGGTGTTGAAGAGGCAATCGCTGAACTCGAGGCTGACAATGAAGACTGGGCAGATATCGACGATGCAACCGTCGCTGTCAACAAGCTGAAGGAAGTCCTCAAGCTCACCCAGAGCAAGGCCGAGGTTGACGAGGTTCTCGTTGAATCCCTGAAGGCTGAACTCGACGAAGCTGTCGCAGCTCTCAAGGCTACCATTGGTGAATAAACCCATTTAGAAGTCTGTAACCCTACAGAAAACCAGTATCAATGAAAATCAAAAGCATCATAACAATAGCAGCTGCCATGGTGTTGGCCCTGAGCGCTAAAGCCCAGGAACAGCCCAGAGGTCCTATCGACCCTGTCAGGATCGGTGTGGCTCTCACAGCGGGTGCCAATCCCCACCTTGGCATTGCTTCCCTCTCGGGGATGCAGACCTCATACGGAACCCAGGCCCTGTCCGCCGACTGGACGGACAAGGCCCTCGGGCTCGGTATCGAAGGCAGCTTGATCTTCTGCGACCGCTGGAAACTCGATCTGGGTGGTTCCTTCTCCAACTGGAACAATCCTCCCTATGCCATCATCATGGGCACCTATCAGGAAGGCGAGGAGTACTCCATCGGTGAAATCCCCACCTACGAAGCTGTAGACATGCAGCACAAGCTGAACTACCTGGCATACATTGCCGGAAGCTACTACTTCCGCATCAAGAAGGTCCCTGCCCTGCGCCCCTATCTGGGTCTCAGGTTCCAGGCCTCCTATGCCGGCAGCTCCCTCCGCGAACAGAACTACCTGGCCATGGGCCGCAGCACCGCTGAGACCTACACCCTTGCCAGTGGCGTTCTTGCTGGTGTGGACTATTATTTCAGCCGCCACTTCTTTGTGGGCGCTTCGGTAGAACCCTTCCGTTACACTTACGGTGTGGTTGCCTACCGTCCGCAGGAAGGACTTTCCCTGCTGGCCGCCGATACACACTACTTCGGTGTGTTCGCCGCCCCGCAGCTCAAGATCGGATTCCTATTCTAGCGAGTCTAAATATGAAATTAATCCGGACCAGTTCCCTGGCCCGGATTTTTTTTGCCTTTTCGGTAGGAGATACACTCGCTTTACTCGGTACGACTGGAGATGCCCGGTCGGGGCCGGTCATGACAATCAGGTGCATAACAGTGTCAGTTGATACCCTGGATGACGGGTTGTTCGGAGCTGGGTATGGCAACTAGACTCATTACAGTGTAGATATTGTCCGAAGCTAGTTCAGCGCATGAATGGACGTGGTCTCATGTATTTTTGGACTTGGTCCAATTTAAGCCCTTGGACCAGGTCCAGCACTTCGGCAATATAGGGGCTTGTAAGGCACATGTCGTGGACCTGGTCCAGCACCTGTTTTGGGACCACGTCCAAAAACGCCGCTGACCACGTCCAAATATGCAGCAGACCAAGTCCAAAAACGCCGCTGACCACGTCCAAATATGCAGCAGACTACGTCTAAAAACGCCTCAGCCCACGTCCCAAAAGATTATGCCGTAAGTTTCTATTTCTTTGTGACTTTTTCAGCATTCTCTATAAATGCTGATAGTATGATATAGACCTGTGACTGGAGGTTGGGTAAAGCACAGAGTATTGAGTTTGAATAATTGACCGTGCTTTAGTCGTTAGTCTTACCTGTGTCGGGGAACGAGGGCGGCGAGGGCCAGAAGGAGGAAGAGGAGAACGGAGATGCGGCCGGTTATGTCGCCGTAGCGGACGAAGAAGGTTTGGCAGTCCAGAAGTTGGACTGTGCCGTCCAGTACTGCCGGTTGCCACCAGGAGGTGTGTGAGAGTATGCGGCCGTGTGGGTCTATGATGGCGCTGATGCCTGTGTTTGCGCAGCGGGCCACGTAGCGGCCGCATTCTATGGCGCGGAGGCGGCTGTAGTTCAGGTGCTGCCTGTAGCCGGGGGTGTTGCCCCACCATGCGTCGTTGGTGATTACTGCCAGGAGCCGGGCGCCTTCGCGGACGTAGCCGGTGCAGAATTCGCCATAGACGGACTCGTAGCAGACGGCGGTGCCGATGGGAGATACGCTCGCTTCGCTCGGTATGACAGGATATGCCCGATCGATGCCGGGCATGACGGAATTATCGATGCCGGGCATGACGGAACCGGCGACTTCCTTTTTGTCATTCCGAGGCCGAAGGCCGAGAGAATCTCCGTATGTAACAATCGGCAGGCAGGAAATGCGCTTTTGGCCTACGTCCTGGGCCATTACTGTTTCGCCAAGTAGTAGCTTCTGGAAGGGGATAAAGAACTTGGGGTAAGGGGTGAGTTCTGTTCCAACCACCAATTTGGACTTATGATATAGGCCTGTTACGCCTGAAGTATCTACTGAGATGGCTGAGTTGTGCATTAATATCCAAAGGTGGCTGCCCCCGGACTGGAGGCCCATGTCGTAGGCGCAAGGGTCAGGTGACGAAAAAGAATACACTTTCTCGTACGATGATGCTCCGTAAATAACACTGGCTAATGGATGTCCCGAAAGAAAGCCCTGGAATCTCCGGTATGTTTCATGGGACTCGATATCGTCCGTAAACACCCGCGAAGTAAAGGTCTCCGGAGCTAGGATAAGAACCGGCTCATCTATAGGAGTTGCCTCCTCCAGCAGCTTCAGATATCTGGCGTCCTGCTGAGCCTGCGTCAGGAATTCGAACTTTTGATAAGGGTCAAAGTTGGGCTGGCCAATAACCACGCGTAAAGGCTCTCCAGTAAACTCCCGTGAGGAAATGGACCAAGACCAGGCCATCGGCCCGAAAAGTGCTAAAACGGCCCCGAAAATGGCCGCTGTGCGTGCTTTAAGGTTCCAAGATGAAAAGCGACCGTCCGAAAATGCCACCATCAGCCCGAAAATGGCCAGGTTACACAACCATACCCACAACGAACCGCCGGTGTGCCCCAGTACGCTGTACCACTGCACAAGCCCTGTAGTATCTGCGAAGGCATTACCCAATACCAGCCATGGCCATGAAATCTGGGCCGAAGTAAGATAAAATCTTTCCCACGCAATCCAGGCGGCAGCTAAATAAATGTACGGCAGCGCCCCGGAAAGTCTCTTTTTCACCAGCCGGAAACTGCCGAAGACCACCGACATCTGCAGCGCATTGGCCAACACGGCGAAGATTCCGCCGCCAACTGTAGCCTCGCATACCCACCAGGTTGTTACTGCATTCCACAGCACAAATGTCCCGTAGTGCCACCAGAAGAAATGCTTAGTACCGCCAGAAGTGGCCAGCCTCTCCATAATCAGCAAGGGCACGAGGCCGAACAGCGCCGTCCATCCCATGTGCGGCACCAGCCACGGCAGGCTCATAAGCACTACAGTGGCAAGCATCAGTCCAATTGCTACGGAACGTTTCATCATTGCAAAAATAGTAAAAAAAACCGGCCCCGGGAAGGGGGCCGGTTCTAAAAGTATGAAATCCGGAGTTTATTCCATGATGATGTCGTCAACATCCACTTCTTCCCACTCGGTAAGTTCGGTCACGATCTTGATTTCCTCGATGGACTGGAAAACGATGGTAAGATTGTATTTCTTGCCGGCCTCGAATGTGGTGGCCTCGCCGCCAACCTGAGGGACATAAGCAGTCGTGGAGATGGTCTCGGTGGTGCTGGGAGCGCCTACGGGCATGGTAATGACGATGTCGAAGTCGATGCTGTCGCAGGGGAGGATGAAGATAGGCTCGCCGCAGTCAGCTGCAACGGGGAGCTGATTGACAACGACGTAAAGGGGAAGCTGGTCGTTAATTCCGGCAACAGCGACATTACCAGTGGTGGTTCCGGTGAGATCTCCGGTAAGAACGGCGAGCGTTGCGCCGGTGGTGGTATTCTTAACGGTAATGGAATGGATACCTACGCCAGCTGATGCAAGGCTGTTGGCTGCGTACTCGTCGGCTGCGCGGATCTGGAACTGCAGCTGGCTGGTGATGTGATTGAAGCTCAGCTGGGGCAGATAGCTGTAGTAAAGGGTCTCGTTAAGATTCTCACCCTCAAGGCTGTGCTTGTAAGCGGCCCTCATGTAACGTGCGTTGAAGCCGTCGGGCACCTCAAGAGCTGCCAGATTGTCGGCGCTGGCCTCGCTGGCTGCCCAGATGATGTCGTTCTGGCCGATTGCGATGCTTTCAACAACATTGTTGGCATTGAGAGTCTGGTGGGTACCGTCCACGCGATAGCCGTAGAAGCTGTAGGCGTTGCCGCCGGTGGACAGGTAGGGATAGAATAGGGTAGCACCGAAGTTAACGGTGAGGATGCTCTCGCCGTCACGTGCGCCGCCGACAATTGTGTGAGTCTGGTTGCTCACATAACGGCCGCCCTCAAAGTTGGGCATTGCGGTGCCGTCAGCCTTAACAGCAAGGATGTCGTACTGTGCTTCTGCGAAACCGTCGCTGCTAAGAGCCTCGCCCTTGGTGACGATGCCGCCGAAGATGCCGCCACCAAACTGTACGGGAACGGACTGGCTTTCATCGGCCACCCACTCGGGAGCGTTCGAGAGGTTAATAGTTACCTCTTTCTGCTTGTCGCAGGCTGCAATGGCCAGAAGGCCGATTGCAAGAAGTGTCAGAGTTCTTTTCATAGTTTAAAAGAGTTTATTGTTTGTTGTAAAAATATCTTCATTCTCCTGGAGTTCCGCCGCTTTCAGGCTTGTACCCCACAATATGTACCGTTACAATCTTTTCGGCGCTCTCGTAGTTCTCGCTCTTGGCCGATACTACCCTTACTCTGGCCGTGCAGTCTTCATTGACATTGGCCTGTATGGTGGCGCGGTCGTAGCCGTTGGAATAGACCGTAATCAGATTGGATTCCAGTGCGGTGAACAATATACGGCCGCCGCCGGTGACGCTTGCTACCAGATCTCTGGAAGGAGGAGTATTTTCGCTCTCCCAAGTGAGGGTAATCTCTTCCTCGACTGTTATGGTCGCAGGGCCTCTCTGCACGGTGAAGGTGATGGTCTGCTGTATGGCAGGGAGGTAGCTCTCGTAAGTCGCGCTCACAGTGATGGCAGTTGTGCCTACACCGAGGATGGTCAGTACGGAACCGTTCAGGCTTGCGATGCCGTTGTCAAGCGGCACGCCCCAGCTTAAGGTTGCGCCAGCAGGTTCGGTGCTCACTAAGCCAAGTTCATTAAGGTCGAACGGTTCGTCGCCGTAGGTCTTCAGCAGGCCGGTCTCTTCGAGCTTGATTACAACCTGAGGCTGCTTGGACACATGTACGTTCACAACTGCGGTGGTACCGAAGTACTTGTCGCGGTAGGCGTCGGTGATGTTCGCGGTCATCGTGATCTGAGCCTCGCCGTGAGAGACTGCGTGAACGGTGCCGTCCTGCGTTACGGAAGCGATGGTAGGATCTTTGGACACGAATTCGATGACGTATGCATCGGCGGGTACTTCGCGGCCGAGGTTGTCGTGGATTGCCCACTCGATCTTGCCGTCGTCGCCGGCTACACGGATATTCATGTCTTCGCCGCTGACAAGGTCAATCTCCAGCCAAGGACGTGTCACGTGCACATCGATCATGGCGTAAGCGTCTATGTAAGCGTACTTGTGCGCCTTGACGATAATGGTTGCATCTCCTTCGCCGGTAGCGGTGAGGTAGCCGTAGGAATCGACGAATACAACGTTTTCGTCGGTGGTGTCGTAGGTCACGGTTACGCCTTCTACTTCGTCTCCGTCGCATGTTACGATAGGATTGATAGGCACTGAAGGCTGGCCGATGGTCATCTGCAGGTTTTGCATCGCCTCTATGACAAGCTGGTCGGTAGGACGTTCACCGCTTACCTGTACCCATACCCTGCGGTATCCGCCGTAGGGATAGGTGTTGAAAGGATCCACTGACAGTGACAAGTAGGTCTTGCCTCTGGAAACGGGCATAACCAATCCGTTCTCGGTAACATCCACTATGTCGGTGCGATAGGAGCTATAGTGGATTTCGCGGTCCTTGGGCTGAGTGGTTGCGTTAAGTGCGTAAATCTCAGTGTCGGCAAGGTCAAGGTCGATGGGATTGTCCTTGGTGCCCTTCAGATACTTGGGATCTCCGGGAACATCAAGGCCAAGGTGAATTTCAACTTCCTTGTCCTCGTCCACTACGAACCTTCCGCCTTCGGCCCATTCGCTAAGGGAGACGGACACATTCATCTGCTGGATACCGTACACCACTACGTTAAGGTCGTACTGGTGTCCTGGTTCGGCCTTTGAGTCAAGTACTTCGGGGTCGGGTACGCCGCCGGGACCTTTCGGGTCCTGGGAGGGGAGGAGGAGGTCGTCGAAACTGAAGAGGATTTCAGTGAAGAATTCCGTACCGTCCTTGTAGCCAGCCTGCTTCAGGCCTATGCGGATCTTGTACGACTTCTCGCCGGGCATTACCATGATGGTGCCAACTTCTGCATCCACCCAGCCGCTACGGGTCACCAGGGGCAGTTGGTAGCGGTCGGCTTCGGCCTTTATACTGTTGTCAAGCTGTTTCTTGGCTGCGCCGAATGTGCCGTCCCAAATGCCGATGAAGGAGCGTTCTCCCTCGCGGTCTACCTCCAGGTAAGGAGGATTGCCGTATTGGTCTTTGTTTGCAATATGTAGGGTACCATCAGTGTACGTTTCTACAGCCAGAGTGGAAAGGGTGAGGCGGTCGGCAAGTTCGTCGCCAACCCTCACGTATACGTTGAAGCGGGAAAGCTGATGTTCGAAAATGAGGTTAGGAACGACGCCGCGGCGTGCGCTGTAGCCGCTGTAAAGGCGTCCGATGTTCAGCTTGGGCTCGTTGTCGGCATCTTTGCTGGTGCGGGCAAGCAGGAGGTCCTGCGAGCCGTTAATTTTAACGGGGAGGGTAATACCTTCTTCGCCAATCACGGGAACAGGCACTTTGTTTCCGTTGTCGGTCAGGGAGTCCGTCACGTTGTCGTAGGTGCGCATAGGCTCACCAAGCCATGCGTCGTCGGCGTAGTAGCCGTAGAACTCGTAACGGCGGTGCTCGTCATCATAGAAAAATGGTATGCCAAGGGACTCGCCGTCAGGAAGCACCCTGTACACCTGGACGCTCTGTGGGGTAATCACATCGTGGTCGAAGGACTCGGGAAGGGTGATGAGTTTGTTGTTGATGAACAGACCCGTCTCTTCGGTGAAGTCGAGGGGCGCGGTGACGGGCGCCTGTGCATCAAGCCCCTGACGGGCTATACCGTAGATGTACAGGTCCTGCTTCGTATGCCACTTGTTCTCCAGGGCACCGATTTCACTCTTGGTGTCCACTTTCACACGGGGCATCTTGGCCGTGAAGGTCATGGCCATCTGTTCTGTCTCAGGGTCCACGGGGTTAACTTCGGGCTGCTGAGTCTCTCTTTTACATGCAATCAGCGCAAGCATAAGTGCCAAGCTTGCGATCAAATGCTTTTTCGTCATAAGTAATACCTTCCAAATCTGTATTCAATGCCCAGGGAAACTCCCCAGAGGGCGTCGTAGTAATCTTTGTTATAATTGGCCCATGTAAAGCTTTGAGCCGAATAGGGGACTATGCTTATGCGGGGTTCCAGGTTCAGGTACAGGCCGGAGAAGAGTCTCACGGATGCCTGTACGCTGGCGCTCAGGCCCACGTAAGGATATTTTATGTCGTAAAGGTTGGGGTCTTTCTTTATCATGAGGCCAACCTCTGGTCCTGCGATGCCGGAAAGGCCGATCTGGGTGTACTTGGCCCAGCGGGGGAACAGTAGGCGCAGGAAGTCCACCTTACCTTCAAGTCGGGCGAAGAAGTAGGTGGAACGGAAGCGGCCGGTGACAAGGTGGTGTCCGTAAGGGTCTTGGGCACCTTCGGGAATCTCTTTCCAGAAGTGCGTGGAGGAACCAGCCTGCATGCGGATGGCGAACCAGGGGGTGTAGTACCGGCCGAAACCGACATTGGCAGAAGGCCCGAGGGCCCTGGCAAAGCCAATTTCGTGTTCGAAGTCGGAGTTCTGTACCTGCACGCCTCCCATTGCGAAGGTGAACCAGTTAAGGCCGGGATCTACGCCACCAAGGTAGGGGTCCAGGTTCACTTTCATGCCGACGCCACCCTGAAGAGCAAGTAT
>CAMOIT010000018.1 GCA_946616285.1 uncultured Bacteroidales bacterium | reverse complement strand
TGCACCGCCACATCACCCTGGATGGTGTTGTCTGCAACATCCCTTCCTGCCAGGTTAAGCCCGGTCAGGTAATCGCTGTCCGCGAACGCTCCAAGAGCCTGGAGGTCATTCAGAACAGCCTGGCTGCCGCCACCAAGTATGCTTGGCTGGAGCTGGATGCCGCTAACCTCTGCGGCAAGTTCCTGAATGTTCCCGCCCGCGAGGAAATTCCCGAGAACATCAACGAGCAGCTTATCGTTGACCTCTACTCCAAGTAACAGATTTAACACCGTATAAAATTATGGCAATCTTAGCATTTCAGAAACCGGACAAGGTGATCATGCTCGAAGGCACCGAGACCGTGGGCCGTTTCGAGTTCAGACCGCTTGAGCCTGGCTACGGACAGACCATCGGCAACGCCCTTCGCCGCATCCTTCTCGCCTCGCTCGAAGGTTTCGCTATCTCTCAGATTCAGATCGCGGGTGTCCAGGACGAGTTCCAGACCATCCCCGGCGTGATCGAGGGAATGCAGGACATCATCCTGAACCTGAAGCAGGTCCGCTTCCGCAGGATGGTGGACAGCGTAGACTCAGAGGTGGCGAACATCACGATCAGCGGAAAACAGGAGTTTACCGCTGAGGACATCTCCAAAGGATTGTCTTCTTTCAAGGTGTTGAATCCCGAGCTGCACATCTGCTCGCTGGAGCCTTCCGTAAAACTTGTAATCAGCCTTACGATCACCAAGGGCCGCGGCTTCGTCCCCGCCGACGAACTCCGCGACGAGAACGCACCCATCGGCACCATCGCCGTGGATGCAATCTACACGCCCATCCGTAAAGTCAACTGGACCGTGGAAAACTACCGCGTGGAACAGAAGACCGACTACGAGAAGCTTAACCTTGAGATTGTAACCGACGGTTCCATCACTCCGGAAGCCGCCCTGCAGGATGCAGCCAACATCCTCATCTACCATTTCAAACTCTTCACCGACGACAAGAAGATCTCCATCGAGTCTTCCATCGAAACCGAAAGCAAAGAGCTTGACGAGGAGTCCCTGAGGATGCGTCATCTCCTTCTTACCAAGCTTTCCGACATGGGCCTTTCCGTAAGAGCCTTCAACTGCCTGAAAGCCGCCGACATCGACACCTTCGCAGACCTTGTGTCCTACAGCCGTTCCGAACTGATGAAGTTCCGCAACTTCGGCCGCAAGTCCCTGAACGAAATCGACCTCCTGGTAGAGAAGATGAAGCTTTCCTTCGGCATGGATGTCACCAAGTACAATATTGAACCTAAGAAAAAGATCGTTTAACAATGAGACACAATAGAGCAGTCAATCATCTTGGTCGTAAGAGCGGTCACCGCAAGGCGATGCTCGCCAACATGGCATCCTCCCTCATCCTGAAGAAGAGGATTACCACCACCGAGGCCAAGGCCAAGGCCCTCAAGCCTTACCTTGAACCCCTCGTGACCAAGTCCAAAGAAGACACTACCCACTCCCGCCGCGTGGTCTTCAGCTACCTGAAGGACAAGCAGGCAACTGCCGAACTGTTCCGCACCATCGCCCCCAAAGTGGCAGGCCGTCCCGGCGGATACCTCCGTATCCTCCACACCGGTTTCCGCGCAGGTGATGCTTCCGAAATGGTTCTGATCGAGTTCGTGGATTTCAACGAAGCCGCCCTTGCCAGTGGCAAGAAGGAAGCCAAGAAGACCACCCGCCGCAGCCGCGCCAAGAAGGCCGAAGCTCCCGCCGAGGAAGCTCCTGCAGCCGAAGCACCCGCAGCAGAATAATTGGGAAAATGGCTTTAAAGATGCCCGACCTTGCAAAAAGGCCGGGCGTTTTTTTGTGGTATGAAAAAAAATAACTACTTTTGAAAGACGTATTGACACAAAAACTAATAAATAAACACAAAACACAATGACAAAAAAAGGTGATTCCAATATCATTGCGATTATTACAATGATATTCCTGTTCGGCATGATTTCCTTTGTGACGAACCTTGCCGCCCCTATCGGCAACATCTGGAAAATGCAGCCCGGTATCGAGGGCTCCAACACCTGGGGCATGATGGGCAACATGATGAACTTCCTGGCCTATGCCGTAATGGGCATTCCCGCCGGTAGCCTCCTTAAGAAGAAAGGTTACAAGTTCACCGCCCTGGCAGCCCTGCTGGTCGGTCTGCTTGGCGTGTTCGTGCAGTTCCTTTCCGGTATTGTCGGAGTAGGCGCCACCATCGCCGGCCTGCCCGCCAACTTCTTCGTTTACCTGCTTGGTGCCTTTATCGCCGGCTTCTCCATGTGCATGCTCAACACTGTGGTGAATCCGATGCTCAAGATCCTGGGTGGCAAGCGCTCCAACCAGTACATCCAGATCGGCGGCTCATTCAACTCGCTGATGGGTACCCTTACTCCTATGCTGGTAGGCGCCCTTATTGGCACCCTTACCAAGGATTCCATCATCACCGACGTCAACCCGATGCTGTTCCTGGCCATGGGTGTCTTCGCCGCTGCCTTCGTAGTGCTGCTCTTCGTTCCCATCGAGGATCCTGCCGCCACCAAGTCTGCAGCACCCGCAGAGAGCCCCCTCAAGTTCCGCCACTTCGTATATGGTATCATCGCCATATTCCTGTATGTTGGCGTTGAGGTAGGTATCCCCGGAACCCTGAATTTCTACCTGGCCGACTCTGAGAACGGCGCCGGTCTGGATCCCGCCAATGCCGTGATGATCGCCGGTACTATCGCCGGTGTTTACTGGCTGCTCATGCTGGCCGGTCGTCTTACATCCAGCTTCATCAGCGGAAAGGTCTCTTCCCGTACCCAGCTTACCTGCGTATCGGCTTTTGCCATCCTGCTCATGATTGTGGCCATCTGCATGCCCTCCAGCGTTGCAATTCCCATGACCATCAAGGGCGTTCTCGCCAATGTTCCCGTATCGGCCATCCTGCTTATCCTCTGCGGCCTGTGCACCTCTGTGATGTGGGGCACCATCTTCGACCTGGCCGTTGAAGGCCTGGGTGCCGCTACCGAAAAGGCTTCCGGTATCTTCATGGCCATGGTGGTCGGCGGCGGTATCATTCCGCTGCTCCAGGGCGCTCTGGCCGATGCTTTCGGTTACATGTCCAGTTACTGGCTCCTGGTCGCATCTGTGGCCTTCATCCTCTTCTTCGCAGTGTCCGGTTCTAAAATCAAGAAATAAGTTATGGCAAAAGATCTCGTAATTGGCATTGACGTAGGAGGTCAGACCTCCAAGTGCGGCATCGTGGATGCCCGCGGCACCGTTCTGGTTCAGACTGTTATCCGTTCGGACGAAACCGCCGACGCCCAGGAATTCGTGGCCAGTTTGGCCGAAGCCCTGAACCGTCTTATCGCGGAAGCCCATGTGGAAGGCCGTATCCGCGGCATTGGCGTTGGCGCACCTAACGGTAACTATTATACCGGATGCATTGAGTCCGCCCCCAACCTGGCGTGGGGTCACGACCGCGTGGAATTCGCCAAGATGCTCCAGGAACAGATGAACGGCATTCCCGTGTCCCTGACCAACGATGCAAACGCCGCTGCTGTGGGTGAAATGACCTACGGCGCCGCCCGTGGCATGAAGAACTTCATCATGATAACCCTTGGCACCGGCGTCGGTTCAGGCATCGTTATCAACGGTGAAGTAGTGTACGGCCACGACGGTTTCGCCGGCGAGCTTGGCCACACCTGCGCCGTGCGCCACAACGGCCGCGCCTGCGGCTGCGGCAAGACCGGCTGCCTGGAGGCCTACTGCTCCGCTACCGGTGTAGCCCGCACCGCCCGCGAATGGCTGGAAATGAGCGACGAACCCTCCGAGCTCCGTTCTCTGGACAAGATTACTTCCAAAGATGTGTACGAAGCCGCCAAAGACGGTGACAAGCTTGCCCTCAAGATTTTCGAGTTCACCGGCCGCATTCTCGGCGAAAAACTGGCCGACTTCATCGAGTTCTCCGCTCCGGAGGCCATCGTCCTCTTCGGCGGCCTGGCCCGTTCCAAGGAATTCCTCACCGAGCCCATACTCAAGGCCATGAACGATAATGTTCTGCCTCTGTGGCGCGGCAAGGTGAACCTGGTGTACTCTTCCCTGAAGGAGTCGGATGCCGCCATCCTCGGCGCTTCCGCCCTTGCCTGGGAACTGTAATGTTCAAAATACAGAAAAACGTCGCAGGCCCGCAACGGCCTGCGACGTTTTTTTCGTATTCTCACATAGTTTTATTACCTTTGCTTATCAAGCAGTTAGTTATGAAACGTTTCCTCACTATTATCGCCGTTATGCTCACAGCAGTGACGGCGTCGGCGCAGAACAATGGCAAAGGCGGAGCGCAGGGCCAGGGCAATGCGCAGAACAAAGTTACCAAGGCAAATTATGAGCAGGCATCACGTTTTTCCACCAAGAACGTGCGCCAGATGGTGTACTCTACACGCATCAGGCCCAACTGGTTTGCCCAAAGCGACAAGTTCTGGTACAGCTGGAAAACTTCTGATGGCACCAAGTACTATATTGTGGATCCTGCGGCGGGTACTAAGAAAGAAGTATTCGACATGGCAAAGCTGGCCAGGCAAATCAGTGAGGTGACAAGGGACCCCTACGACGCCCAGCACCTGCCTCTTGATCTGGAGCTGAAAGAGGACAAGTTTTTCCAATGGGATATAGAGTCCAAGACCCATAAGAGGGATTCCACGGGCGTTCCCACGGATGAATTCGTGACATATCGTTTCTATTACGACATAGCCTCAGGAAACCTGACCTGGGACAGCGAAGAGCATGAGGACGAGTATCCTGAGTGGGCGAACGTGAGCCCGGACGGAAGCATCGGCCTGTATGTGAAGAACCACAACCTGTGGGCCATGGACAAAAAGAACCTGAAAAAGGCTGCCAAGGACCCCAAGGACAGCACCATTGTTGAAAGGGCCCTTACCACGGACGGCACCAAGGACCTCTCATGGCTCAGCGACAATTACACCGGAGATACCGAGACCGATTCCACCGCACGCAATTTCCCCATGCTTCACTGGGCTCCTGACGGCAAGCACTTCGCCCTTATCCGCTGGGACATGTCTGTCGTAAAGGAACTGTGGGTAATCAATTCGGTGGCAAAGCCCCGTCCGGAGCTTGAGACCTACCATTACCAGATGCCCGGCGAGCCCGGCCCGAAAGGGGAACTCATAGTGATGGACCTGGAAGGGAACCGGCACAGCATCAAATGGGACGCCTTCAAGGACCAGGACGGTGAGCTTCTATCCGCAGATCCCAAGGCTACAGATAAATACGAGGATTTCTACTCGCTCAAATGGATGGGCGGTAACGACCACTTCTATCTCTGGCGCCGGAGCCGCGACCTCAAGCGCTGGGACTTCTGCAAGGTCGATATCGACGCAGACAGCACCCGTACCATTGTTTCCGAGCGCCTGAACAGCTATGTGGAAACCCGCAGCCCGAAGTTTCTCCCGAACGGCGACTTCGTCTGGTGGAGCGAGCGCAACGGCTGGGCAAACCTGTATTTATATAGCGCCGACGGCACCCTGAAGAAAAACCTCACCGAAGGCTCTTTCCACGTGGAGGATGTCCTTGGCGTAACGCCAACTTACCTTGTGGTGAGCGCCTGCGGCGTCAATCCAGGCGAGAATCCCTACCAGATGCACAACTACCGCGTTCCGCTTAACGGAGGCCCGATGGTGCAGCTGGATATGGACGACATGGACGTGCTTGGAACGGCCTCCTTCGACGGCAAGTACATGGTGGCCAATTACTCCCGCGTTGATTACAAGCCGGCGGTGATGATGGTGAATACAGCCACAGGGAAGCGCATGGATCTTGAAGAGGCCGACTTCTCACAGCTCTTCTCCGCCGGCTACCGCTTCCCGGAGCGCTTCAAGGTTAAAGCGGCCGACGGCATCACCGATCTTTACGGCGAAATGTACAAGCCCTACGACTTCGACTCCACAAAGGTCTATTCAGTGGCCGATTACGTATATCCCGGCCCTCAGGTAGAGGCTAACAACATTTCTTGGACTTTCGGCCTGAGGACAGACCGCCTTGCTCAGCTGGGGATGATAGTGGTGACTGTTGGCAACCGCGGCGGCCATCCCAACCGCAGCAAGTGGTACCATAATTACGGCTACGGCAACCTCCGCGATTACGGTCTGGAAGACCAGAAATACGCGGTGCAGCAGCTTTGCGCCCGCAACAAGTGGATGGATGTCGAAAGAGTCGGCATCCACGGCCACTCCGGCGGCGGCTTCATGTCCACCGCGGCCATCCTTACCTATCCCGACTTCTTCAAGGCAGCCGTCTCCTGCGCCGGCAACCACGACAACAGCATCTACAACCGCTGGTGGAGCGAGCAGCATCACGGCATCCAGGAGAAGGTGACGCAGGCCGATACTTCCTTCGTCTATAGTATCGACACAAACCAGGAGCTGGCGTCGCGCCTTAAGGGCCACCTTATGCTTGTAACCGGCGACCAGGACAACAACGTGAACCCCGCCAATACCATCCGCGTGGTGAACGCCCTCATCAAGGCCAACAAGCGCTTCGAGCTGGTGGTCCTGCCCGGACAGAGGCACGGCTTCGGCCCGATGAACGACTTCTTCTTCTGGAAGATGGCCGACCATTATTCACGTTACCTCATCGGCGACAAGCGCCAGAGGCCCACTGACATAGCGGAAATGAACAATGACTGATACCATGAAAAAGTTCCTCCTTCCCCTTGCAGTCCTTGCCATGCTCACCGGCTGCAACCATTTTACCACCGAGGTCTACCAGGACAACCTGACCATGGCCATCTGTGAGGATTGCGAAGACTCGCTTACTTTCAACCTCAGCGTCGAATATGTCACCGGCGGCATGTCGGCCGATGCCATGGACTTGCTTAACCGCTATATCGTGTATAATGCTTTCGACCTGGAGGAATTCGATGCCCCCCTGGTCGAAACCGCCGAATACTATCGCGAAGGCCTGACGGAATACTACCTGAACGAATGCGCCGAGGCCGGTATGACGAGCTCCTGGGAGGACGATACGGATGCCTATTTCCTGCCGGACTGGAAAGGCTGGAAGAACTACCTCATAAGGTACTACAGCTACCGCGGCGGCGCCCACGGCATCCAGACCGAGAGCTATCTGGTCTTCAATGCAAAGACCGGCGAGCTCATCAAGGAGCCCGACCTCTTCAAGGAAGGCTATGAGGAACCCGTGACGGAGATGCTCCGGTTGTGCATTAAGGATTCCCTTCCCTTCGATGAGGAAATGACCGAAATGCTATGGCTGGATAACGTTGTGCCGAACGGGAACTTTTTCCTGGATAAGGAGGGAATTACCTGGTCCTACCAGCCCTACGAAGTCGGGCCTTACGCCCTTGGCATCGTCACAGCAACGCTGTCATGGGACGATCTTAAACCTTATTTGTTGTAGTAGCCATGGAGTGGATTGTGACTGAAGTGGACGGGAAGGTCGCATCCATCGCGACCGACTACCGTCACCTGCCCCACATCGCGGCCGCCGTCGCCGCCCTTCCTCCGGAGCAGACCGCCTCGGTGGGCACCCGCAAAATTTCTACGGAGGAACTGCTGGAGTTTGCGAAGTACCTGACTTGGGACGATTTGAGGCTCTTCGGCTCGCCCTTCCAGCTCAAAGTCTGGAAGGCCCTCTACGATCTGGATCCCCGCCTGTACAGCTACACCGAACTGGCCGAAAAGGTTGGCATTCCTCAGGGCGTGCGTGCCGTTGCCCATGCCGTGGCCATCAATCCCGTCGCCTACGTCATTCCCTGTCACCTGATAGTGCCGAAAGAGACCATCGACCGCGCGGAGGAAATCCTGACATCGGCCCTTGCCACCCTGTTCCAGGGCAAGGACCTCTACCTGCTGGATTCCATCGACGTGGGCGCCTATGCCTATGGCTCAGATTTGAAGAGGGAGCTGATCAAATTGCAGCTGGCTCCGCAGGCTTAAGGTGGTCATTCCCGGCTTGACCTGGAATCTCTAGTCGGTCCCTGAGCTTGTCGAAGGGCTCCCGCCGCCAGCTGTTCCCGGTGGTCCACTGTGCGACACCACCGGCTACGTTTTGGCGCGTTTTCGTTCCCGGTGGTCCACTGTGCGACACCACCGGCTACACCTTCCTGTCATACCGAGCGAAGCGAGTGTATCTCCGTGAGCAAAAACGCCATAAAATGCTCACGGACGATAGTTTTATGGATGTCGGTGAGCAAAAATGGCCCCCGGTGCTCACGGAGATTGCCTTCACCTTACCTTCTCCCGACATACCAGACGAACATAGTTGAAAAAGGCAATTTTTTTGGATTAGCGGAAATAAAAGAGTAACTTTGCAACTTGATTGTGTCAGGTCGCAAAGTCATTTTTATTTGCCTTGATACACAGTTAGTTAGAAGAAAACCAACAATTTATATTCTTATGATCAAGAAACAGGCGTATGTTGCCCCGAACACAAAAATCCGCACAGCGGAGCTCGAGGCTATTATTTGTCAAAGCCCTAACGCTTTCCATTTTCTCGGAGCCGGAACCTACGAGGATGAGGAAATTAATGAAAACGGTGATTATTAATAGTTGCAGTACCATGAAAAGCATTTTTAAATATTTTGTGCCCATGACTGCAGCAGTCATCGCACTCGCGGCTTGTAACAGAGAGCAAGATCCCAAGAAAGATATCCCTCAGGCGCCTGAACTTCACATCACGGTGAAGGCCGCCCCCGACCAGGTTAAGGGAGATGCCCAGACCAAGACCTATATCAGCGCCGCCGACGGCAGGACCATCCTTTGGGGCACTGGCGAATATATGAAGATTGGTGTTTACGATGGAACAGAGACCACATTCGGTGAGTCGTCCGATGCTTCGTCCGATTTATGGGTCGGTGAGTCTGAGGCCCTGTTCACTTTCTCCATTACCCCGGCCACTGCTTCCAATGATTATACCTACTATGGTCTTTATCCGGCGTCGGCGGCAAGCACTTCCAGTAATACGAACCCTGCTAGCTACAAGGTCATTCTTCCTGCAACACAGTCTGCCACGGCTACTTCTTATGACCCCAAGGCTTATATCCTTGTAGCCAAGCCGGAATCCGGAAAGACTGTTTATGACGCTGACTGGGAGGCCTCTTTCCGTCGCGCTACGGCTCTGAACAAGATTACGCTCAAGAACCTGTCCGAGGACATCAAGCGTGTCAAGATTACCGCACCTACCGGGACTTATCTCGCCGGCGGCCGTCACATTGATCTTACTACCGGTTTTAGTGACGACATCTACAACGGCGGTGGCCGAACCGAAACCGTCGATGTTCGTTACAGCACCAAGCTTTCCGGCGGGGCCGATATGGATATCTGGTTTACCTCCTGGGAGGCTTCAATCGCAGTAGACGCTCACCTGGTTATCGTTGCCTATTCCGATGAGCATACCTTCACTCGCGATATAACCGTTGTCAATAAGCCCATCACCTTCCTCGAGGGCTATCTGAACACGCTGAGCGTGGATATGGCCAGCGCCACTCAGGCAGACAACACAGAATTGGAAGAAGGCAATTATGTTGTTCTGGCAAAGAATAATTCGAACTATTATGCTCTGAAAGCGGAGGAAACAACAGGTAGTACACCTCGTCTCGTTTCTATGAATTACAATGGCGATTTAGATTCATATGACGGAGAATCCGATATCGTCTGGTTTATTTCAAGGTCTGGCAATTCTTACACCATCAAGAATGGGGCTAATTATCTTGGATGGAAAGGGGGGAATTCGGCCTCATTGATTGAAGAATCAGATTACACTGATTCAGAGTGTCTGATGGATATTAGCTATGGTGATGGTTTCTATACCATCAGCATCAATAACGACTCGAGCAGATTGCTTGCAAGAAATACCAGTAATGCGTACTTCGCATTCTACTCAGGAACCCAATATAAAGAAATCGTCTTTGTTCCTGCTATTGTAGATAATCGCCAAGTTGTTACTCTCAGTTTTGAGGACGGTGATCAGCACGAGACCAGTGTGGTTAACCTGACGACAGATAATTACGATGAATTCTTAGGGTTGAATTTGGTGGCCGACCCGGATGATGATGCGATTACCAATAACATTGTTTGGGACTGTGTTGACAATGATGGTGTCATCGATGAGCTCGATGGCGGCGTGGTAATCCTGACCGGCAATGAAGGCACGGCTACTGTGACCGCATCCTTCGAAGGCGATGCTAATTATCGTGCTGCTACGGCTAGCTATACCATTAATGTTTCTTCTGCTTCTACCGCATCAGAAGTATTTGAGAAAATCACTTCAATCAGCGATCTCACATTGGGAGACACAGCAGAATACCTTCTTATTTATGTGCCTTCCACTGGAACTCCGCTTGCGCTTGATGGATCTCTTGAGTCCGGATATAATGGTTCAGCGGGAGTTGGGGTTTCATTCGATTCTGACGGTAATGCCGATTATAACACATATAAAAGCTATGCGTTAACGATCAGTGCAGCTTCGACTGACAATAAGTATTGGATTAAGACGGCAGGTGGTGTTTTCATCGGTAGAAATGCTAATTCTAATGGTGTTGATGAATATACTCCTACGACCTCTAATCCAACCCCGACTTCCAATTATGACAACGGTATTTCATTCAATTCCACAACTGGCGTAGTGTCAATAACCGGAAATGGCGGCAGAGCATTGCTATACTATCCCAACAATAGTAACTATAGGTATTATGCTGCTTCCAACCTTGCCAACATGTTCTTATATAAGCATGTTACCAACGATAATCGTGAAGATCCCGGCATGAGCTGGAGCGCAGAAGCGGCAACTGCCACCTACGGCACTGGCAACACCCTTAGTTTCACCGCACCTACGCTGACTCTCGGAAATGCTTCGAACATTTCTTTTGCCTCCACTGACGAGACGATTGCGACCATCACCGCTACCGGTGCTGTTACCATCGAAGCCCTCGTCGGCAACGAGGTAAAAGAAGGCAGCACCACCATCAAGGCTATCTTCGCCGGTGACGACAACTATAAGCCACAGACCGTCAGCTACACTCTCACTGTCGTTGACGCCCGTGAGGCCGTGGCTGCTCCCACCTTCAGCCCTGCTGCCGGTGAGGTTGAGGCCAATGCCCAGGTCACCATCAACAGCGTATCCGGAGCAACCGTTTACTACACTGTAAATGGCTCCAATCCTACGACTGAGAGCACCCTGTACGAAGACCCCATCACCATTGACGGGGCCAAGACCATCAAGGCGATCGCCGTTCTCTCCGGCTACAAGCCCAGCGCCGTTGCCGAGGCCGCATACACCGTTGCCGGTGTTCAGGCAAATGACGGCTCGCTCGAGCATCCGTACACGGCCGACGAGGCTTATACTCAGATTCTTGCCGGTAATGAATCTACTGTCTATGTGACCGGTACGGTTGTCAGTGTAGGTTCTCTTTCAAATGGAGTACTTACTTACTGGATTTCAGAGGACGGAACCACAACAAATCAGATTCAGGTTTACAAGGGCAAGTATCTCGGAAATGTTAATTTCTCTTCCGCTGATCAGCTTGCCTCTGGTGACAACGTGCTGGTATATGGCCCTCTGAAGTACTATAACAATACTACTCCGGAAATCAATAGCGGCAGCCAACTGATTTCTATCAACGGTAAGACAAAGGTCCTGACAGCCGGTACTCTGACCGCAACGCCCGACAATGACAACAAGCAGATCACTGTGGATTGGGGTGCTGCCAGCGGTACCGAAAGCGCAATCAGCTACGTAGTCACCTGCGGCACGCAGAGCTACAATGCCGATGCCGCCGGCAGCCACACCTTCACGATGGCAGATTATGGCAGCTATCAGGTCTCCGTTACCGCATCTGCCGACGACGCCATTTCTGTGACGGCCTCTACCAGCGCTACGCTCACCGATCCGAGCGCCGGAACAACAGACAAATCGGCAACCATTAAATTTGGTTCCGCAAATGGTAGCACGGCAGTCAACAGCACTTCCGTTACAGGTGATGATAGCCAAGGGAATACATGGACGATCACAACTGTAACTAATAATGCTTCTTTCACTCAGAATGCCAGCTATTCACAGATAGGCTCATCGAATAAACCTGCCACCAGCATTACATTCACTACCACTCTTTCCAAGAGCGCAACTATCAAGGCTTTTTCTGCTAAATTTGGTGGATTTAACGGAACGGCCGGTACCGTGACTTTAAAGGTTGACGATACTACAGTTGGCAGCGGATCCCTCAATGGTTCCAGCGATGTAACGGTCTCAGCCACCGATAACACTGCTGTTGGTACAGTACTTACTGTTACTGTGACTGGCATCTCAAAGGGTGTTAAGGCATATGAGATTAATGTAACCTACAACAACTGAAGTTCACCCACTCCGCAGGCTACCGCTAGCGTAGTTACCGGAGGGACCGAAGAAATAAGTTCAGGAGGGGCAACCCTCCTGGGCTCTTTCTCGGGAGAAACAGGAACAATCAGCCGCACAGGCTTCAAATACGGAACCACTTCCGGAAGCCTTGACCACGACGCCTATTCATCAGGCAGTAGTACGCCTTTCTCCAAGGCCATAACCGGTCTTTCTGCAGGGACAAAGTACTACTATAAGGCCTACGTCGTAGAGTATAATCAGAGTACATCGTCCGAAGAATATCGCTACGGCGCGGAGTCTTCCTTCACTACCAAAGCCGTCGCCACGGCTACGGTGACAAACGCGGCGGCGACGGGCGTGACATCGTCGACAGCTACGCTTAACGGAAGCTTCAGCGGAGCGACTGGCCAAATCTACGAGACGGGCTTCTACTGGGGCACCTCGCAGAACAGCCTGACCAGCAAAGTCACCACCGATGGCAGTAATGCCCCCTCAGGCAACTTCGCTTGCACAATCGGTAGCTCGACGCCTCTGTCGGCCGGAGCCACCTATTACTACAAGGCTTACGTCCTGGAGTATGACGAAGCTTCTGGTCAGCACGTAGAACGCCTGGCCTCTTCGACCTCCTCCTTCACAACAGCCTCCAATGTCCCCGCAGGTTACGAATACCTCACTGGGTACGGCATGCCCGACATCTCCGGCCTCGGAGTTACGTCGCGCCAAACTGGCAGTTACTCCGACCGCGACGACAACTGGTACAGCTTCAACACCTCGAACAGCAAGCGGCAGCTAGCCGTGCATACATATAGCACCGGCGCCCCGGGCAATGCCGAGACGCTCAACTACGTGGTCATGTACGACGAAAGCAAGTACGCTCCCGTGTGGACGGCCCATACGATGAACTCCACCTATTGGCCGGACAAAAACGCCGGACGTAACGACAGTTGGACGGACGATCCCGCCATCAGTTTAACTCAGCAGGGCGGTCTTGATAGCGGTCCATACAGCCGCGGACATCTTGTGGCATCAAACTATCGGCAGACGACGAAGGCGCAGAACAAGCAGACCTTCTATCACAGCAACCAGGCCCCGCAGTATCAGACAAGCTTTAACGACGGGGTGTGGAATACGTTGGAGAATCGTGTGAAGAGCCAGACCCCCAGCGGAACAACCATGCTTTACGTGGTAACCGGTGTGCTATACGAAGGAACCATTACCACCAAGCCTTCCGGCAGTTTGAACGTACCTATCCCTTCGCACTTCTACAAGTGCATCATGAAGTGCACATTCAACAACTCTGGTGAGGTTTCCGGCGCTCAGGGCATTGCCTTCGTGTACACCAACGAAGCCCACAGCGGCAACTACTACAACTCGTCCTACGTTACTTCCATCGATGCCATCGAGGAGCGTGCGGGATTCGACTTCTTTGCCAACGTGCCCGAAAGCTTTGAGGCTAGTGCCGAAGCCAACACAAACCACGCCTGGTTCACTGGCGCGAATTGATGAGCTGTTTGCGGACAAAACAAAGTGGCAGTCACCTCCCCGGCGGCTGCCACTAATCATTATGTGCTTTGCGGTAGGCCCATACGTTTATTGTAGCTGCAGTACGTCAGCCATTGAAAATTTGCCGCGTTTTCACTCAGATTGCACCAGGGCCCGATTTCTTGCAAACGCGGCACGGAAAACGGCCAAAACCGAGGAAAACCTTGCCGCGTCTGCAATTAGAACGCACAGAATGGCGATTTCGTGCAAATGCGGCAGGGGGGAATGGCGGAGGCTGCACCCCGCGGCAGAGGAAGGGCATCCCCCGAAGGGAGCATCGGCCCTCTTTAAAAGCGACTGAAGGGGGATGCCCTCCCTTTACCGTTATGAGATTCACTCGCTGCGCGCGGTATGACAGAGACGCAGCTAGGTATGACAGAGACCACATTTTTTCTTTGGACACTCCGTTTACACAAAAATGGCCATTTCTGTGTAAATGCCGTTTCCTCGGTCACGCTGATTACACAAAAACAGGCATTTTTGTGTAAATAGCGTGTCTCGGGGCTCAGACCTGGCACAAAAAGGCTACAGGCTCGGAACAATATGGCCGCAGACCCGGAACGTAGCCAGCCGTTAAAGCACGGAACCTGGGAATTAGGTCGGCTAGTGTGCTTTACACCCCCACCAAGCAGTAGGGTAAAGCACGCAAAGTGGAATATAAACCGATTAAGCGTGCTTTAGACCGGGCCAATGCAGTAGGGTAAAGCGCAAAAATCACAATCAAAATCGATTCAGCGTGCTTTAGCAAACTGAGTCCCCAGGAGATTTCCGGTCAAGCCGGGCATGACGGAAAGCCCCTGGTCGTGAAGGAGGGTCGGGCATGACGGAACGGTCGGGACGGGCATGACGAGAAAGCCTCAGGTTGCAACGGGACGTTCGGGGTCGGGCATGACGGAAGCCGCAACAAAAAAGGCCACAGCAATGCGCTGCGGCCGTAAAAAAATACTGGCCCGTTACTTGGCTGCGGCCTTAATTGAATAATGCCGGGGGCTTTACTTCGTCCCGAAGATCCTGTCGCCTGCATCGCCCAAACCGGGAACTATGTAGGCGTTTTCGTTCAGGTGGTCGTCCACAGCCGCAACGTAGATGTCCACGTCCGGATGCGCGGCCTGCACCTTTGCGATGCCTTCGGGCACGGCTACCAGGCACATCAGGCGCACGTTGGTGCAGCCACGCTTCTTGAGCATCGTCAGGGCGTCGCAGGCGCTGCCGCCGGTTGCCAGCATGGGGTCGGTGACAATCACCAGGCGGCTGTCGATATCTTCTGGCAGCTTGCAGAAATACTCCACGGGCTCGTGAGTTTCCTCGTCCCTATAAAGGCCGATATGCCCCACCTTAGCTACGGGAACCAGCGTCTGGAGGCCTTCCACCATGCCTATGCCGGCGCGGAGGATGGGGACGATGGCAAGCTTCCGGCCGCTTACTTCCTTGGCGGTCATCTTGCAGATAGGAGTCTCGATCTCGATATCCTCCAGAGGAAGATCTCGGGTGACTTCGTAGCCCATCAGGAGTGCGATCTCGTTAAGGAGCTCGCGGAAGTCCTTGGTTCCGGTTTCCTTTTTGCGCATAAGCGTGAGCTTATGCTGGATCATGGGGTGGCTTATTACGTGCAGCTGGCTCATGGCTGATTATTTAAGGGTTCCTGCTTCGGCTTCCTTGATCATCTCTTCGTTGGCCGAAATGTAGATTTCCACGCGGCGGTTCTGGGCGCGGCCTTCGGCGGTGGAGTTGTCGGCTACGGGGAAGTCGTAGGACAGGCCTTCGGCGGTTATGCGCTCGGCAGCAATGCCCTTGTTCTGCAGGAACTTGGCAACTGTTTCGGCCCTCTGGGTGGAGATTTTCTTGTTCACTGAGGCGTCGCCCTTATTGTCGGTGTGACCGTACACAGTGATGTTGGTCTCCTTCATGTCGTTCATTTCGGTGGCGAACTTGGTGAGCTGGGTCCTTGCCTCGGGCTTCAGGGCCGATTTGTTGAAGTCGAAGAGGATGCCGCTGTCGAAGGTGACCTTGATGGCCTTGAGGCCGTTAACGTCGGTGACGGTCTCCACCTGCGCATTTTCGAGGGCGGCCAGTTCTTCGGCCTTCTTGTCCATCTTGTTGCCGATGAGTGCGCCTGTGCCTGCGCCGACTGCAGTTCCCACGGCAGCACCTATAGCAGCTCCCTGGCCGTTACCGCCGATCAGATAGCCGATACCGGCACCCAGTGCAGCACCTGCACCCGATCCGATCAGTGAACCTTTGCCCATGTTGGACATGCCGCAGCCAACCACGATGGCGCCGCAAAGAACGATAGTTGCAATCTTTTTCATGATAATATTAGGTTTTAAGTTATTCCAAACACACAAAATTACACATTTTCCGCGAAAGATAAAACGAAAAAATATGTAAAAATAATTTGCAGGTTCGAAAAAAAGCATTACCTTTGCAATCCCGAACAACGGGAAGATCATTAAAATATTGCGGAAATAGCTCAGTTGGTAGAGCACGACCTTGCCAAGGTCGGGGTCGCGAGTTCGAGTCTCGTTTTCCGCTCTCTCAAGCCTCTCTTCGGAGAGGCTTTTTTCGTATCCCCTTTGCTATTCTGCTAAAGATTTGTTAATATTGCAGCGTTATGAAACTGATTCAGCGAAATATGGCGCAAATCATTGCCTTGTGCGAAAAACACAAGGTTCTGCAGCTATATGTCTTCGGATCAATTCTGACAGACAAGTTCAACAAAGACAGCGATGTTGATTTCACCGTTATCTTTGACCGGGATGCTCTTCCGCTTCTTGTTTATGGTGAGAACTATTTTGATTTCAAATTTGCACTTGAGGATTTGCTAAAGCGAAATGTGGATTTGATAGAGTATAATGCTGTCAAAAATCCTTATTTCAAGGAAGAACTGGATGAAACGAAACAGTTAATTTATGGACAGGCATCTTAAGACCCACTTGTACGACATCAGTGTTGCCATTGATGAAATATATTCCTTCTTCGAACAGGTTCCGAAACGTTTCGATGAATACCAAAAGAATTTGATGCTGAGACGTGCCATAGAACGGAATATCGGTATCATTGGAGAAGCCACGAACAAGCTCTTGAAAGAAAATCCGGAGATCTCAATTTCTCACTCCAAGGCCATTATCGCCACAAGAAACCGTGTGATTCACGATTATGCGGCAGTCACAGATGACGTCATGTGGAAAATTGTCATCAACGACTTGCCCAAACTCAAAGAGGAAGTCACGGTCCTTCTCTCAGAGGACGCATAAGAATAGTTCAGTTGGTAGAGCACGACCTTGCCAAGGTCGGGATCGCGAGTTCGAGTCTCGTTTTCCGCTCCAAAACAAAGCGCCAGCCTTTGTGATTGGCGCTTTGTTTTAATATGAGACCTCGAACAAATCGACCCGACATCCGCGGTTAACACCAAATGACTGTAAGGGAAGTGCAGCGGCTTCAACAGTCATCCCATTGAAGCCGCCTTTCAAATGTCAATCGTTCCCATCTTCCTTCTTTTCCTTCTCTTCATCCACTTCTTCCTTTTCCTCTATCTGCATCAGTTCCTTCACCCTTTCTACTTCTTCCTCTTCACTTCGTTCTTCTATTCCAAACAAATCAAATATCCATTTCTTCAACTTTGGAATATAATGGACTTTTTGCTCACTACTTTTATTTCCCATGTCTTAGGCTGCTAATATAATCTTTAAACGGTTTATTGTACTGTCCACAAAGCTTTTCGTCCCAAGCCTTAGCGAATACAGGCAGATTCACAATGTCTTTAATGCCCGTTTCCCAGTAACGCCAGACTCGGCAATTAAGACGACCTTGCCGAGGAAGCTCATATTCCTCGCTTGAGAGGTCATAGTACAAGCGGCACTTTTTAAACATCTCGCCGTCCAGTTCAATGGAATTGGCTTTCTCTGGGTCAAAGAATTCAGGGGGCATTTTATACATCAGCTCACTGTACCGGTGCGTGTATTCGGCAAAGAATTGCGATTGTAGCTGCCGAATCAGAGAGAAAACGGCAACCACAATCGCGACAATAGATGTAATGGCGGCAATTAGCTCTGCATTCATCAGTTACCAAACGTATAGGCTTCGTTGATGATTTCAGGTTCTTCCACGTTTATCGCAATATTGGCGGATTTGGTGGAAGCCCCAAGATTAATGTTTACACGGTTGACAGCGTTTCTTTTGAACTGAACCGTTTTTGTCCCTAAATCCTGCGTTACACCCACAACACGATTCCATATTACACCGACGGTAAAATTCTCGGTGTAATTATTTGCGTACTGCCAGGCACTTCTCAAATCATAGAAACTCCATATTGTTGTTTCAAATTGAGTGTCCTGCGTAATGTTCGAATTAGTAAGAAATGTCTGTAAACTATTTTGAATTGTGACCGTAACATCACCATCCGTAATGCCTGAAATAGAAGTGGCTATACCGAAACTACAGTTTCTCATGTCAATAGGAATGGAAATACTATTCCCCGCCAGAACGTCGGATGCTTCTCCGTAATACACCACTGCGTTTGAATACCTGGAACTTTGGCCATTAGTCACTTGACCATACTGCAAACGGTTAAAATATGAATCAGAAGTGTAGATGAATTCATTGGTGATTGGCGTAAGATTAGCTTTCGCAGCGTAATTCCACTTCCCGCTACTGGTTTGGACATACCCTGATGTCCCCTGAGGTCCACGAATAAAGGGAAGAGCATACCCACTGCCAAGGGTACACCATGTTTGAGTCCCTACTATTAGACGTTCTAAACCTCCCAATGTGTTAATAATCGTTGTCTTCCCGTTTTTCACTAAAGAGCATTCAAAACTATATCTTTTCCCATGATTTAAATACAAAGAAATGTTTGATGGGTTATCAAACAACCCATATGCATAATACGTTGAACCTTGCTTTACTTGAATACCTATTAAATCTCCTTCTGAGAATGCCTTTGTAAGAGGGATTTCTTCCACTGATATTTCTCCAGCAAGATTAAGATTGACTAAAACACGTTCGCCTTCTTGATTAGTCATGTTTTCTATCTCTTTTGTGCAGCCTAATATTAACACGGCTAACATCATCATCCCAATAGTGATACAAACTATCCTTTTCATAATTAGTCCTCCGGGTCAGGGTTTACTATGATATCAATAAGTCCATCCGTATTGATACCCATATTAATAACATTATCATCATTCCACTCCTCCTCAGTTACAGAAACTGCCCCGGTGGCAGAATCAGGAGTTACGCTTATCGTAACGGTCGTGAGCACATTACGCTTTACGGTTATATCGCTTGAACTAGAAAGATTCCACTGGCTGAATAGGCTACTTTCAAATGACCAAGAGGCTACTGCTGGAGCACTGGCACCATCATTTACATATTGTGGAAGATTCGTAAAGGAATACGTAACAGCCTCTCCAATATAGTCTTCCGTACCGGTCGAACCATCCACAAGTGTATAACTACCATCTATCTTAACATTTGCACTCAACGTCCCTTCTGGTACTCCCCTGATAATGAGTTTCACGGCGAAACAAGTCTTTTTCAGAGGAATGGTCACAACGCCACCCGCGACGGGAGTATAGTTTGCCATTTCCCCGTAGTAACGGTTTATCTTGGGGTGAGTGACATCGCCGCTTGCAGCGCCATTATTGTTGATAATGGCTATACCGCTCCCAATACCCGACAGATACTCTCCGCCTGAATTGCTCGTGTAGTTGAACGAATTGGACACTTGAGATGAAGCTGTCTTACTTGTCTGGAAAGGTTTGGCATAGCCGGAGTAGGTATTGCTGCCATACTGACCATAATACAGTTTGTCGACACCGTTTTTGACAAGGGTACATTTAAACGTGTATTTGTACCCAGACAGCAGCGTGATGGTCATATCTGCCACATTGTCAAAAATACCAAAAGCATAGATGTCATTAGGATTTCCATCCTTCTCTTTGTCAAAATAGACATTGATGCCATAGATTCCTGTGTCTGCCGACCCTTTGGAGATGGGCTCCGAGGAAACGCTGACATCTCCGCTAATGCCCAAGTTGACGGTAATAGGGGTCCCGTAATCCACGTCACTGGTGACTTTCTTATCACAGGACCATAAAAAGGCTAAGGCTAATAAAGCCCAAAAAAGTTTTTTCATATTTTTAGTAATTGATTTGCAGCGTTAAGTCTTCTCCGAATATTTCTTCACCCGTGGTGATTTTGCTTGTCCCAGGCTCAGAAACAAGCGCAAGAGTCGCCGTGATTTTCTTCTTGCCACCCTGTTTGAATACCTTGTTGTATCCCGTCGACAGGTCCGCCTGGTAGATGCGTCCCGCATCATCTGTCGCAGAGATGTAGTATTCTCCATCGGCTATATCTGTCGGAGCAACCATCATAAATGCCTGAAGCAGGTTGTTCCCGTCCACCGTGACATTTTCAAGATTTAGAACCACGTGGTCGCTTGTGGCTGCCGTGGTTAATGGAAGATTTTCATCCAAAATATTTGCATACACGGCTGTCTTGAAAACCTTATTATTTGAGCTTATGGAAAGCGTAGTAAAAGTGGCGGCATTTGGCATCGTAAGATTGAGCCATACAAGGCATCCAAGGTGCTTTAGCAAGAATGTGACAGCCCCGTTCGCGGGAGCCGTGGGTACAGATGCCATGTAATCAAAGTCTCCGATGTGGTTCAGGTTGTTTCCATTTTGAACCTGCCCGGTGAATACAAGAGGTATCAGATTTGCCCTTTTGTTCATATACTCAAAAGGATAATATGCAGAATACGTTGCATTATCCTTTAAAGCCCAACCGCCACCGTTGAATGTCGCATATGCGTCTCCACCTTGGTCGCCGATGGGGAATGCTACTTGATATCCGGTGTTAGGGAAAATACCTATCGTATCCGTGGCTTCCCAAGCGTAAATGATGCTGCCATTCTCCAATACCGTGGAGGTTTTGGTTTCTGCGTCATCGCGGAAATTGTCAATTAAAAACGCAATCTCCGCCAGTTCTTTGCCCGGCTCTGATTCAGAATTGGGCTTGATGCCGGAATCGGATTCGGTCCGGGCACAGGAAATAGTTGTTAGTATCAGTAGAGGAGCTGACACCCTTAATAGTATGGGTATTCTCATAGCTGTTAGTATTATTAATCTTCAAAATCGTCGCCTGGGTCAATCTGTCCTCCGGGGTTTCCTCCATCAGGAGGGGATGCGGCAATCATTATTTCTGAGAAGAGACTCAAAACTTTTGCTTTCGGTGAGAGATAGGATTCCCTACTGCCAGAATCCTCATTCGGATTGGATTGCATAAGTGTTACAAACAATGTTCCCTTACCAGACTCCAGGGTAAGTAATAAAACAACAAAAGTGTGGAGCCTTCTTTCGTTTATCTTGTGGGAGGCTGTGGAAGAGCCATAACGCAATAAACGACTGATAACACTCCACACTCGGCTTGATATGGAGTACCAGCCCCAGAACGGGGAGGACAGCATATTCAATGCACGAGCGGAAAGAATCATCGTAATCCTGCGTTGTTGAAAACTTCCACATTTCCCACAAAGGACACGAAAACACTTTCGCTTTATGTCTGCCGCACGTAGGCGACAATGCAAATATAATAAAACTGATTGAAAAACCAAACGAGAATAACCGCAATAGGGCGTCACGTCCATGATTACCCCCCCCGGCTGTTATTTGCTTTGAATATATTAGAGCTAAAGCTTCGTGCTTGAGTTGTTTTTTTGCTTAAAAAGTGCGTTATTTGTGTCCAGCCGCGTTTTGTGGCAACGTTTTTTGACGGTTACTCATTGGCATAGAAGGCTTTTGCTTGGAGCGAGTTCGAGTCTCGTTTTCCGCTCTCTCAAGCCTCTCTTCGGAGAGGCTTTTTTTATTCCCAGACCTGGAACTGATAGGCGCCAAATTTTTGAGAAGTCGGCACGCCACTCTTTCCGGAAACCGGTTCCTGGAAGCTGGTCTTGTGCTCATACCACTCCGGGTGCTCCGAAATCCATACGTTGTCCCAGGAAGTGTGGTTGGCCACCCAGTCGAACATCACCTTCATCCCCTTTTCGTGGGCGGCGTTCACAAGGGCCTTGAGTTCATCCAGGGTGCCGTAACTGCTGTTCACCTCCTTGAAATTCCTGATGCAGTATGTGGGCCGATAGCATTCTTCTTGCCTTCAGCGTAAATTGGCATCAGGTAAAAGAAGTCTGTCCCCAGTGCTTTAATGTCGTCCAGACGGGCCTGAATCTTGCCGAAAGCTCCGCTGTTGCCATACAGTTTGGGGTTCACCTGATAAATCTGCCAGTGATCGCGCGCTGTGGCGGGCAGGGAAAGGATTTCCGTGGCATAGTTGGTGACAACGGGAGTTCCGTCTGAGGGCGAAGTTTTCCCACAGGCGAAGACAAAGGCGCAGGCGCAGGCCAGCAGAATGACGAAAAGGGCTAATCTACACTGTTTCGTAAGCAAAAGGAATGGCCGGCCGGCGTCCTGTCAGGTGCGCCCAAGCCGAAGTGTCGGGCTAAAGTTACTGATTATCTTGCAAATACAAAACAATTGGCCCTTCCGAATGCTAACATTCCGGCCATCCGGTGTCCCTGGTCCACCTCATGAATGGACGCGGTCTCTTGTATTTTTGGACGTGGTCCAATTATAGCCCTTGGACCAGGTCCAACACTTCGGCAATAGAGAGGCTTGTAGGGCACATGTCGTGGACCTGGTCCAGCACCTGTTTTCGGACCACGTCCAAAAACATCGCAGACCACGTCCAAGGATAAGATGCACTTGAGCCGGAAGTTTCTGTATACTCTGATACTTTTTCATCGGCCTCCATTTTTGGTTGACCTGCTACACTTTTCTGCATTCTGTGCCCTGCAGCATCCTCCGCTCGATATGTGCTTTACGCCATTGGGCCGGGCCTGGTCTGCGGCCGAAATGTGCCAGGTCTGATTTTTCCTTACAGACCTGGCGCACTTTTCTGCTACTCATGCCCTGTGATGCTCCGGGTCTGCAAGATCTTCCGTCGCAGGTCCGTTATTTTTGGCTGACCTGCGACACTTTTCTTCATTCTATGCCCTGCAGTGTCGCAGTTCGGTCGATTTTTTCGGACCTGCGACGTTTGACTACAGACCTGCGACGCCATGCCCGCGGCCCTTCGACAAGCTCAGGGTCCCGTGATGGGTTGCGGATGCGGGGGAAAAGTGCTATCTTCGCGGTATGATGCATAAGAGACTGATAACCGTGATTGCAGGGGTGATGGCCCTTGCCGTGAGCGTTGTTAGCGCCGTAAGTGCTGCCGCGCAGCCGCAGGGGCGCACTTTGTGGAACGAGGGCTGGACTTTCACCAGGACCGATGGTGCCAGCGCAGAGGAAACAGCCCTGGCCAACCCTAGCGGTGCCGTGGCCCTGGAGACCAGGACCGGAGAACCTGCAGCTTCAGGCCAGGGCGCAACCGGCATCGCCGCGCCCCGCCTCCTGACCCTCCCGCACGACTGGGGCGTGGAGCAGGATTTCCTTCAGGAGAATCCGGGGGAGAGTGGGAAACTTACTTGGTGGGGTAAGGCAACTTACGCCAAAGAGCTCATACTGACGGCCGATGACCTGAAGAAAGACATCAGGCTGGAGGTGGACGGCGCTTTCTCCAATGCCAAGGTGTATATCAATCAACAAGAGGCCGGGGGATGGCCGTACGGCTATTCCTCATGGGCAGTAGACCTGACCCCCTTCGTAAAAGAAGGCTCCAATACCGTTGAAATAAAGCTGGACAACCTTCCGGAAAGTTCACGCTGGTATCCTGGCGGCGGCATTTATCGCAATGTGTGGATAACAAAGACCGAAAAGACCTCCGTGGCTCACTGGGGTACATATATTACCACCAAGCTAAAAGACAACAAAGCTACCGTATTCCAGAACGTCACTCTCAAGACCGATCATCCCCAGATAGTGCTGGTGGACACCCGCATACTTATCGTGGACCCCGTTAAGGACGGCATAAAGGTAGAACACGTGGTGGCCCAGACCCGCAGCGTGGCCCAAATCTACGACGGCCGCGTGGTGGAGCAGGATTTCGACATCACAGACCCCAAGCTATGGAGCCCCGAAACTCCCAACATGTACCTTGCACGCACAGTCATCACGGCCCAGGACGGCACTGAAGACGTGTACGAAACCCCCTTCGGCATACGTGAAGCAGAGTTCAAAGCCGACGGCTTCTACCTTAACGGCCAGAAGACCTTCATGAAAGGCGTGTGCCTGCATCACGACGCCGGCGCCCTTGGCGCAGTTTGGAACGATGACGCCTGGGTGAGAAGACTACAAAAGCTCAAAGAAATGGGCTGCAACGCCATCCGCTGCAGCCACAACCCTCCCGCACCGGAGCTGCTTGACCTCTGCGACCGCATGGGCTTCCTGGTGATTGACGAACTCACCGACACATGGACCGTGGCCAAAAAGCCTAACGGATATGCCACGCTCTTCGACCAATGGGTGGAAAAAGACCTCGTCGCCATGATCCAGAGGGACCGCAACCATCCTTCCATAATCTTATGGAGCATCGGCAACGAATGCGGCGAGCAAGGGGACCCCGACAAATGGTGGATCCCCCAGATGCTCACCGGCATCTGCCACAAGGAAGACCCTACACGCCCCACAACCGCAGGCAACGACAACCCCTGGGCCTATACCCAGCCCTACGCCCTCACCCTGGATGTTTACGGCTTCAACTACAAGCCGCACCTGTACGCAGAATTCCTAAAGAAATACCCCGGTCGGCCCGTCTATGGCTCGGAAACATCGTCCTGCATATCCACACGCGGATATTACCGCTTCCCCGTGGAGGAAGACAAATCCAAGGGCTGGGACTTCGACGCCCCCTTCCAGGTGAGCTCCTACGACCTTTACGCCCCCGCGTGGGCATCGTCCCCGGACTATGAATGGCAGTTCGAAGACCAGGTTCCCGAATGCGCCGGCGAGTTCGTATGGACGGGCTACGACTATATCGGCGAGCCCACGCCTTTCAACATGGACCCTTCCGTTTTCACCAACTTCCATACGGAGGAAGAACGGGAGGCCTACCGCAAGGAAGTGGCCCAGTGGGGTGCTGTGATTGCCGACGTCCCCCTTCCTTCCCGCAGCTCCTACTTCGGCATAATGGACCTTGCCGGCTTCCCGAAAGACCGCTTCTGGCTGTATCAGTCCCGCTGGAATCCCGAAGTCCGCATGGCCCACATCCTCCCGCACTGGACCTGGCCCGGCAGGGAAGGGAAGGTGACGCCCGTGCACGTTTATTCATCGGCCGATGAAGCCGAGCTGTTCGTTAACGGCGTGTCGCAGGGGCGGAAAGCCAAAGACGGCTACCGCTTCCGCTGGGACGACGTGGTGTACGCCCCCGGCACCGTCGAAGTTGTTACCTATAAGAACGGCGCCGAATGGGCCCGCGACAAGGTACGCACCGCAGGGAAGGCCGCAAAGCTCAGTGCCGCTGTCGACTATCAGGGCGAAGACCTCAGCTTTGTCACCGTAGACGTCCTGGACAAAGCCGGAACACTTGTTCCCGGTGCCGACAACCTCGTTACATTCAGCGTAAAAGGCCCCGGCGAAATAGTGGCCACCGACGCCGGCGACCCCACCTCGCACCTGTCCTTCTGCAGCCACAGCCTGCCGGCCTTCTACGGGAAGGCTTCCGTCATTGTGCGCCGCACAGGCCCTGGAGCTATTGCCGTGACCGCCAAGGCGAAAGGCCTCAAGTCAGGGAGCGTCAAACTGCAATGACCCCCTGTGAATAACTTTGTTAATTAAATTTTTTTTTCGTACCTTTGCATCCCATTTTGCGGGCACATAAGACCCGTGAAGTGGGATGTAACTATAACTTATTTATTAACAAACATTTATGCCTACAATTCAACAACTTGTCCGTAAAGGACG
>CAMOIT010000017.1 GCA_946616285.1 uncultured Bacteroidales bacterium | reverse complement strand
CGCGGCATCGACATGTTCGACTGCGTGATGCCCACCCGCAACGGCCGCAACGGCATGCTCTTTACCTGGGACGGCATCATGAACATGCGCAATGCCAAGTGGACCGACGACTTCGGCCCGCTGGATCCTAAAGGAACATCTTTTGTGGATTCTACGTACTCCAGGGCTTATATCCATCATCTTTTCATAGCCAAGGAGATGTTCGCGGCAATGGTTGCGTCGGAGCATAACCTGGCTTTCTATCTGGATTTGGTCCGCGTAGCTCGTGAACATATCATCGCAGGCGACTTCCTGGCCTGGAAAAACGCTACCGTGCCCAAACTCATGCAGCGCCTATGAGACTGAGAGGATTGCAGCGGCTGGACTGGTACATCATCAGGAAATTCCTGGTGACTTTTTTCATGGCCATCCTGTTCCTGGCCCTCCTCATCGTCATTTTCGACATAAGCGAAAAAATCGAGGACTTCGTGAGGAAAGAAGCGCCTCTCCGCGCCATCGTCTTTGACTACTACCTTAACTTCGTCCCGTATTTCATAAACATGTATTCGCCTATGTTTGTGTTCCTTACGGTGATTTTCTTCACGTCCAAGATGACGCAGGACTCGGAGGTGGTGGCCATGCTCTCCAGCGGTATCAGTTACCACCGGCTCATGGTGCCTTATCTTGTGTCGGCTACTTTCATTGCCATGCTTTCCCTTATCCTGGGCATGTGGATACTGCCCCCGGCCAATGCTACCAGGGTGCAGTTCGAGCAGAAGTACAATTCGTACCGGAAAGTGAAAATGGGCCATGACATGCACTACAAGCTTGAGGACGACCATTTCGTATACATCGAGAGCTTCAGTGCATACAACAATACCGCTTACGGCTTTACTCTGGAAGATCTATCCACCGGAAGGCTCACTTCCAAACTGACGGCAGAAAGCGCTCAGTACGATACGGTTACCGGCGTCTGGAAGCTTCGCAACTGGTTTATCAGGGACTACGACGAAGGCATGGGTGACAAGATACGCTCCGGGAGGCGTATGGATACCACTCTAAGCCTCACACGCGAGGACTTTTTCCGGAACCGGTACACGATCCAGGAGTTGAATGCGCAGGAGCTCGATGAACTGATCGACACCCAGAAGATGAGGGGAGATGCTACGGTGAACATGTCCCTTATCGAAAAGAACAACAGGTTATCTCTTCCTTTTTCGGCACTGATTCTTACGATTATCGGTGTCGCTCTATGTACCAAGAAGAAGAGGGGAGGTATGGGTTGGAATCTTGCTGCCGGTACTGCGCTGGGCTTCTCCTACATCCTTTTCATGCAGTTCAGCGAGATGTTCGTGATTACGGATACGCTGCCAGCCGTGGTGGCTATCTGGCTGCCAAACTACCTGTACACTATTATTGCGATAGTGCTTTATATAAAAGCTCCCAAGTAAATGAAAGTCAAGATTGTAAACCATTCGCCCTATCCTTGCCCCGCCTATGCCACGGCATATAGCGCAGGCGTAGATTTAAAGGCAAACATTCCTGAATCGATAGTGTTGAAGCCCCTCCAGAGGGCGTTGGTACCTACGGGACTTTATGTGGCCATCCCTGAAGGCCACGAGATTCAGGTCCGTCCGCGCAGCGGCCTTGCACTGAAGCACGGAATCACGGTTCTGAATTCGCCCGGAACCATTGACGCCGACTACAGGGGAGAACTGAGGGTGATTCTGGTAAATCTTTCTGAGGAACCCTTCGAGATTGTTCCCGGGGAAAGGATTGCGCAGATGGTTCTTGCAAAGCATGAAGTGATAGAGTGGGAAGAAGTTTCCGAGCTGGACGCTACGGTGCGCGGCGTTGGCGGTTTTGGCTCTACTGGTAAGTAATAATATGGAAATCAAAGAATTATATAAAATATTCCTGGCTTCTACGGGAGTAAATACCGACAGCAGGACAATTTCTGCCGGACAGTTGTTTTTTGCCCTTCGCGGCGAGAATTTCAACGGGGACGATTTCGCGCTTAAAGCTTTGGAGGACGGCGCCTCGTACGCTGTCGTATCTGAAGAGTGTGCAGGCGATGATCCCCGTTTGATAAAGGTTCCTTCTACCCTGTCGGCTTTGCAGGAGCTTGCGGCATACCATCGTTCCAAGCTGGGGATTCCAGTGATAGGACTCACCGGAACAAATGGTAAAACCACAACCAAAGAGCTTATCCGTGAGGTACTTGCGACTTCTTATAAGGTTTGTGCCACAGAGGGGAACCTTAATAACGACATCGGCGTACCGCTGTCGGTCCTTAAGATCAGCCCATCGCACGAGATTGCCATAATCGAGATGGGCGCAAGCCATCCGGATGACCTTAAGCCGCTTCTTGCAGTTGCCCAGCCCACGCATGGTCTCATTACAAATGTGGGCAAGGCGCATCTTCTTGGTTTCGGCAGTTTCGAGGGCGTAAAACATGCCAAAGGCCTTCTGTACGACTATCTTAAGCTGCATCACGGGCTTGCTTTTGCAAACGGAGATGACGCAATTTTGCAGGAAATGCTCTGGGAAAGGAATCTTCGCTGCGTGGCCTATGGCCTCGAGGGCGTTAAGGTCCTGCCTTCTTCGCCTTCCAATCCTTTCCTTCGCCTCTCCTTTGAAGACGGTGTCCTGGAAACCCATCTTGTTGGAGCGTACAATGCTGCAAATGTACTTGCAGCGCTCAAGATAGGCTGGTTCTTCAACGTGCCGACTTCTGCCGCCCGTGCTGCAATTGCCGCCTACGAGCCTTCAAACAAACGTTCTCAATTGCTTTCCACCGGCCGCAACAGCGTGATTGTGGATGCCTACAACGCCAATCCCTCGTCCATGGCCGTGGCTCTTGACAACCTTTCGCTTGTCGAGGGCCGAAAAGTAGCCCTCCTTGGCGAAATGCGCGAGCTCGGAGCCGATTCTGCAGACGAACATCTCCGCATTGTCCAGCGTCTGTCCGGCATCGAAACCTATCTGGTAGGTGAGGAGTTCGGTAAGGCTGCTGCCGGCACAGAAATTCCCTGCTTCGCCACCTCCTCCGAACTGGCCTCCTATCTGACTGAACATCCCCTCTCCGGCTGCACCATCCTTGTAAAAGGCTCCCGCGGCACCCGCATGGAAACCGTCCTGCCAGCACTGTAATTACGGTCTCGGTCACGTTTTGCCACGTTTTCTTTCCCTTCGTCGTCACACTTGACGACGAAGGTCTCGTTTTGGGCCGTTTTCGTGTCCGAGGCCGTTCGTCCCTGAATTCCGGGACGAAATAAATCGAGTAAAAAAAGTTGAAAATCATGTGAAAAAATAAAATTATCGCGCAAAACATCAAAGAAATCGTTTGAAACACACAATCTGCGAATATAATTATCTCAGAGTATTGCTATTGCGGTCTCAGGGGAATATGTTTGCAAAAATAAACGGACGCAAAAAAGCAGCGCGATATGGAGAGGAAAACAAGGGATGATTACCGGAATTTCGGGAAGGCTTACTACCATTTTAATCTGGAAAGACTGGAGGGACGCAATATCTTCACCAGGCCGGAGGACTATAGAATAGGCATGGCCACAGTGGCTCTGCTTACATTAAAGTATAACGTGCAGATCTTTGCGTTTGAACTGTTGCCAAATCATGCACACATTGTGCTGTACTCTGACGGCCCGACCTGTCTTGAAATGTTTGCATACATAAAGCGCCGCTTATCCAAGATGCTGGCAGATAAAGGCGAAGCCCCGTTACCGGAGAATTATGGCTTTCGACTGACACCTATAGAGGATAAGGAAACTTTGATAATACAGATACTGTATACTGTCAGAAACCACTATGAAAAGAATTTTTGTACGCCTGACACATACGAGTGGGGCACAGGATATCTTTATTTCAGCGGCATAAGCAATTCTATAAGGGGACAAAAAGTTTCTACAATGTCCAAAGCTGAAGTCCGTCGTCTCACCGGTTCCAAGGAAGAACTCCCAGGGGAATGGGAGATTCATTCAGAACTTGGGGTTCTTCCAAGGAATTTTGTTCGCTCAGACAAAGTGATGCAGCTGTTTTCATCGGCCAAACAGTACATGACCAGACTCGTCAAGGAATACGAAGCAATGGTGAAAATAGCCACTGAACTTGGCGAAACGGTAGATTTCTCGGAGGAGGAAGTTCAGGACATCGTGAACAGCTATCTTAGAAGTACTTATCCAGGGCGCTTGTTCAAGAGTTTGACACAAGAAGAGAAGATAAAGTCAGCCGTGCAGGTCAACGATAGACTCGGACTTACCCCAAGGCAGCTGTCAAAAGCACTTCGGATGTCGGAACTTGGAATAAGCCAGGCAATCCGCGCCAAAGACTATGGAATAAAGAAGTGAAAAATATTTACTCGGAGCAGAGGTAAAATACGAGCGAAATTTGTATCTTTGCGAAAGCGGTACAGGATGCCCGCACAACATTAACTTTAATATCATAGTATGGCAAACCAAGCAGAAGTGAATCCGCAGAACGCCGCCAAACTGAAGGCGCTGCAGGCCACAATTGACAAGATTGAGAAAGATTACGGAAAGGGAACCATCATGAAACTGGGAGACCAGCCGGAATGGGACGCCTCCCAGGTAATACCCAGCGGCTCCATCGCCCTGGATCATGCACTGGGCATCGGCGGATATCCCAAAGGCCGCATCATCGAAATTTACGGACCCGAAAGTTCCGGTAAAACCACCCTCGCCATCCATGCGATAGCGCAGGCCCAGAAGGTAGGCGGCATCGCTGCAATTATCGACGCAGAGCACGCCTTCGACCGCAGCTATGCAAAGGCTCTGGGCGTGAACCTGGATACGCTGTTGATTTCCCAGCCGGACAACGGAGAGCAGGCACTCGAAATTGCCGATAACCTCATTCGCAGCGGTGCAGTGGACATCGTAGTCATCGACTCCGTGGCCGCCCTTACTCCCAAGGCCGAAATCGAAGGCGAAATGGGCGACAATAAAGTCGGCCTACAGGCCCGCCTCATGAGTCAGGCGCTCAGGAAGCTGACAGCAAACATCTCCAAGACAAACACCTGTTGCATCTTCATCAACCAGCTCCGTGAGAAGATCGGCATCATGTTCGGCAACCCCGAAACGACAACCGGCGGCAACGCGCTGAAGTTCTACGCCTCCGTGCGTCTGGACATCCGTCGTACCACACAGATCAAAGACGGCGAGGACGCCCTGGGCAACCACGTAAAAGTGAAGGTGGTTAAGAACAAGATGGCCCCGCCTTTCCGCAAGGCCGAATTCGACATCGTCTTTGGCGAGGGCATTTCCCGCAGCGGCGAAATTGTGGACCTGGGCGTAGAACTCGGTATCATCCAGAAGTCCGGTTCATGGTTCAGCTATGGGGACAGCAAACTGGCCCAAGGCCGCGAGGCAGTCAAGCGCCTGATGCTTGACAACCCCGAACTGGCAGAGGAAATCGAGGCAAAGATCCGTGCCGCCCTCCAGAACGTTCAGGACTAAATCCCACCTCTTACTGCTATAGGGCGGCCCGTCTGTGGTCGCCCTTTCTGTTTCACGAACGGCCTCGGACACGAAAACGGCCCATAACGTGACCTTCGTCGTCAAGTGTGACGACGAAGGGAAAGAAAAGGTGGCAAAACGTGACCGTCGTCGTCAAGTGTGACGACGACGGGAAAGAAAAGGTTGCAAAACGTGACCGAGACCGTAAGATGGGATAAGGATATGAAAAAGAATCACTAACTTTGCAGGGATGAAAGCGACTGCAGGGGAGCAGGGGCATGATTAAGTAACAGAAAGTATTATGGCAGAATCAAATTTCATAGACTACGTTCGCATTTTTTGCGCGAGCGGACACGGCGGGGCGGGGAGCGCACACCTGCACAGGGCCAAGTACGTGCCTAAGGGCGGGCCTGACGGCGGCGACGGCGGCCGTGGCGGTCACATCATACTGAAGGTTAATCCGCAGCTTTGGACCCTGATTCATCTGCGTTACCGGAAAGTGGTAAAGGCCGAAAACGGCGGCAACGGCGCCGAAGCCCTGAAGAAGGGCAAGAACGGTACTGACATCGTGCTGGAAGTACCGCAGGGCGTGGTCGTGAAAGATGCCGAGACAGAAGAAGTCATAACCGAACTTGTGGAAAAGGACCAGGAGTATATCTTGTGTCCGGGCGGCAAGGGCGGTTGGGGCAACGATCACTTCAAAAGCGCCACCAACCAGACTCCGCGTTATGCCCAGCCAGGGGAGGAAGGCGTGGAAGGCTGGTTCATCCTGGAACTGAAAGTCCTGGCCGACGTAGGCCTGGTAGGCTTCCCCAACGCCGGAAAGAGCACTCTGCTTGCCGCTATCACATCGGCCAAACCCAAAATTGCGAACTACGCATTCACGACGCTGGAGCCCAACCTTGGTATAGTCAGGTATTACGATGACCGTTCCTTCGTAATGGCCGACATCCCCGGCATCATCGAAGGCGCTCATGAGGGGAAGGGTATCGGCATGCGCTTCCTCAGGCACATCGAACGCAATTCCGTGTTGCTATTCATGGTTTCGGCTGAAGAGCCTGACGTAAAGAAAGGGTATGAAGTTCTCCTTAACGAACTGAAGGAGTACAATCCGGAGCTTCTGGTGAAAGATCGCGTGCTGGCAATAACGAAAATGGACCTGGTGGACGAAAAAGCCAAGACCAAAATCGAAAAGAAACTGCCCAAAGACATCCCTCACGTGTTCATTTCATCAGTTGCGCAGACAGGTCTGGACGCACTTAAAGAGGAACTCTGGAGAGCCCTGAACAAATGATTCCGGACAGCATAATTCAGTGGGACCAGAACGCTACGCTCTGGCTTAATCAATTGGGTACTGGTTCCTGGGACCCTTTCTGGACTTTCATGACCGCCACCAAAGTCTGGTTCCCTGCATATATCCTTTTTGTTGTTTTCGCCTTCTGGCGCTTAGGCTGGAAAAAAGGGATAGCTGTTACCCTTACATTAATAGCCACCGTTGTTTTTACAGACCAGTTTTCCGTGTATGTGAAAGACAGCGTACAGCGTCTCAGGCCCTGCTACAACGCCTGGATGCAGACTAATGGCTTAAGACTTCCCGAAGGCATGAACGGCAACTGGTTCGGCTTCTTCTCTGGACATGCCAGCAACACTTTCGGCTTTGCGGCGGCATCGTATTTCGGCTTAAAGCTTTATGATAACAGACACAAGTACTTAGCCTACGGAATTGGAGTATTCATCTGGGCCGCAATAGTGTCATTCAGCCGTATAATCATGGGCGCCCACTTTCTGGGAGACATCCTTGTTGGTTCGGTGTTCGGCTTTGCAGCCGGTTGGTCCGTGGTGTACCTGATGCATCTGCTCTTCGAAAAGATCGTAAGGTCATGAAAAGGACTCTTGTGATCCTGGCTTTAGGAGGCCTGTTCTGCCCGCAAGCCGTGAATGCCCAGGAATGGCCGGACAGCACAACGCAGGTTGAACACATTCAGCAGCTCAAACTGAACATCGCCCCGGGACAGTATTCCGGCATAACTCCCATAGGCGACGGCGTTTACGCAGTAGTGCACGACAAGTCGAAAGTCGGCGGGATTCATATATTCACCATCGGCTTCAAGAAAAGCGGCAATATCTCCAGCGTTCAAGCCTTCGAAGCCTGTCCACCAATACCTGTCGACATAAAAGACAAAGACAACGAGGGCATTGTGTTTGTCCCCGAGACCGGCACGCTGTGGGTTTCGGCCGAAGCAGACCAGACAATACAGGAGTATCTTGTCGACGGCAGTCCTACAGGGCGTGAATTAAAAATCCCCAGTGAGTACAGGAAGGCCGCCAGAAACCGCGGATTCGAAGCCCTGGCCTACGGAGACGGGCTTTTCTGGACAACTACGGAAGCCCCGCTGGATGGCGAGGAATGCCATCGTATCCTGAGCTTCAGCCTCAGCACCCTCGCTCCGGAGTTCGAGTATTATTATACGTCTGACCATCCGGAGATTCCAGATACCAAGGGTCCCAGAGCCTTTGCCAACGGAATATCGGCCATGACATGGCTCGGAAATGGAAGGCTTGCCATCCTTGAAAGGGAAGTGTACGTACCTGACGACGGATTATTTGCCATGTCGGGTGCTTTTACCAGGAACAGGATATATGTAGTTGAGCCCAAGCGGGAAATTGACCTTGAAAAACAGCTCCTTACCGAATTCTATACCGGCCCTTTCAACTTTGCAAATTTCGAGGGCATGTGTCTTGGACCGAAAATAGGGGACAGGCAGAGTCTTCTTCTGATTGCCGACTCCCAAGACCACTACATGGGTCTGGCGGATGAGTGGGTGCGGGTTATCCTTTATACTCCTTAAGAGCCTTCACCGCCTTGGGTGACAGCCGGATCAAGGTGAAAAGCGTTGCTACCGACATCAGCGCAAAGGCAAGGTCCATCAGGCTGACGGCAACGTCCAGGGTTATAACGCTGGCCACCAGTATCATGGCAAGGTAAAAAATCTCATAGTAACGCGCATTCTTCTTGCCGAAAAGGAATTCGGCGCAGGTGCGTCCGTAGTATGAATATGAGAACATGGTGGAGAAGGCAAAAACAACCACCAACGCCGTCAGAACGTATTTTCCGACGGTCGGCAGCAGGATGTCGTATGCGCCTAAAGCCACCGAAAGGCCCTTTACTCCTTCGACATGATAATTGCCGGCGAGGATGATGGGAATGGCGGTGAGGGTGCATACGAAGCCAGAGTCGATGGCTGGCCCGAGCATAGCCACAAGCCCTTCGCGCACAGGTTCCGCATTACGCGAGGCTCCATGCATCATCATGGCGGTGCCTACGCCGGCTTCGTTCACCAGCATGGCTCTTCGTGCGCCGGTTATTGCCACTCCTGCAAGTCCGCCGATGCCGGCCTTAAGGTTGAAAGCACCTTCGAATATCTGGCCGAAAACTCCGGGCACATCCTTGATATTCAGGACTATAACTGCCAGAACCAGTACGAAATAGACCGAAACCATGGCGGGCGCTACTTTGGATGCCACCTTGGCAATGCGGGTGACTCCGCCAAGTATTACCACCGAAACCAAGGCGGTGATGCAGATGCCCAGGATTAGCCTTGGCCAAACGCCTATGGTTGCGCCGGGAGTGAAAACCGCAAATGCAGATTCCACCAGCTGGTTGGCCTGCATTACGCAAAGGCAGCCGATGAGTCCGGCCGATGCAAAGAACACCGCAAGGGGCTTGAACTTCGGTCCGAGACCTTCCATTATCACGTACATGGGGCCGCCGCGGGCTTCGCCTTTGTCGTTCCTGCCTTTGTACATTATTGTAAGCGTGCCTTCGAAGAACTTCGTGGCCATGCCCAGCAGCGCGCTTACCCACATCCAGAATATTGCACCGGGCCCGCCGACAACGATAGCAATGGCAACGCCGGCAATGCTTCCCATCCCTACAGTGGCGCTGATTGCGCTCATAAGTGCCTGAAAGGACGATATTTGTCCGGCGCCTTCCTTTCTGGTTTTGAGCGACCTAACTGCCGATCCCAGTTTCCTGAGCGGAACTGCTCCGGAGTAAATGAAAAGGAACAGCCCGCCGCCCATGAGCCATACGAACAGCGGATATCCGCAAACAAAATCCGAAATACTTACAATAATGTCTCGCATGGGGTAAAGGTACGGCTTTTTTCTCTAAAACAAAACGGCCTCGGTCACGTTTTCGGCCGTTTTCTTGACCTTCGCCGTGAAGACTTACGACGACGGTTTCGTTTTGGCCCTGTTTCGTGCCCTTCGCCGTCAGGGACGGGATGTGCAGTTTGGCGGACATGGCCACCCATGGCTGGAGAGGGGCCCGCCGCTTTCAGCGGACGGAGCATAGCGACTAAGCCCTCCCTCGAGGGGAGGGTTTGGGTGGGGGTAACGTATGTCGGATTTGCGAAGCGTGGGCCAGTGTAATAGTGTAAGTTCGTTGCGAAGCGACGGACGCCAAACTGTACATCCCGACCCTGGGGCAAACTCATTCCGCAGGGGCCAGGCGGCAGCGGGAAAGGGCGGTGAAGTGGGTTTCTGAGAGGATTCCGGCAGATTTTAAGCCTTCCAGTGTGCATTCAGCCGGAGTATGATGCTGACGGTACAGGACAATGCTGTGGGCTTCGGCCTTGGAGATGTGCGGATGACGGGCAAGATCGGCCTCCGGTAGCGTCCAGATGGCGAAAGGGGGGGCGGGTGTACATGTGATTAGGTCTTTCATGCCGTCAAACTTTTCACGGTCGAAGTGGTAGATTTCCATTAGCTGCTCTTTGGTGGAATACCCGCCCAGCTGCTCTCTGTAAGACACAATCTTTCCGGCAAAGTATGGGCCGATTCCGGGAAGGTCCAGCAAGGCAGTACTGTCAGCAAGGTTGATGTCAAGAAGCGGTATGTCGATGAAGGGCTCCAGTCTGGCATAAACGGAATCGGCCACTACATAACTTTTGGCGAAGTCCGACGGGCGGCGGAAACGGCCTCCTGCATCGCGGTAATTAAGTATGGACTGCGCCTGTTTCTCGCTGAACCCCAGGCGCATAAGCTCTTCCAGCGATGCTGTGTTCGGATTGAAACGGAAGCTTTCCACCTTTCGTGGCGATGCCTTTTCCCTAACTGCCACGGCCTCCGGGGAATGGCTGGAGTTCCGCCGAACGACTACAGACGAACGGCCTTCGCCGATATTGTCACCAGCCGGATGCCCATCCCCTGAACTGCCGGAAGTGGCCTGGCCAGATGCTCCGAGTTGAGCAGATACTTCTTCCGGCCGGGCTTCGGCCAGAATACGCCTCGCTAAGGCTTCGTCAACCACGTACACCGTGTCGGGATGGTCGCGGTTGGCAACCAGACGTGTGACCGCCGCCTTGTGTACAAACAGGGCGGTTTCGTAACCAATGATAAGGAATACCAGGGCGATTGCGCCCGTAGTGAAACTTGAGGAAAGGCTATCCGAGCTCTTCTTCCTCTTCCCCTCTTCCATAGCGCTTCTTTTTTGCTGACTTATCCGGAACGGCTCCGGCTACCACTATCACTATTTCGCCTTTTGGCTCGTTCTGCCTGAAATACTCGCAAACTTCCGCCAGAGTGCCCCGGTGATGGGTCTCGTGCAGTTTGGAGATTTCCCTTGCCACGGAGCATCTGCGCTCCGGGCCGAAAAACTGTATGAACTGTTCCAGCGTTTTAACTAGCCGGTATGGCGATTCGTAGAAAATCATCGTCCGGGTTTCTTCTGCGAGGGCGGTGAGCATTGTCTGCCGGCCTTTCTTCTGCGGAAGGAAGCCTTCGAAGGCAAATCTGTCGCACGGGAGGCCGGACGAAACAATTGCAGGAATACATGCAGTGGCACCCGGAAGCGTCTGTACTTCAATGCCTTCTTCGGCACATGTACGGGCCAGAAGAAAGCCCGGGTCGGATATTCCGGGAGTGCCGGCGTCCGAGATAAGAGCCACATTCAGGCCGCCGAGGATGCGCTCTTTCACCAACTGCACTGTCTGGTGCTCGTTGAATTTGTGATGGCTTTGCAAGGGGCGGTGAATGTCGTAGCGCTTCAGGAGCACTGAACTTGTGCGGGTATCTTCGGCAAGGATAAGGTCCGCTTCCTTGAGCACCTGAACAGCCCGGAAGGTCATGTCTTCCAGATTGCCAACCGGAGTTGGAACTATGTAAAGTTTTCCCGCCATTCTATTTGTGCCGACACGGATTTTGACTATATTTGTAGTCGACAAACAAAGTTACGGAAATGTTTTTGGAAAATGCAAAAAAATCGGGCTGCATCGAAGTGATTTGCGGCTCCATGTTCTCGGGTAAAACGGAAGAACTCATTCGCAGGCTCAAAAGAGCCCAGTTCGCAAAGCAGAAGATAGCCACTTTCAAGCCCACCATCGACAAACGCTACTCGGATCTGGACGTAGTCTCGCACGACTCCCACAGCATTTCCTGCACCCCCATCAAATCGCCTTCCCGCATGCTCCAGATAGAACCTGACGTGCAGGTCGTGGGCATCGACGAAGCCCAGTTCTTCGACGATAGTATCATCGAAGTATGCCAGACGCTGGCCGCCCGCGGGGTACGCGTAATTATCGCCGGTCTGGACACGGACTACCTGGGCAAGCCTTTCGGCCCCATGCCCGGCCTTATGGCCATTGCGGAAGACGTGCAGAAAGTCCACGCCATCTGTGTCCGCTGCGGCGCCCTCGCAAACCACTCCCACCGCCTCTCAGATTCGAAGAAGCTGGTAGTCCTGGGCGAAAAAGACACCTACGAGCCCCTCTGCCGCGAGTGCTACCAGAAAGCCCTGGCAGAAGACTAAGCTTTTTTCAACTCTATTGGCCATTTTCATCCTCGGCTTACCGGCCTCGGTCATGAAAATGGCCTTTTTCGTGCTTCCAGCGTTCCAGGTGGTCCATCCGTCGGCACCACCGGCGACGAAATCGGCCCTCAGCGTTCCCGGCGGTCCACCTGCCAGCACCACCGGCAATGAAAAAGCGACAGACCTAGCACACATGACGGGTTGGAAAATCTGGCGAAAATGGTTATTTTTGCATGTATGAAAGAGAGGCTTTTAGGTAAGACGCCGGCGGAACTGGGCGAGATAGCAAAGGAGTGCGGACTTCCTGCGTTTGCGGGGAAGCAGATGGCCCAGTGGCTATACGGCAAAAAGGTCAGGGGCATAGACCAGATGACCAATCTTTCCAAACAGGGCAGGGAAGCGCTTAAGCAGAAGTATGAGGTAGGAATGGCCGAGCCTGTTCAGGTGCAGACATCGCAGGATGGAACGCGGAAGTACCTGTTTCCTGTCAACGGTGACGCCGCAAACGCAGTTGAGGCAGTGATGATCCCGGAAGGGGACCGGAAAACCATTTGCGTCAGTTCCCAGGCCGGGTGCAAGATGGGATGCAAGTTCTGCATGACCGGAAGGCAGGGCTTCCACGGTTCGCTCACAGCGGCGGACATTCTTTCCCAGTTTTTCGCCATAGAAGAAGCCGAAGATCTGACCAACACCGTTTTCATGGGTATGGGCGAGCCTCTTGACAACTGGGACCAGGTTAAACGCATCATAGATGTCCTTACGGCCGACTGGGGCCTTGGCTGGAGCCCTAAACGCATAACCCTCAGCACTATAGGAGTACTTCCAATGCTTAAGCGCTATCTTGACGAATGCAAGTGCCACCTTGCCGTGAGTCTGCATAATCCCTTCCCGGAAGAAAGGGCCGAAATGATGCCTGCCCAGAAAGCCTGGTCCGAAACGGAAATACTCAGGCTTATAAAACAGTATGACTTCACAGGCCAGAGGCGTGTAAGTTTCGAGTACACAGTCTTTGAAGGCTGGAACGACACACCGAGACACGCCGATGCATTAATAAAGCTCCTCAGAGGCCTTGAATGTCGCGTGAACCTTATCCGCTTCCACAGGATACCGGACTTCCCGTATGGTCCAGCAAGTGCAAAGGCCATGGAGTCCTTCCGTGACCGCCTGTCTGCCGGAGGCCTTACGGCTACTATCCGCGCATCCAGGGGAGAAGACATATTTGCCGCCTGCGGCCTATTGGCCGGAAAACATAATACGCTATGAAAAAGCTCCTTACCATAGTCTTCCTTGCGCTGGCTGTCAGCTTGCAGGCACAGAACAAGACCGATACCCCTCATTACGGCTTCGGCCTCGCCGAAAACGACGCGAAAGCAGTAAAGGAAATCCGCTTCAAGATGGCGCAGATACGCAAGACGCGTCCTACCGTAGCCCTGGTCCTTTCCGGGGGCGGTGCAAAGGGCGCTGCAACCGTAGGCGTACTCAAGTATCTGGAGCAGTACGACATCCCCATCGATATGGTGGTTGGAACAAGTATCGGTGGCCTGGTAGGTGCTATGTATTCGCTGGGCTATGACGCCGACTACCTTGAAAACCTTTTCAAGACCATGGACTGGGGGATGGCCCTGAGCGATAAAGTGGACCGCAAGTATGTCCCTTATTCCCGCATACGATACAAGGAGAAATACCTCATTTCCTTTCCCTTCTATTACGGCCCGGACGACTACCAGAACTACCTTGCAGGCGTAGCGCCCTTCGCTGACACTCGTTCACGCCAGCTCAAGCTGGGAGCTGACGATGGCAGCGAGAAGCTTAACGACATAGCCCGCGGAAGCATCCTGGGCAGCCTTCCTTCCGGCTTTGTCTTCGGCCAGAATGTCAATCAGGTAATTACATCAAGGACAGTTGGTTACAGTGATTCCACCAACTTCTTCAAGATGCCCATACCCTTTGCCTGCGTATCCACCGACATGGCATCCGGCAGGGCCAAAGTCTGGCACGACGGCTCCATCAACCTGGCAATGCGCTCCACCATGTCCATCCCCGGACTTTTCGCTCCTGTGCGCACGGAAGGCATGGTTCTGGTGGACGGCGGCATGCGCAACAACTTCCCGGTGAATATCGCCAGGCAGATGGGCGCAGACATCATCATCGGCATCGACCTTGCAGACGCCTCGCTAAAAGCCGATGAAATCCAAAACCTTGGGGATCTTTTAATCTCCAGCATGGACCTGTTCGACGACAGCTTCGAAAGCAATACAAAAAATGCCGATGTGCACATCCACCCCAATCTGACAGGCTATAACATGCTCAGCTTCAACGCTCAGGCTGTTGATACCATGTACAGGAGGGGATACGAAGCCGCGGAGGCTATGTCCAAGCAGCTTGAGGCAGTGAAGAAACGCCTCGGGAATGCGCATTTTGAAAGGCAGGCCCCTAAGGCGGTGGACATCAACGCGCAGGAAGTGATGATTGGCGAAGTGGAAGTAATTGGCGTATCCCAGAAAGACGCCGACTACATCCGCTCCAAGATGACAGTAAAGCCAGGCAGTGTCGTCGGAGCGGCGGCGATTTCGGATGACATCGCCCGAATTTTCGGCAAGGGTTCATACGATTATGTCAATTACGAACTGAGGGGGACTGAGGAGCCGTACAAGCTGCGTATCCTCTGCAAACGCGGTCCCATGCATCAGATCGGCCTTGGCGGAAGGATAGATACGGATGAAGTGGTTTCTATACTGCTTAACGTCGGCCTTAATACCAACGCCATGCAGGGGTCGTCGCTGGACCTGAACGCGCGCGTAAGCGCCAGCCCGTATGTGGACCTTCTTTACAGTTACAATGCACCGCGCTTTTCCACAGTCAACGTACGGTCAAAAGTAAGGTACACTGAAAAGACGGGCTCTTACATCGGCTTACAGAACAAGCCCCACTATCTGTTCCAGGCAATCCAGGAGGTCTTCTTCTCCAACATGAAATGGTCGGCGTTGGATATCAATCTTGGAATAAGGAACCAGTGGATGCAGCTGAAAAGGTCGGAAATCGTGGACGGCATGGAAACAACCGTGACGGAAAAGAAGGACTATCCCAGCGTGTTCATCGACGGTCGCGTAGAGACATTGAACGACGGATATTTTCCCACTAAGGGCGTATCGGCCGGTATTCGCGGGGATTTAATCTCTTCAGTTTTTGCGGACCCCGAAAACCGTGGGAAACTGCATGCTGTATTCTCGGCCGACGGCCTGGTCCCCGTCACTTTCGGCAGGCTCTGCTTCATTCCGCAGGGCGCATTCCGTTACGTACTTGGAACCGACGTGCCTTACATTTACGGCAATGTACTTGGCGGTGACTACAAAGGCCGATACATGGAGCAGCAGATTCCCTTCGTCGGTATAAACGAGATACTGATGGTCCCCGCAGGCCTTGCCATGGCAAGGCTAGACGCAAGGGTCAGGATACTGAAGAACCATTACGTGACTGCCACGACCAACGTGGCTTACTGCTTCGACACTTTCCGCGACTTCTCTTTGGGCCAGTCACTATGGGGTGCAGGCCTTACATACGGCTACGACTCCATCGTCGGCCCTCTGAAGGTACAGGTGAACTGGTCTTCAGTCACAAAGAGAGTTGGCTTCATGATGTCCTTCGGCTATAATTTCTAGGCCTATGGAAACCATTCCCGGCTCCATGGCCGACCTTAAGGCCAAGTGCCTGTCCCGCCTCCAGCGTATGTGCTCCAAGGCCGAATACTGCACGGCCGATATCCGCCGGAAGGCCATTAGGAGCTTGGACGGAGATTCCGCTGCCGCCGATGAAGTGGTGGCAGCACTGATTGCGGATAAATATGTGGACGACCGCCGCTACGCTTCCGCCTTCGCCCGCGAAAAGGCATCTCTCCAGGGTTGGGGTACGGTGAAAATACGCTTCCAGCTGCGTGGGAAGGGTATTTCTGATGAAGTGATTACCGCTGCTATGGAGAATATTGATCCGGACGGCGCGGAAAAAAAGCTGGATAAAATTCTTGCTGCAAAAGCCAGGACGCTGGAGGGGGATCCGCAGTTCCGTCTTAAGATGCTGAAATTCGGTCTGTCCAGAGGGTATGAATATCCGGAAGTCGAAGCATCGCTTGAACGGCTCAAAAATAATTCTTAACTTTGCCGTCCCTTATGGTAAAGCGATCTGTCGCGGTGCCTTTTGGCGCTGAGGAAAGTCCGCACAGGAAAGGGCACCCGGCTGTGGAAAGCACAGTGGGGAGCAATCTTCAAACGGGGTAACAGAAAATAACCGCCGGAGGTTTTTACTTTTTTTTCTCCTCCGGCAAGGGTGAAAACGCGGGGTAAGAGCCCACGACGCTGCATGGCAACATTCAGCGGGTACACCGTCCGGGCCTGCAAGACCAAATATACCGGCAGATGAGGGCTGCCCGTCCGATGCCGGGGGGTAGGTTGCGAAGATAAATGACAGATTCAAAAACAGAAAGCGGCTTACGGCTTTACCATTTTCTTAAAAACGTCGCGGACCATGTGGCCCGCGACGTTTCTGTTAAAGCCTTGCCTTAAGTGCGGCAGTGGCCTCTTCGTAGCCTGGTTTGTTGAGCAGGGCGAACATGTTCTTCTTGTAGGCCTCCACGCCGGGCTGGTTGAAAGGATTGACGCCAAGGATGTAGGCGCTGATACCGCAGGCGAACTCGAAGAAGTAAAGCAGGCCGCCGATGTTGAAGGCATCCACCTTTTCCATGCTTACCTGCATCTGAGGCACGCCGCCGTCGATGTGGGCCAGGCGGGTTCCAAGTTCGGCCATGTGGTTGCAATGCTCCACGTGCTTACCGGCCAGGAAGTTGAGCTGGTCAAGGTTCTGGTTGTCGGATTCTATTACCACGCTCCTCTGGGCTCTCTCCACGTGGAGAACGGTCTCGAACATCACGCGGCTGCCTTCCTGTATGAACTGGCCCATGGAGTGAAGGTCGGCGGTGTTGTTGACGCTGGCGGGGAAGATGCCCTTGCCGTCCTTGCCCTCAGATTCGCCGTATAACTGTTTCCACCATTCGGCCACGTATGTAAGCTTGGGATTGTAGTTTACAAGGATTTCGGTGCCGAAGCCGTATTCTGCATGCAGCAGGTTACGCATTGCGGCGTAGATGACGGCGGGGTTGCGCTCGCTCTTGATTTCAAGGCCTTTCATGGCGTCAAGTGCGCCTGCAACTAATGCGTGGATGTCGAATCCGGCGACGCAGATGGGAAGAAGGCCGACGGGGGTGAGCACGGAGAAGCGGCCGCCCACGTTGTCGGGAACCACGAAGCTCTCGTAATTCTCCTGGGTGGCAAGAGTCTTCAGGGCGCCTTTCTTAGCGTCGGTGATTGCGACGATGCGGTCCGAGGCTTCGGCCTTGCCGTAGCGGGCCTCAAGATACTGCTTCACGATGCGGAAGGCGACGGCGGGCTCGGTGGTGGTGCCGCTCTTGGAGATGACGATGCAAGCGACGTTGCGCTCCTGTGCCAGATCCATCATTTCGGCAAGGTATTCCTCCGACAGGTTGTTGCCGGCGAAGATAACTTCGGGTGCATCCTTGCGCTTGAGCTGCTTTGCGAAATTGTGGCTCAGGGCCTCCATGACGCATTTTGCGCCCAGGTAGCTTCCGCCGATGCCGATGGCGATGACAAGGTCCACGCCTTTGCGGATCCATTTGTCGCGGATGGCTTCATAGTCCCGGAGTTCCCTTTCGGTGATCTGGCGGGGAAGCTTTTTCCATCCCAGGAAGTCGTTCCCGGCGCCGGTTTCGTCTTTCAGTGTGTCGAAGGCTTCGAAGGCCTTGTTCACATAATCCTGATACTTCGCTGAATCCACAAAAGATTCGCAACCTTTTACATCTACTTTAATCATATCTTGGGTTTGTTTATGTTCTATCATGCAAATTTAAGCATTTCCGGCAAATTTTCACTATCTTTGAGCCGTGAAACGACTGTGTATACTTATTTCGTCCATCCTCGTCTGTGCCTGTACCCAGGCTCAGACCAATTATAAGGTAAAGGTTGTTAAGGAGTATCCGCACGATACAGGAGCCTATACGCAGGGGCTTTTCTTCCATGACGGAATCCTTTACGAAACAACCGGCCAGTGGGGACAGAGCAGCATACGTACCGTGGATCTTGAAAGCGGCAAGCCCGTTCAGAATAAAAAACTCAGTTCCAAATACTTCGCCGAAGGTTCGGTCATCCTTGGGGAGGACCTTTACGTCCTTACCTGGACCAACAAGGTGGCCTTCCGCTACGATGCCAAAAGCCTGTCTTTCAAAAAGACCGTCAGCTATCCCCGCGAAGGCTGGGGCATTACCACGGATGGTAAGCAGCTCATAGCCAGTGACGGCAGTGCGACCCTGTATTTCATGGACCAGGACCTGAAGGTCCAGAAGAAGTTGCAGGTTACAATGAGCGGCAGGCCTTTGAGGAATCTCAATGAACTGGAGTGGATAAATGGGAGAGTGTGGGCCAACGTTTACCTGACGGATATGATAGTGATTATCAATCCGGATAACGGCAAGGTGGAAGGCGCCATTGACTGCGCCGGCCTTCTTCCCGCAAAGCTCCGCACCCAGAACACAGACGTCCTGAATGGCATAGCCATTGACGCCGCTGGCAAGATTTACCTTACCGGCAAGTACTGGCCCCGCCTGTACCAGATAGAACTTGTAAAACAAAAATAATATTTAGGGGTATCTGCCTTTTCGGCAGGTTGAGATAACACCCTTCGAACTTGATGCGGTTCATACCGCCGAAAGGAAAATGAAAAAACTTCTTCTTCTCGCAGCCCTTGCGGTGCTGCCCATCTGCGCGGCCCGGTCGCAGGAAATTACCGAGCGCCTGGATTCTGCACAGGTATCGGCCACGCGTGCCGGAACTGCTACGCCCGTCACTTTTTCATCCGTCAGCAAGGCGGAGTTGAAAAGCGCCAATCCAATGAATTCCCTTCCCATGGCGCTGAACCTTCTTCCGTCGGTGGTTACATACAACGAAGGCGGAACCGGGCTTGGGAATTCGGCCATGACAATCCGCGGCTCCAAAGGCTCTCAGATTAACGTAACCCTTAACGGTATTACCCTTAACGACGCCGAATCACAGGAGGTGTTCTGGGTTAATATTCCGTCGCTTACTAGCTTGATTTCAGGTGTGCAGGTGCAGAGAGGCCTTGGTACTTCGGCTAATGGAGCGGGCGCTTTCGGCGCAAGCATAAACATGAATACTGCGCTGGTACGTCCCGAGCCGGCCGCAAGCGTAGAGTTCAGCGCAGGCTCGTATCGAACTGCAATTGCTTCTGTAGCTGCTTCGACCGGAAGGCTTCCCGGCGGCTTCTACGCCGACCTTGCATGGAATGCTGCGGGAACAGACGGTTATATCAGGAATGCCCAAGTCGCATCAAGCTCACTATTCGCAGTGCTTGGCTGGCTGGGAAAACGCAATTCACTCAGGCTTACCTACCTGATGGGCAATCAGGTCAGCGGCATCACCTGGGACGGCATAGACCTTGAGCAGTACTACAAGGACCGCAGGTACAACGGCGCAGGGGAGTACTATGACGAAAAAGGGAACGTGCATTACTATCCCAATCAGACCGACAATTACACCCAGCACCACCTTCAGCTGAACTATACCCACGCTTTTCCCGGTCGGATGACCTGGACCAGTACCTTGAATTACACTCGCGGCGACGGCTTCGACGAGTATTACAAGATGAACAGGAAGCTGAAGAACTACGGTTTCCCGAAGGACGTGGAACCTGCCCGCAGCAACATGGTTTACCGCAAGCAGATGGGAAACCGGCTGCTGGTGCTGGACAGCAAGCTCAGTTATTCTGGCGCCAGGCTGGCCGTTACCGGCGGCGTGAACCTGTCCGGCTATGTGGGCGACCACTGGGGCGATGTCCTCTGGACCAAGGCTTTCGGCGAGGATTATAATTACCAGACGATGGATTGGTACCGGAACATCGGCCTGAAGCTGGATGGAAGCGTCTTTGTAAGGGCCGAATACAGACCTCTTGAGTGGCTTACAGCATACGCCGACCTACAGTACAGGGGAATTGCCTATGATTTGAGAGGCGTGGACGATGACTGGATCGAGTACGGCAGCCGCGAAGAAGACCGTTTCGACTATACGCGAAATTGGCATTTCTTCAATCCCAGGGGCGGAGTTACGGCTTCATGGGGAAAGCATAAGGTCTATGCATCGGCCGCACTCGGTCACCGCGAGCCAGGCAGGGGCGACATCAAGGAAAACGTCAAGGGCGATACCAATCCCATATCGCCGGAAAAGATGCTGGATATAGAGCTTGGGTACGGGTTCTCCGGTGATCGGTTTTCGGCATCGGCGAACCTCTATGCCATGGAATACTGGGACATGTTGCTGGAAACGGGAAGGCTTTCATCGTCCGGTTATGCAATCAAGGAGAACGTTCCCAGGGCATGGAGAAGGGGTGTGGAGCTCTCCTTTGCGTACCTGCCGCTTAAATGGCTCCGCCTGGACGGGAACCTGGCCCTGTCCCTTAACCAGATTGCCGATTATACGTCCTACGTGGCCTACGACGACTATTCCGGCAGGACGCTTGCCGTCAACTACGGACGCACTACAATGCTGATGTCGCCGTCCGTTGTAGGTATGGGCCGAATCAGCGTTATGCCATGGAAAGGAGCAAACGCCTCATTTGACGTCAAATATGTTGGAAAGCAGTTCCTGGACAATTCAATGAGGGAGGAGATGGTTGTCCCGGCTTATGCTGTTGCTGACCTTTCGCTGTCCCAGCGTTTCAGTTTAGGTGAAAAGAGCCTTATTCTTTCGGCCTATATCAATAATCTCTTCAACAATCTCTATTATGCAGCAGGCTGGCGTTGGGAAAGTTACAGCGAAGCTGAAGATAAGATTTATTCAGGCATTGGCGTTTACCCCCAGGCTCCGCTAAATGTCATGCTAAAACTAAGCTTTAGTTTTTAAAAACTTTTATAAAGTAAAGAAAAGTTTAAAAAAATTTTGGGAGTCGAAAAAATGTAGTATATTTGCATCAGCAAACGGGTCAAAGCCCCTTGCAGGCAAGCGCCTCTTCTAACCAACTAATTAAGTTAACCTCATTCTTAGGTAAGAATACACTACTAACTAACCAAAAAAAACTCGCAGTGATGCGAGTTTTTTTTATTTACTCCAGCAAGCCCGGCCTGCGTTCGCGGGTGCGTTCGAGGGCTTTTTCGTCTTGCCAGGCTTGGATCAGTTTGGGGTTGCCGCTCAGGAGGACATCGGGCACTTTCCAGCCGTTGAATTCGGCGGGGCGGGTATAGACGGGAGGGGAGACCAGGCCGTCCTGGAAGGAATCCGAAAGGGCCGAGGTTTCGTCCGTGAGGACGCCGGGAATGAGGCGGATTATGCTGTCGGCAAGAAGGGCTGCGGGGATTTCGCCGCCGCTTACAACAAAGTCTCCAACCGATATTTCGCGGGTTACGAGGTGCTCCCTTATCCTTTCGTCTATGCCCTTGTAGTGGCCGCAGAGTATGATGATATTCTCTTTTAGTGAAAGCTCGTTGGATATGCCCTGGTTAAGGATTTCGCCGTCCGGGGCCATGTAAATTATCTCGTCGTAATGGCGCTGGGAGGTGAGTTCCTCGATATACTTGAACACAGGCTCCACCATCAGGACCATTCCTGCGTCTCCGCCGTAGGAGTAGTCGTCCACGGTCTGGCGCGGTCCAAGGCCGTATTTCCGGAGGTTGTGGACATTTATTTCGGCCAGGCCTTTCTTTACGGCGCGGCCGGGAATGGAGTGGCTCAGGGGGCTCTCCAGAAGCTCGGGAACTACTGTGAGTATATCTATTCTTAACATAGGCATTTGTTTCGTCCGCAAAATTAGCATTTTTTGCGGAATATTTGTAAATTTGTAGCCTATACGATTTGTTGAACTTTTATCATTTTACTCATGAGCGAAGAAATTAAGCCTGTGGCAGTTCCCGAAGCCGCAGATGTAGAAAAGAAGGAACAGACCATCCAGCAGGAAGAATCCATCTCACAGGTCCTTGAAGATGTTAAGGATACCGTAGTGAATTACGGCGAAAAGACCCTGGCGGAACTTTCAGAGCTGTTCCAGAGCCTGAAGGAAAGCGCGGACCGCATGAAAAGGTCCAAGGAAGCCGAAGCCATAAAATCGGCCTTCTACAAGAAGCTTTCCAAGGAAAAGGCCGATGCAGGCGAGGATGCCGCAGTCGAAGAACCGGACGAAAATACCACCGAAGAAGCCACCGTTCCGCTGCAGAGCGGTCCCGTGAGCCCCTTCGCCGCCATCGAAGCAGGTTTCAAGGCACTGTACGTTGATTATAAGAAAGAGCGCGCGCAGTACAACCGCGAGCAAGACGCCCAGAGGGAAGCCAACCTCCAGGCAAAACAAGCCATTATAGAAGAGCTCAAAGCCCTTGTGGAAGAGCCCGGGGACATGAAAGAAGCCTTCCCCAAGTTCCGCGACATCCAGAACCGCTGGAGGGAAACCGGTCCCGTTCCGCAGCAGAACTTCCGCGACGTAAACGACACCTACCAGCTCTATATCACCAAGTTCTACGACCTGGTGGACATCAACCGCGAACTCCGCGACCTTGACTTCAAGAAGAACCTTGAGGCCAAGACCGCCTTCTGCGAGCAGGCCGAAGCCCTGGCCGAAAGCCCGGACGAGGTAGAATCCTTCAAGGAGCTCCAGAAACTGCACGAGCAGTGGAAAGACCTTGGCCCCGTTGCCAAGGAGTTCAGGGAAGAGATCTGGGAGCGTTTCCGCGCTGCCACTTCCGTGATCAACAAGCGCTACCAGGCCCATTTCGAAGACCTCAAAGCCAAGCAGACCGAGAACCTGAAGGCAAAGGAAGCCCTCTGCGAAGAGGTTGAGGCAATCGCCGAAAAGGAAATCACTTCTTCTTCGGAATGGAACACCCTCAGCAAGGAAATCGAGCAGATTCAGGCCCGTTGGAGGGAAATCGGCTATGCCACCCGCAAGGAAAACCAGAAAGTCTACGACCGTTTCCGCGCTGCATGCGACAAGTTCTTCGAGCGTAAGCGCGCATCGTTCTCCGAGTTCAAGGATTCCATGAACGAGAATCTTGCAAAGAAGATGGCCATTATCGAGGAAGCCGAATCCCTTAAGGATTCCACCGATTGGAAGGCCACCGGCGAGCGCCTCATCGAACTTCAGAAGCAGTGGAAGGAGATCGGCGCAGTTCCCCGCAAGAAGAGCGAGCAGATATGGAAGCGTTTCCGCGCAGCATGCGACGCCTTCTTCACCGCACGCGACAACCGTCCCTCCGGCCAGAGCAGTTTCGCCGCCAACCTTCAGGCCAAGAAAGCCCTCATCGAGGAAATCAAAGCATACGAAGGCGAAGACGCCAATGCAGCAAAGGCATTTGCCGAAAAGTGGAACGCCATCGGCTTCGTTCCTTTCAAGGAGAAGGAAGCCATTCAGGCAGCCTACCGCGAGGCAATGGACGAAAAATTCCCCAGCCAGCGTCGTCGTGAAGGCGGTTCCCGCAGGGATGGCGGCCGTCAGGACCGCAGGCCTCTTTCTGAGACAGACCGCCTGAAAGAGCAGTTTGCAGCCCTTCAACAGGAAATCCAGACCTACGAGAACAATATCGGTTTCTTCGGCCTTTCCAAGGGAGCCGAAGCCCTGAAGGCCCAGATGCAGGAGCGCATCGACGCCGCCAAGGCTAAGCTGGAAGCCCTGAAAGCCCAGATTCGTGCGAAAGAACAGGAGGAAGCGGAGAAATAGCCCATGGACAAGAATTCAGTAATAGGCTTCGTCCTGATTTTCCTTATAATGATAGGGTTCTTCGGGTACCAGAGCCGACAGATCAAAAAACAGCAGGCCTATCAGGCTCAACTCGATTCCATCGCTGCAGCTGACGCTTATGCCCAGTGGCAGCTTGACAGTGCCTGGCGTGCCCAGAATCCCGCGGCTGCCGCAGCGGCGGATTCAGTTTCCGCCATGCCTGTCGCCCCCGTTGCACCGGTCTATTCAGACTCCCTTCTGAACCAGGCTGCACGCAGCGAGGCAAGCCTTATCACCATCGAGAACGATAAGCTGGAAGTAACCTTCACCACCAAAGGCGGTCAGCCCTGGTCAGTTAAAGTAAAGGATTACCTTACTTACAACAAGGAGCCCCTTTATCTGCTACAGCCCGGAAAGACCGAACTTGGCTATGTGGTGTATGCTCCTACTGCGGTTGATACCCGCAAATTCAACTTCCAGTTCGTTGCCGAGGCTTCTTCGGACAGCACTGTGGTAATGCGTCTGCCGTTTGCCGGCGGCGGTTACATCGAGCAGAAGTACACCCTGGTAAAGGATTCATATTCAGTTAACGAAACGGTTTCGTTAGTTGGCATGGGCCACCTCATTCCCAAGAATGTGAGCTCCATTGACGTGGACTTCGACGCAGTGATTCCCCGCATGGAGAAGGGCTACAAGAACGAGACCCAGTACAGCCGCCTGAACTACTACTTCCCGGACGACAGCAAGCCCGGCAATATCGGCAACGGCCGCTCCGGCGACAAGCGTTTCAACAACAATATCGAGTGGTTCGCCTTCCAGCAGCAGTTCTTCAGCGCCATCATGCGCGCTCCCGGCAACTTCAGCTACGGTGAATTCGCCCTCAAGTTCATGCCTAAAGGCGATGCAGACCTGATGGCCTGTTCCGCGCAGCTTCGTGCCGACATCAACCCCGGCAGCGAAGTCATCCAGGTCCCGTTCGAGTTCTACTTCGGCCCCAACAAATATCAGGGCCTGAAGGCGTACGGCCACGCTTATGAGAAGGTTATCCCGCTTGGCGGCCGTATCATCGGCGTATTCACCAAGTATGTGATTATCCCTCTGTTCGACTGGCTGTCCAAGTTCATTGCCAACTTCGGCATCATCATTCTGCTGATGACCATCTTCATCAAGCTGGTGGTGCTGCCCTTCGCCTACAAGAGCTATTCATCTTCGGCCAAAATGCAGGCCCTGAAGCCTTTTATGGAGAAGATCAACGCCAAGTATCCGAAGCAGGAAGACGCAATGAAAAAGCAGCAGGAGACGATGGCCCTGTATAAGAAAGCCGGCGTTTCCGCAATGGGAGGCTGTCTCCCGATGCTGCTCCAGATGCCTATCCTCTGGGCCATGTTCCGCTTCTTCCCGGCTTCCATCGAACTTAGGCAGCAGCCTTTCCTCTGGGCCGAAGACCTAAGCGCCTACGACGACGTGATCCACTGGGGTACAAGCATTCTGGGCATGGATCATATCAGCCTCTTCGCCCTTCTGATGGCGGTATCCATGTTCTTCTACTCCAAGATCACCATGGCAAATTCCGCCGCAGCGAACGACCCCAATGCCAAGATGATGAACGCGATGAGCCTGTACATGATGCCCATCATGATGTTCTTCATCTGTAACAATCTGTCCAGCGGCCTCAGCTACTACTATCTGCTCAGTAACCTCATCACCATGCTGGAAACCTGGATAATCCGCAAATGGGTTGTGGATCCCAAGGCGATTGTGGCCAAGGTAGAAGCCGCCGAAAAGGAAGGCAAGCCAGTTCCCAAGAGCAAGTGGCAGCAGCGCCTGGAAGAGGCCCAGAAGATGCAGCGCCAGAAGGAGCAGCAAAG
>CAMOIT010000016.1 GCA_946616285.1 uncultured Bacteroidales bacterium | reverse complement strand
CCACGTCCATGTGAAGTGCATATTCGTCACCGCTGGAGTAGCCTTCAATGGGGCACTTGGGCGATGCGTCAGGCTCAAGGAAGCGGCCGGTGAGAACGCCGGTATTCGGCGTGCCGGTGATTTCCAGGTCTACGTTGGCTACGCAATAGCGGTTGTTTTCGCCAAGGTCGAAAGTGAAGCCGTCTATGACGACAGTTCCCACGGGACCGTTGTAACCATACGGACGGCGGGCATTGATGTTCATGAGTGGCGCCGTGAATTTCTGGTCGGTGGGCTGGATTTTGGTCACGTGCTTGATCAGGTCACGCTCGCTGAAGTCGGTGGAATAACCGCCGTAGATGCTGATGAACTTGCCGCGCTCGTTCTGGGCGTTGCCGAAGCGGCCGGATTCCACGTAGCCGCGGTCCATATTGCCAAGGTAGTTGCCTTCGGCCACCAGGATTACATCGTTCTCCTCGGCGGTGTCGATAGCTTTCTGCAGGTCCTTCATGGCCGTAGTGGGGGACAGGCCGTCGGCGCGGGCCGATCCGGTGGATACGCTTACATAGAAGGTTTTACCCTTGGCAGCAGGCGTAGTGGATGAAGCATTGGAAGAAGACGAAGCGGCTTTGTCAGCAGCCTGCTTTGCCTTACCGGCCAGGTTTCTGAGATTGCCGAACTGAGCGTTGCACAGGCTTCCGGTAAAGAGCATCAGTGCAGCCGCAGCAATAATACGATAAGCTTTCATAGGCATTGATTATTAGTTGATTAAACTTATTCTTCAGGTGCGAACATCGGATCCCATGCAGGAAGAAGCGTGGGTTTCTGGTCCATCATGGCCATGATGTCGGTGGGGACGTACTGCTTTTCCACCACAAGGCGGAACATGTAATTGTCGAACCATTCGTCGGTCATGATTATGTTGCCGTGGTAGCCGCTGGTGGCGCCCCAGCTGTTTTCCACCATCCATTTCACGGGCTTGCCGTCCTTTATGTCCACGGCGATAAGCGTCATCGCATGTGTGGAACCGCTGGCGTGGGTGAGGATGCGCTCCTTCTTGTCCATGCCCTGGTGAAGGCCAAGGAGTGACTCGTAGTCGAAATTCTTAAGGTCGGCGATGCCCCTCTTGCGGTCCAGGAATTTGCCTACGTCGCAGGAGAAGTACATGGCGGTGTTGTCCTTGATGGAAGCAATGGCCATCTCCTTGATCCTGTCTATGGGGAGATTGATGTACACCCAGTTCTGGCCGTCGTAGACATGCCTGTCATATTCAATCTCATATACCTTCCCGTAGGGGAGAGTGGGATTGTTCATGACCATTATGTAATTGTTTTCCAGGTCCTTGCCCACGAATTCCTGATAGAAGGAAAGGGGAGTGTAGGTGTTCTCGCTTACGAAGTTGCCCTTTGAGTCGTACCTGGCCCAGGTGAATTCCGTCGGCGGCGTTCCGAGGCAGAGAGTCAGCACGCGGTACACCTTGCCAAGCATCTCCTTCTTCATGCCCTGGAGCTCCTTGGGTTTGGCTTCGCGAAGCCTGAGGCCGCATTCGCGAAGGTATGTATTAAGCTGAGATCTCATGGCCGAAGTATTGTTGGCCGAAAAAGTCTCAGGCATCGCATCCGAAGGCACCAGACCGTACTTCATCACCAGGTTGGATATTCCGGTGAACTGGCCGCCGTCCCCGATGGGATGTTCAAAGAGCCAGTCAACCTTCCTGTCGTCCAGGGGAAGGTTGCGGGTGTCGATGATGGCCTGGAGGAAGAGGTTGGCTTTCTCCAGCTGGTCGTAGAAGAAGAGATAGTTCTGGGAGAAGGTGAAGGCGCCCAGGTCATACTCCTGTATCATCTTGGCCCTGAGGACGTTAAGCCCGGTGAAAAGCCAGCACCGTCCGGAGGATTTCTGGTCCGTGCGGCCTTTGGTTTTGACTTCGTCGCTGAAGTGGGTGTCGGGCGTGGCAAAGCTTTCCGTAGTGGCGGCAAGTGTTGCCATGGGAGCTGCATTCAGGGCGTTCCTGATGGCAATGTCGGCAGGGGTAGCGTTGGCTCCAGAACTTATTTCGGCAAGCATTTCGGCCGAAATACCGCCTTTATTCTGAGCGAAAAGTGCAAGGCCTGCGAGCAGGGCCGCCATGCTGAGTAAGGTCTTTTTCATTGGCTATTTGCGTTTTTTGATTTTCTTCACGGGGTCGCATGTCAGGTCGATACCCAGCTTGTTGAAAGTCTTCCTGTCCACTTCGCTGAGCATCACGGTGGAATGGACCTGGGCTCCGGCAAGCTTGGGAAGCTGATCCAGGGCGTTAAGGCAGTTTTCGTCGATAAGGCTCATCATGGAAATGGCCACCAGCACTTCGTCCGTATGAAGCCGGGGATTGTGCCCGTGCAGGTATGTGACCTTTGTCTTCTGGATAGGGGCGATCATGGTCTGGGGGATGAGCTTGACGTTGTGCGCTATGCCCGCGAAGTGTTTTAGGGCATTGAGCAGCAGGGCCGAACAGGGGCCGAGGAGAGGCGAAGTCTCGCCGGTCAGGATGGTTCCGTCTTCCAGTTCGATGGCGGCGGCAGCAACGCCCGATGCGTCCATCCTTTCCTTTGCGGCAAGGGTGGTGCGCCTGTCGGCGGTGGAAATCTTTGCGCGCTTCATCAGCAGGGAAATCTTGCTCACTTCGCTTTCCGTGCACTTACCTTCGGCGAATTTACAGAGGGAAGTGTAATAGCGGCGGATGATTTCCTGGAGGGAGGCTTTCCTGCAGACTTCGTCGTCACAGATGCAGGAGCCTATCATGTTCACACCCATGTCGGTGGGGGACTTGTAGGGAGCTTCACCGTAGATGTCTTCGAAAAGGGCGTTCATGACGGGGAAGATCTCGATGTCCCTATTATAATTGACGGCGGTTTCTCCGTATGCGTCCAGATGGAACGGGTCGATCATGTTTACGTCCTCAAGATCGGCCGTGGCGGCTTCGTATGCTATGTTAACGGGGTGAGTGAGGGAGAGGCTCCAGACGGGGAAGGTTTCGAACTTGGCGTATCCGGCCTTAATTCCGCGTTTGTTCTCCTGATACAGCTGACTCAGGCACACGGCCATTTTGCCGCTGCCGGGGCCTGGGGCTGTGATAACTACCAGAGACTTTGTGGTTTCGACATAGTCGTTCTTGCCGAAGCCGTCTTCAGAGTCTATAAGCGCCACATTGTTGGGATAGCCTTCGATGGTGTGGTGATAGTAAACCTTAATGTCGTCCGATTCCAGGCGTTTGCGGTAGGCGTCCGCACTGGACTGGCCGTTGTAGTGGGTGATAACAACGCTGTTTACGCTAAGGCCGCGGGACATGAACTCGTCCCTGAGGCGTAGGACGTCTTCGTCATAGGTGATGCCAAGGTCGTTGCGGATTTTGTTTTTCTCAATGTCCACGGCGCTTATGACGATTACGATTTCAAGGTCGTCTTTAAGCTGCATCAGCATCTGGAGCTTACTGTCCGGCTGGAAACCGGGGAGCACGCGGGAGGCGTGGTAGTCGTCGAAAAGCTTGCCGCCGAACTCCATGTACAGTTTGTCGCCGAACTGGGCGATGCGTTCCTTGATGTGCTCTGATTGGATCTTGAGATATTTCTCGTTGTCAAAACCGTATTTCATAATAAAATAAGTGAATACGGGTTACAAATATATTATTATTTCCGGAAAATGTCAAGAATTTGCTTTGTGGATTATGGCTATTTTTTGTACTTTTGCTAAAACATAACTATCGCACTATGACTTTTACAATGATTGTGCAGCTGCTCATTGTTCTTGCAGCGCTTTATGTGGGCTCGCGTTATGGCTCCCTGGCACTTGGCGCAATAAGCGGAATCGGCCTTGCCATACTGGTTTTCGGCTTCGGACTTAAGCCTGGCACGCCTCCCACGGACGTGATTTATATAATCATTGCAGCCGTCACCTGCGCCGGTACTCTGCAGGCGTCCGGAGGTATGGACTGGATGATCCAGATTGCTGAAAGGATGCTAAGAAAGCACCCGGATCATATCACTTTCCTGGGCCCGCTGGTGACGTTTTTCCTTACGGTCCTGGTAGGTACTGGGCATGTCGTCTATACCATCATGCCTATTATCTGCGACATCGCCCTCAAGAAGAATATCCGTCCGGAGCGCCCTTGCGGCGTGGCTTCGGTGGCTTCTCAGGTGGGTATTACCTGCAGCCCTATCGCTGCTGCGGTGGTGGCATTCTGCACAATTTCCAATGCCAATGGCTATATGGTCAGCATTCCACAGGTGCTTATGGTAACCATTCCGGCGTGCGTCATCGGCCTGATGTGCGCTGCTGCCGCTTCATACAAGCGGGGTAAGGACCTGGACAAGGATCCTGAATTCCTGAGAAGGAAGAGCGATCCTGAAATGTTCAAATACATGTACGGCAGCACCGCAACCACGCTTGACAAAGAGATTTCCAAGGATGCAAAGGCTTCCGTTTTCGTGTTCCTGGGTGCCCTGCTTGTGATTGTGGGCTTCGCATTCTGCCAGATGATAAAAGTGGACGACGTGCCTGTGGCCAAGCTCATCAACCTTCCCAAGATGAACATCTGCATCCAGATTATCATGCTCACCGCGGCCGCATGCAACATCATGTTCTGCAAGGCTGCTCCCAAGAAGGCTGTCGCTGGCGCGGTTTGGCAGTCTGGAATGGTGGCTGTGGTGGCCATCTATGGCATCGCATGGCTGGCCGATACTTATTTCGGCAACTATATGGACCAGATGAAACTGATGCTGACCGACCTTGTAACAGCATACCCCTGGAGCATAGCGCTGGTGTTTTTCCTCGTGAGCGTCCTTATCAACAGCCAGGGTGCTGTGGTGGTTGCAATGCTGCCGCTGGCATACGAGCTTGGGATAGCGGGGCCTGTGCTTCTGGGCGTCCTCCCCAGCGTTTACGGATACTTCTTCATCCCCAACTATCCTTCCGATATAGCCACCGTAAACTTCGACCGAAGCGGAACAACCAAGATAGGCAAGTACCTGCTTAACCACAGCTTCATGATGCCGGGTCTTATCAGCGTGTTTGTTTCCACCATCGTGGCATATCTGGTCACCAACGTGTTCTTCGCCGGCTACTTCGCCTCGTTCGTACAATGACGGAATCGCTGGTCCGGTACGTTGAGGGCGAGATTATTCCCCGTTATGCAGCCTTCGACAAGGCGCATCAGGAAGACCATGCCCGCCAGGTGATTAAAAGGGCGCTGGAGATGGGGCGGGCCTATGACGTGGACATGGATATGCTCTATACTGCTGCTGCCTGCCATGACCTGGGCCTTGCCGTGGATCGGAAAACTCATCATCTGGAAAGCGGCCGGATAATTCGTGGGGACGTGCGGCTAAGGGAGTGGTTTTCCCCGGAGCAGATCGAAATCATAGCCCAGGCGGCAGAGGACCATCGTGCATCGGCCACTGAACCGCCCCGCAGCATTTACGGCTGTCTGGTGGCAGAGGCGGACAGGATGATAGACCCGGAGACAATTATCCGCCGGACTGTGCAGTTCGGCCTGTCGCATTATCCATCATTGGACATGGAGGGACACTGGCAGCGCACTTTGGAGCATCTTCAGGAAAAATATGCCGAAGGGGGATACCTTCACTTGCTTATTCCCGGCAGCCCGAACGAAGAGCCGCTGGCCCGGCTGAGGGAAATCATACGGGATCGCAGGAGGCTTCGTGAAATATTTGAAACTGTATATAAATGGGAAACGTAAAGAAAACCGAGCTCCTGAGGGAGCGCACAAGCTGGGACGGCGCCGTCCTTCCCGATTATCCTTCCGGAAAGCCGGAGATCGTCTGCGTACGCCATGAGTTTCCGGCAGGGGAGAGGCTTCCGCTGCATCATCATCCGGTCATCAATTTCGGCCTTGTTGAAAAAGGGGAACTTACAGTCATCAGCGTCGAAGGTCGCGAGAAAGTCATTAAGGCCGGTGAGCCCCTTGTGGAAATGGTCGATACGGTGCACTACGGTGAGAACCGCGGCACAGAGACCGTTATCCTTACGATGTTTTACCTCACGAGCGGTGTGGAGCCCGTGTCTATAGCGGACTGAAATATTTCGTTTCTGTCCCAGTCCCGCCAGTATTCTATGGCGAGGTCCCGCACGTACTGCCAGTAGGCGGGGGAGTGACCGTACAATTCTACGCCGCGGGTTATGTCGGCGATTATTCTCTGCTCGTATTGCTCTTTAAGGCGGAGTCTGAAGCTTATTCCGTCGCAGGTGAAAAGAGCTTCGGCGTGGGGCACTGGTTCTGGTGTTATGCTGATTTGTCCGTGACCCAGGCTGGCGCCGGTGCTAACTTGAAGACCGTCGTTAAGGCAGCTAACGGGAGGGACTGTTCCGGCACTTGAAACTATTCTCAGCTTATGTATGTCTGCTCCGGCCGATTCCAGTTCTTCCAGTGCCCTTATGCCCATTTTAGCTCCCAGGGTGGAGTAGATGCCAAGGTGGCCGTGTATTTCGGCAGTTAGAACTGCTGCACGCCATTCTCTTAAGCCATAGCGCTCTAAACAAAAACTGACGATATTCTTAACATCGTCAGTGTAAATTGTTTCCGGAAGGTCGAATGAGTTCAGCGCTCCATTCATTTGTTCAAGGCTTTAATGAGGAAGTATCCGCCGACAATCTGGATAAGAATGCCGGGCCAGCCGATGCGGACATCCTGCAGTGCGTGAATGATGTTAAAGTCCATCAGGAATTCGAAAGTCATGCCAATTAGCTGGTATGCCAGGACAGCAAGGACGACAGACCAGATGGAAAACTTCATGTGCGAGCCGATATATCCGGCGGCTATGGCCAGGGTTACTGATTTGACAAGAATTGCAGGAAGCGATGCTACGGGCGGCATGCCGAAAATTGCGCAGTTGATGAGCGGTGAAAGGACTGCAGTAAGGAGGCCCACCTTCCAGCCGCATTTGAAAGCTCCCACAAGGGTGAAGAAATAGATGGGCAGCAGCATCAGGCCGCCGTTGGGAATCAGATGGCACAGCTGAGGTACTGCAATGTTTCCTATGATGAAAAGTCCTGCCCAGAGATATGTACGGGCTTCGGCAAAATTATAACGCTGATGCTGGAGTGCTAATGTTTCCATGTGTGGTCTGTCTAATTTTTTGCAATTTAACGAAAAAATGCGGACTGTCAAAATTTTCCTTTTGGTGTTTGCGAAACTCGGCGTAGAAATGTAAATTTGTATGTAATTATTGAGGTCTATAATGAGAAAACATTGGATTGATAATTTACGCTGGGTGACGGTACTGCTGGTACTGCTGTACCATGTCATCTACTTCTACAACAACAAGGGTGTGTTCGGAGGTATAGGAGGGTTTGGCACCTATCCTGAAAGCCCCCAGTACCAGGATGTTGTGATGTACATTCTGTATCCGTGGTTTATGCCTCTGCTATTCCTGCTGGCTGGTATCTCGGCGCGCTATGCTCTGGAAAAGTACGATGCCAAGATCTGGTTCAAGGCCCGTACAAGGAAGTTGCTGGTGCCTTCTACAATTGGTCTGTTCGTGTTTCAATGGATGGTGGGATATTTCAACACTGCTGTTGCTGCTCAAGCTGGGACGTTCGGCGAAATGCCGGGAGTGGCTAAGTATTGTCTCTGGGCCGTAAGCGGCACGGGACCGCTTTGGTTTATTCAGGATTTGTGGCTGTTTTCATTGCTTTTGCTTCTGGTTCGCAAACTGGACGGTAAAGACAAGTTCTGGAACGCATGCGGGAAGCTTGGGATTGTGTGGATTATCCTGCTGGGTGTTGTGTACTGGGCGGCCGAGCAGTTGCTGATACGCAACCCCAGGCCGGAATCTGCGGACGGACTGTACAATCTGTACAAGCCGCTGTTTTACTTTATAGTGTTTCTGATGGGTTATTTTGTGTTCTCGCACGAAAGCGTCCAGGAGGCATTGAAGAAGGTCTGGGCACCGCTGCTTGCTTGTGCTGCAGTGGCCGGGACCGTACTGATTGTTACCACTTTTGGTCAGAACAATACTACTCCAGAGTATCTCGGAAGTCCTCTCAACTGCCTATACGGCTGGCTCGCTTGCCTTGCTCTCATGGGCTGGTTCCAGGCCCGCTTCAACCGCACCGGCGCCTTCGCCGGCTACATGGCCCGTTCCAGTTTCGGCCTTTACATAGTTCACTATCTGGTGATAGGTTCCCTGGGGTACATGATGAAAATGTACACCCATCTACCACCGTGGTCAATGTATGTAATCCTTACGCTGGCAGTATTCACCCTTAGCCCCCTCCTGTACGAAATCCTTAAGCGCATCCCGTTCGTAAGATGGGCGGTGCTGGGCGAGAAGCGCAATTAGCGTTTTGAGCATTCCCTGCAAAGTGACGGAGATGTCCCATTTTTCGGGACATCTCCATCATTTTTGGCCTTTTTTGCACGAGATGTCCCTGTTTTAGGGACATCTCCATCACTTAGGCGGCAATATGTCGACAGTAAATGAAACCATTCCGGCAATCAAAGACAGAACAGCGATAATTTTTGCTATCTTTGCACGGCCATGAAATCTACAATAACACAAGAGAAGAAATGGACTGTATTGTCCTCTGAATATCTAATACGGCGGCCCTGGCTAACTGCAAGACGCGATGTCGCACAATTGCCGGATGGCCGTATCAACAACGAGTATTACGTCCTTGAGTACCCGGACTGGGTGAACATCATTGCCATCACAACCGACGGACAGATGGTTATGGAAAGGCAGTATCGGCACGGGCTGGGCAATACCTGCTTTGAACTGCCGTGCGGGGTAATTGAGGAAGGCGAGACACCGCTACAGGCAGCTCAGCGAGAGCTTTTGGAAGAGACAGGCTACGCAGGCGGGCAGTGGCAGGAATGGATGACGCTCTCTCCCAACCCGGCAACATCCACCAATCTGGCTCACAGCTTCCTGGCCATTGGCGTAAGCAAAGTTTCCGTTCAGCACCTTGATGCCACTGAAGATATTGATGTCTATCTGGAAACACAGGAGTATGTCAAGCAACTGCTGGAAGAGAACCAGATTCTTCAGGCCCTGATGGCGGCCCCGCTGTGGAAATACTTCAGCAAGTGATGGAGATGTCCCATATTTCGGGACATCTCCATCATTTTCGGCCGTTTTTGCACGGGATGTCCCATTTTTCGGGACATCTCCATCACTTACACATAGGAATCCAGCAGGCGGGCCGCATCGGCATAGGACATTCCGCACACACGCGCGATTTGAGTGGCATCGGCGCTGAAGCGGAAGCGTATCTGGCGGGCGAATTCTGCCTGCTCATCCGGCGTTAATTGTTGGAAGGATTTCTTCTGAAAGAGGCTCATGCACAGGTCCGGCAACGCAGCAAGGATAGTCTGGTCCTTGAATGCTGGTAAGTTTTCTTCTATGGCAAGACGTTTCCGGGCCTTGGAAGAACTGTTAAGGAAATAGTTCATCCTCTGCGGTGTTCGGAAGATTGCTTCCACAGCCTTTACGTCCACATATGCAGATGGGATGATGTATCCGTCCGGGCTTAAAGACCAATCTTTCGGCAGGCCTTTGCACTCACTGTGCATCAATCGCTTAAGCTCTCGTTCGGAAAGATCTTTAACACGAATGCACGTTCCCTGTCCGGGACAGAAGAAAAGTCCGCCCGTCGCCCATGGATACTGACTTGGATGAGTACATATTCCTGCTGCCACACAATTCATAAGTGTGTAGGCAATCGCCCGCTCCACTGATTCATCTTCGTACGGAATCTCTCTGACATCCAGGCCGTTCCCGCGAAGGAACTCCTTCACGCCATATTTGCGACTGTAATAAATAGAATAGCGCCGTTTAAAACGATTCACAAAATCAACTGACTTCTCCCGCGATCCCTTCAGGACAAAATGGACATGGTTGGACATGAGGGAAAAAGTAAGGATGAACCCTTTAGGATGCTTAAGAGCTTCTAAGGCCACGTAATTCATAGCCACCTTGAAGTCTTCTATGTCCCGGAACCACAGACTGTTTTCCAGGTGCTCTGTCGTGAGCAAAAAAATCTTTCTCATATCTATCTCCCGGCACTTTTGCTCCGGCTCTACAAATATAATAATTGGTCGAATATCCTGCAACTTTTTTTGCTTTTTTGTTGAAAATTCGTACATTTGTTCAGAAATACCATGTTAAAACACGACAGAACAATCATTCACGTGGAAGTCAAGGACACCCGTGAACACTTTTATTTTGGATCGGCGGCTGCCATGTTCGAAGATCCCAGAATGAGAGACTATTTGAAAATAAAGTATCAGACCTTCCGGACCAAACGAGTTTCGGAGGATAAGCCGTATGAAAATGAATCAGTGATAGTGCGGAAAGGCAACTTGCACACTATCAATCACAAGGTATAGATATGCATGAAGTAACATTACTATCCAAAAAGGAGGAAGACGGCATCCAGAAGGCGTCCTTCCAGACCTGCGATGCCGTCTGCTCCAAACAGATAGACATTGAGCTGGACGGGGATATCGTCAAAAGCGTGAAGTACACCGGCGGATGCCACGGAAACACTCAGGGCCTGTCGGCGTTGGTCCAGGGAATGAAAAAGGCCGATGTAATAGCCCGTCTGGAGGGCATCAACTGCAAGGCCCGGGGCACCAGTTGCCCGGACCAGTTGGCGCGTGCATTGAAGATGATGTAAATGAATATTCTCTATACAAAGATGCTTGAACAGGCCGATCATTCCCAAGTGGCAGGGTTGGCCCGCTTTTTCAAAACCGGCCCCGGACAGTACGGAGAAGGAGATAAGTTTCTGGGGATAAAGGTTCCGGTAACGCGTGGGGTGGTAAAGGAATGTTGGCGTCAAACATCCTGGCAGGATTTGGAAGAATGTATAAGCAGCGAGTACCACGAAGTTCGCCTGGCAGCTCTTTTGACGCTGGTGGAAATCTTCAAGCATGACGGCAATCTCCGGCAACAGAGTGTTGACTTCTATTTAACACACACCGCATACATAAACAACTGGGACCTGGTGGACCTTTCGTGCTATCCGCTTCTCGGCGAGTGGCTGTTGGACAAAGACCGCTCGCTGCTCTATGATTTAGCACGGTCCGGAAAGACCATCTGGGAGCAGCGGATAGGCATTGTAAGCACCATGACTTTCATCCGCCACGGGCAACTCGAAGACACTTTTGCCATCGCCGATATCCTGCTGCAACATCCGCACGACCTTATCCACAAGGCCGTGGGCTGGCTACTCCGTGAATCCGGAAAACGGGATAAGGCTGCGCTGGAAGAGTATCTTCAGTTCAGATACATGGCCATGCCACGTACAATGCTCCGCTATGCCATAGAGAAGTTCCCGGAAGAGGAAAGACGGCTGTATCTTATGAAGTAGCCGCTTAAGTGATGGAGATGTCCCGAAAAATGGGACATATAGTGCAAAAAGGGCCGAAAATGATGGAGATGTCCCAAAACCAGGGACATTTCCATCACTTGCAGTTTTATTTCAGCCATGGGGTTTCCAAATGTTTGGTTTACAAATAAGAAATGGCTACCTTTGAAAAAAAGAGATTATGAGAGTCCTTTTTGTCTGCCACGGCAATATTTGCCGCAGCCCGATGGCCGAGTTCATCCTTAAGGCGCTGGTGAAAGCCAGGGGCCTGGACGGGCAGTTTTATATAGAATCGGCGGCTGTGTCAACGGAGGAGATCGGCAATCCGATTTATCCGCCGGCAAAGCGTTGCCTCACTCAGCATGGGGTATTGTTCGACAATGGCAAGCGCGCCAGGCAGGTCTCCAGGGCCGATTATGACCGCTTCGACCGGATAATCTGCATGGATGCTTCAAACCTGCGCTGGATAAGACGGATTATTCCGGAAGACCCGGAGGGAAAGATTCACCTGATGATGTCCTACACCGGCGTGGGCAGGGACGTGGCCGACCCATGGTACACCGGGGACTTTGAAGAGGCTTTCCAGGATATTCTGGAGGGATGTGAAGCAATGTTGGGATGACCAGAGAAGAACAAATAGCGAAAGTGACTCTGAACGGCAGCGTAGTGAATCTGCTGCTGGTGGTTCTGAAGGCTGTGGCGGGAATTGCCGGGCACAGTGCGGCAATGATTTCAGATGCCGTGCACTCGCTGTCGGACTTCGTCACGGATATTGTAGTGCTGGTTTTTGTCCGTATCAGCGCCCAGCCCCGGGACGAAGGCCACGACTACGGCCACGGCAAATTCGAAACCATGGCTACGCTGTTTATAGGTCTGGCTTTGGCTGCAGCTGCTATAGGCATTGTGGTTTCCGGAGCTTCCAAGCTGGCCCGCTGGATGCAGGGGGAAGTCCTTCCCAGCCCCGGCACAATGGCACTCTGGGCAGCGCTTATCTCAATTTTCGCCAAAGAAGCGCTGTACCAATATACGCGTATCAAAGGCCGAAAACTGGATTCGAAAGCACTTGAGGCCAACGCCTGGCATCACCGTTCCGACGCACTCAGCTCTATTGGTGCCGCTATCGGCATCGGCGGTGCCATCCTTCTGGGAAACCGCTGGACGGTACTTGATCCGATTGCTTCGATCGTAGTTGGCCTGATGCTCGTAAAAGTTGCCTGGGACCTGCTTGGGCCCAGTTTTGGGGAACTCACGGACAGTTCTCTCCCGAAAGAAACCGAGGCCGAAATGCTGGCGCTATTCAATGGTATCGACGGCGTCCAGGACCCGCATAACCTTCGTACCCGCCGCGTCGGAAACCGCATAGTAGCCGAGGTCCACATCCGCCTGGACGGACGCCAAACCCTGGCCGAAGCCCACGAAAAAGCCACCGAAGTTGAGCGCCGCTTCAAAGACCGCTTCGGCCAGCAGTCACATATCGTTGTGCACATGGAGCCTGTAAAATAGCTGGCTAAGTGATGGAGATGTCCCAAAATCAGGGACATCTCGTGCAAAAAAGGCCTAAAATGACAGAGATGTCCCGAAAAATGGGACATCTCCATCACTTGAAAGAAATATAGGAGTTATTTCTGGCACGGTTATTGGTTTTCACACCAGGCAGTGTACTTAAAACCTAAGAAGTTATGAAAAAGGCAGTATTGATTCTGGCTTCGATAGCCATCGCGTTGACCGCCTGCGAGAAGGACGTCATTCCTGTCGTTTCGGATGATACTCCAATCGATGAAAACCCCATCGACGAAACCGACGACGAAGATAATTACAGCGTAGAACCTTATGACGGCACGCTTACGTTCGATTCCACCGGCGATCCTACTTCCGACGACGACATTTCCACTGCTGGTTTCCATGGAAAGATCAGCATCGACTTTTCTGAATCCGGCGACGCTTCTGTGACCGGTGATAGCTATGGCTATGTGTCGGTTAATGGCAATAAGGTCACGGTGAACAACACCGGCGAAGAAGTGCTCATCTACGAACTCACTGGTTCTACTTCCAACGGCTGCCTGAAACTTTATGGCGCCAAGAAGCAGGCAATCGTCCTGAACGGCGTGAGCATCACCAATCCTGACGGTGCGGCCATCAACAATCAGAACAAGAAGCGCACGTATGTGGTTGTGGCAGGGGAGAACACCCTATCTGACGGGGCGTCGGCCGCTTACACAAAGGAAAACGACGAAGACCACAAGGCCGTCTTCTTCAGCGAGGCGCAACTGGTTTTCAGCGGCAGCGGTCTGCTTACTGTGAACGCCCTTAATGCCCAAGGCAAAGCCGGCATCACTTCCGACGACTACATTCGCGTGATGGACAGCCCTACCATCAAGGTTGTTGCCGGCAGTAGCGCCGGGAACGGCGTCAAGGGCAAGGACTATGTCCGGCTGTCGAACGGTTCGCTGAAGGTGTCCATATCGGCCGCAATGGCAAAGGGCATTTCCACCGACGATTATGTGCTGGTGGAAGGCGGATCGCACACGGTCACTTCAACCGGCGGCGTGGCCTATGACGAGGAAGATGCCGAATATACCGGAACTGCTTGCGTCAAGGCCGATAATTACTTCGCCATGACCGGGGGAGCACTCACTCTCAAGAACAGCGGCAACGGCGGCAAAGGCCTCCGCGCTGGCAGCTATGACTTCGACGAAACCACCCACGCAGTTGCCGACAGCTATATCAGCGGAGGTACGCTCTCCGTGATTGTGACGGGCCGCGAGGTGAACGACGTCTCGGCGAAGGGCGTCAAGATCGGCTGGGTGACTAAAAACGGCAGCGGAGAACGTGCCACCGTAACCGGGAATGCAGGAAATCTTGTCATCAGTGGAGGGTCTGTAAGCGTTTCCGCATCCAACGGGGAAGGCCTTGAAGTTAAGGGGAACCTTACCATCGACGGCGGCGAAACGTACGTCACATCCACCAGCGACGATGCCATAAACGCTCAGGGCGACATTGCCGTCAACGGAGGCTTCGTCTACTGCATGTCGTCCGGGAACGACGCCATTGACTCCAACGGGAACACGAACCTTAGCGGAGGCTACGTGATGGCAATCTGCACCAAAGGCGCTCCCGAAGTGGCCATCGACGCGAATACTGAAGGCGGCAAGAAGCTCTATATCAATAGCGGAGCAACGGTTGTGGCCTACGGCGGCCTGGAAAGCGGTTATTCGGCCTCGCAGAGCGTTTACAGCATGAGTGGAACGGCAGGCGCGTGGAATGCCCTTTATAACGGCAGCAACTTCATTGCCGCGTTTAAGGCTCCGTCAAGTATCTCCACCTTCATCGTCACTGCTCCTTCGCTTTCCGGTGGTTACAAGGGCGTGAGTGTAAGTGCCGATACAAAGTGCAGCGGTGTATGGGCCACTGACGGAATTTCCGGCGGAACGTCTGTTTCACTGTCGAACTATACCGGCGGAGGCGGTGGCCCCGGAGGTGGACCTGGCGGTCCTGGCGGTGGTGGCTGGGGCCCCGGTGGCGGATGGTAGCGGGCCGATGTTTTGCTTGAAGTGCACGAGGTGTCCCTGTTTTTGGGACACCTCTGTCATTTTAGGGCTTTTTTGCGAAAAACCGGAGTGTGCTGAAAAAGACTCAGAATATTGGCTTAAGTGCATATCATTTTTGGACGAGATCTGCGGCGTTTTTGGACGTGGTCCGATAATAGGTGCTGGACCTGGTCCACGACATGTGCCTTACAAGCACCTGATTTGCCGAAGTGATGGACCAGGTCCAAGGGTTAAAATTGGACCAAGTCCAAAAATACATGAGACCACGTCCATTCATGCTGTGGACCAGGTCCAATACTCGCGGGGCTTTTTCTGCGCCCTCATTATGCCTCTGACCTGCGACGCCATATGTTTGATTCTCTGAAAATATTTTTACCTTTGTGAGAAACACTTCAATATCAATGAAAAACTATCGCAATTTTCTGTACGGGTATCTTCTGGCCGATCTTTTTTTGTCCTTGCAACGATTCCCGCGGCCATCCTTTTTGTCAAAAAAGCCGACCATGTATTCCCGTGGATGTTAAAAATCTACTTATGCATCGCCGTTACAATCTTCCTTGCCGATTGGTGGGTTGTTTATTATGCCCAGAACCACGAGTTGACAACGGGAGCGCTTGTCAAATGGGTTCCCGTCATTGACGGTCTGGCTGCAGTCGCTGCCGGGCTATGTATCATCCTCTATTATAACGCCTTACGCGTAAAGCAGAATAAGGTCGCTCTTGCGGATAAACAGATCAGTGAGACATGGGCCGATGGGAGGTCCGGTCTCCCTTCGACAGGCCCTTCGACAGGCTCAGGGACCGCTCAGGGACCGTCGGGCATGACGGGGAGAACTGGCGCTGAAGGGCTGCAGCAGACCAGCGCACTTTCCTTCCTTTTTTGTATTTTTGCAAAAATACTATTCTTATGGTTGGCAAATATCCTGTAATTACCCTTTGCGGAAGCACCCGTTTCAAGGAGCAGTTCTTTGAGGCGCAGAAGAGGCTTACCCTGGAAGGCAATATAGTTATCAGCGTTGGCCTTTTCGGCCATAGCGGGGACGATGAGGTCTGGACGGAAGGCATTAAGGAGATGCTGGACGATATGCATAAGCGCAAGATCGACATGGCCGATGCCATCTACGTGATAAACGTTGGCGGATACATCGGCTCCAGCACGCGCAGTGAAATTGAATATGCCATAAAGCACGGTAAGAAAGTAATGTATTTGGAACCGTAATATGAACTCTCTCGGTAACATATTCTGGCTGCTTCTGGGCGGTATTATTATAGCCTTGATTTACTACGTTGTGGGCCTGCTGATGTGCATTACGATCATCGGCATTCCTTTTGGCGTCCAGCTGTTTAAACTGGGGACGTATGCCTTATGGCCTTTTGGCCGTGAATTGGTTAACGGGCCGAATGAGCCTGGTTGCTTATCTGTGCTCATGAACCTTGTATGGATTCTTCTGGGGTGGTGGGAAATTGCCATTTTGCACCTGTTTTTCGGCCTTTTGTTCTGCATAACCATAGTTGGTATTCCTTTTGGAATAAAGCATTTCAAGCTGGCCATCGCAAGTATTTTCCCGTTTGGCAAGAAGATAATATGAGAGTAGTGGTCCAAAGAGTGTGGTCGGCTTCCGTTACTATTGACGGGATGGTCAAGTCGTCCATCGGCCATGAGGACGACGAAACGGACATCGACTATCTGGTAAAGAAGACGGCCGCGCTGCGCATTTTCAACGATGAAGACGGTGTGATGAACCGTAGCGTAATAGACGTTGACGGGGAAGTGATTGTAGTTAGGCAAAGCCGTTGGGACAGGGGAGTTCGGGGCCGATATGAAGGTCTCCCTTGTTAACGACGGGCCGGTAACCATTTGTATTGACTCGAAGAACAAGTAATTATGAAACGTTTCATTCTCTTACTGATCTCTGTCCTGACTTTTTCAATCACCGCCAATGCTCAGCAGGTGACGGATTCCGGCTACCGGACTGTTGCCCATATTAAGTCCGACGGTACAATCCAGGACGCAAGCTACCGCACTATCGGCCACATCCGCAGCGACGGAACGGTGCAGGACGGGAGCTATCGTACTGTCGGCCACCTCAGGAGTGACGGGACTGTGCAAGACGGAAGCTACAGGACTGTGGGGCATATTCGGAACGACGGGACTATCCAGGACTCATCGTATCGCACTATCGGTCACGTACGTGAAGACGGCACAGTCCAGGACGAATCCTACCGGACCATAGGCCACGCGAAGGGCATCCCCCTCCAGTGGGCGGCGTGGTATTTCTTTTTCTGCAAGTAAAGTGATGGAGATGTCCCAAAAAATGGGACATCTCGTGCGAAAAAGGCCGAAAGTGATGGAGATGTCCCAAAAACAGGGACATCTCCGTCACTACGCCGTCATTCCCGGCTCCGACCGGGAATCTCCCGCCAGGAACAGTCAATCCCTCTGGAGGCAATCGCTAACTTCCGTCAGGCATTCGGCCCGGGACATTATCTGCGGGTTGGTGCCGGGTAGGCCTTGGGGGACAGACATTCCAAGCTGGCCGAAAAGCCATTCCCAGTACGGTGGCATGGTGCCGTCGGGGGCAAGCCAGTTCATCGGCTCACTATTGAAGACGGGCTGGCCATCTCTATCAAGATAGCAGGCTTGAACAAGCTCTGAGCAGTACATTTCCTCGTTATCCGGGAGGAAGCGGACGTCGTATCCCCGGCCGCAGAAGGTCTTGGCCCTTTTCACGGCGGCATCGGCATCGACGCCACGGACGCGTTTAACGATGAACTCCGGATAGCTGCCGTCCCTTAGTGTAAAATCCTTCAGGAATGTATCCAGCGGGTGCCGGTCCACTCCGTGCGCTATGGTTGCGTCGATAATCCAAACGCTGTCGGCCTTGACTTCGGCAATGGCTACATGTATCAGGTTAAGGTCTCCATCTTCGCAGGTGGCAGAAGAAATTGCGGCATCCATCGAACCGTTTTCTACAATGTAATCCTCAGGGAGCCCTACAAAAATGAGGTCTCCGTTGCGGAGTCTCTCATGACCGCAGGCAATGGTCAGTAGAAGCGCTGAAAAAATGAATAAAAGTTTTTTCATGATTCTTAGTGCATGCAATAATTTTTCAGCTGCTCGATTTGCTCCGGAGTGGTGGCCCAGCTGGTGGCAAAGCGCGTGACCGCGCGGCCGTCGGGTAGGGTTTCCCAGACTTCATACAGAACCTTGCCTTCCAGGGAGTCCATTTGCTCCTTAGTCAGAATGGGGAACTGCTGATTGGTAGGGGAGTCAATGAAAAATGGTATGCCCAAATCGGCAAACACTCTTTTTACTTCCATGGCCCGTTCTATGGCGTTGCGGGCAATTTTCATGTACAAGCCGTCCGTGAACAGGGTGTCGAACTGAATACCAGTAAGCCGGCCTTTGGCAAGAAGGGCGCCGTGCTGTTTGACAGTGGTGAAAAAGTGTGCCGGGGCCTTGCGGGGGAATACAACTGCTTCTCCGCACAGGGCACCAACCTTTGTTCCGCCGATGTAAAAAGCATCACTCAACTGCGCCAGCTCGGGAAGGGTAAGGTCGCACGCATCGCTGGCAAGGCCGTAGCCAAGCCGGGCTCCGTCCACAAAGAGGGGGAGACTATACTTCTGGCATACTATCCTGATGCGCGTGAGTTCTTCTTTCGAATATAATGTCCCGTATTCAGTGGGGAAAGACAGGTATACCATCCCGGGGATTACCATGTGCTCCCAGGCGCCGTCGGCGTAGAATCTCTCCAGGTATGCTTCAAGATCGCCGGCATCCATTTTACCTTCGTGCGATGGCAGAGTGAGCACTTTATGGCCGCTGAACTCTATGGCTCCGGATTCATGTACTGCAATGTGGCCCGTCTGCACGGCCATAACCCCTTCGAACCCTTTAAGCAGGCTGTCGATAACCGTTGCGTTGGTCTGGGTGCCGCCAACCAGGAAGAATACGTCGGCGTCGGGTATTCCTATGGCCGACCGGATCTTTTCACGGGCGCTTTCCGAGAACGAATCAAACCCGTAGCCGGGCTCCTGGACCAGATTGGTATCGGCCAGCCTTTTGAGTATGAGGGGATGTGCGCCCTCGCTGTAATCGCAGGTGAAAGAAATCATAAGCAGCGTATCCATTTAGTTCTGCTAAGATAATCATTTTCGCGATATTTCTCTTATCTTTGTAAAAATGGAACGGTTTTTATCACTGGACATGCATGCAAGCGCCGGGGTTGGCGTACTGGCCCTTCTTCTGGGCATGTTTCTTACACGGAAAATAGCTTTTCTCAAACGTTTCTGTATCCCTGCTCCGGTTTCCGGCGGGCTTATCGTTTCGCTTTTTACGCTGTTCCTTTATTCGGCCTTGGCGCTACGCCCAATGCAATGGCCAACATGTCGGCCGTCTGCTACAAGTATCACTATACGTCCGGTCCCTTCCTCGTTATCCCCATTATCGGCGCTATGTTCGTCGACCTCATCAATACAGGTGTAATTACCGTTTTCCTGAATTTGATATGATAAACAACATCCTTGACCACAACCGGGCTTTCGTTGCCAAGAAGGCGTACGAGCCCTTTGTTACTGACAAGTTTCCGGCCAAGAAGCTTGCCATCCTTACTTGTATGGACACGCGCCTGACGGTGCTTTTGCAGGAAGCCTTGGGCCTCAAAAACGGAGACGCGAAGATTATCAAGAACGCAGGCGGGATTGTCCCGACTGAGACGGATTCTTCCATCCGGTCACTTCTGGTGGCTATTTATGAACTTGGAGTCAATGAGGTGATGGTTATCCATCACTCAACTTGCGGGGCATGCCACATGAGCTACAAGGAGTTCAAGCCGCACATGCTGGAGCGGGGCATCGCCGAAAGCACTCTCGCTGAGTGGGAGGGGAACGGCATCGAAGAGTGGCTGGAAGGGTTCCACGATACAGAGGCATCGGTCCGGAAGACCGTCGAAGCCATCGTCAATCACCCACTTGTGCCCAAGGATGTCACAGTGAGGGGATTCATAATCGACTCAGTGACAGGAGAATTAACAGAGGTCAAATAATATGGAGGCTAAGTTAGTCAATCTTGATGAATGGGAATCCTTCGGCGGCGGAGCTTTCGGCGAATCATTTTACAACAAAAAGGACGATTCTGTAATTCTGAAACTCAACAGGCCAGACATTCCGGAAAGCAAGATTCTGAAGGAATTCGTGCGTTCCAAAGCCGTTTATGACATGGGCATCCCATCGGCCGAACCATACGAATTTGTCACCGACGGGAAGCGCTACGGAATGATAGTCCAGCGCATTCAGGGCAAGCAGTCATTCGGAAGTATAATCGCCGACCATCCCGATCGTCTGGAGGAACTGGCCTGCATTACTGCCGACTTCGCCAAAGCGCTGCACGCCATTCCCTGCGACACCAGTATCTTCTACAGCCGAAGCCAACTTACCAGGGATTTGATTGCCGCCTGCCCCCGGCTTCCCGACAAAATCAAGACAAGGCTCATCGGTTATATTGACGAACTGGAACCAGCCACAACCTGCCTGCACGGCGACATAAACCCCTGCAACATCATAACTGCTGAAGGGAAATTGTACTGGATAGACCTTGGTGATTTCGCATACGGAGACCCGCTCCTGGATTTCAGCATCATGTCCCACATAAGCTTCTATGGTCCCAATCCGCTGCTCCTTCGCTTTTTCCACATGAACCGCAAGCAGATGATCCGTTTCTACGAGGTTATGGGAAGGCAGTACTTCGGCCCGGTATGGGATACTCCGGAGCACCGGGAGAAGATGCGCCGAATAACCAGCATCATGGCCGGGAAAGCCATCTGCGACTTCCCGTCGGCGTCCCATATTAACATGCCGTATCTTAAAGGGCAGAAGTTGCTGACAAAGATAAACCTCTTCTTGGGAGATAGGATTAATAAATAATCACCACTGTTCCCAGTGGATGTTCTCGGGTTTCCACTTGTCCTTGGGCTCCGGATTTTCGGCCGGCACGCCGACGGGGATGACGCAAAGCGGAATCACTTTCTCGGGAATTCCCAAAGCGTAGGCGATGGAAGATACGCGTTCCATGGCAGGATAACCGGCAGTCCAAACGGCTCCCAGTCCAAGGGCTTTCGCCGCCAGGAGAATATTCTGGGCAGCGGCGGAACAGTCTTCGTACCAGAACTTATTGGGCATTTCTTCCTCGGGAGCATCCGGCTGGCCGAAAGGCTTGCGCATCTGTGTGGTCTCTCCGCAGACTACGATTACGGCACCGGCCTGGGTGAACATTTCGCCCCGGAAACCAGAACCGAAAACGCTGGCAATCTTCTCCTTGTCAGTCACTACCACAAAGCGCCATGGCTGGCCGTTCATGGCGGACGGAGCGGCCATTCCGGCTTTCAGAATGGTCTCCAGCTGCTCCTTGGACACAGGGTCCCCGGTAAAACTGCGGATACTGGTGCGGGACATGATGATGTCCAGCGCAGAGGGTGCGCACTCCTGCGACTTGCAACTGGTCAGCATGATAGATGCGATGGCTAAAATAACGATACTGAGTTTCTTCATACTGCTATGTCTTGTTTGTCCGCAAAGTTATTAAAAAATATTATCATATCATTCACGGTCTGAGATACACTCGCTTCGCTCGGTATGACAGGAAGAAAGTCATAAAGGAGCCATTCTGTCATACCGAGCCCATTCTGTCATACCGAGCCCCTTCTGTCATACCGAGCGCAGCGAGAGTATCCCATGACTGCGAAGGTCATGAAACCGGTCAAAACGTGACCGAGGTCGTATGTCGTGACAGGAATAATCTGTATCTTTGCACGGCAATAGTATAGACCATGGAATACCTGTCAAAGCAAAGATACGACGAATTACTGGCCGAGTTGAAGCATCTTATCAACGAGGTTTATCCCAAAGTGCAGGAAGACCTTGCGGAAACCAGCGCGCAAGGGGACCGGAGCGATAATGCGGGATACCGTGAGGCAAGGCGCCTTCAGGGAAAGACCATCAGCCGCATCCGTTTCCTGCAGAATATCCTTGAGCATGCGCGTGTGCTGAACCCCGACGTCCTCCCCAAAGACCAGGTCACCCTTTTGAGCCGGGTGGAATTCACGAATCTATCGACCAACACCCGCATGACCTTTCAGATAGTCAGCCCCCACGAGATGGAATTGGAGGCCGGCAAGATATCGCTGAAATCTCCAATCGGAGCGGCCCTGATGGGTAAAAAAGTGGGTGAAATTGCCGAAGCTCAGGTCCCATCCGGAACATTACGTTTTAGAATTGAAAGCATCACACTGGACTGAAATGCGTAAACTACCCAATACTTATGTCCTCATAGCAGTCCTGATTGTGCTGTGCGCTGTCCTTACCTGGATTCTTCCCGGAGGGCAGTATATCACGGGGGAGGACGGGGCGCTCACTTATCAGCAGGCCGATGCCGTACCGCAGACTTGGCAGGTATTTTCGGCCGTCTATCATGGTTTTGTGAAGCAGGCGGGCATCATCGTCTTTATCCTGGTGGTGGGTGGCGTATTCTGGCTCCTCAATGCCACGGGGGCGGTCGATGCAGGGATCAGGCGGCTGATTTCGGGCATCGGCAGGAAGGATAAGATTGTCCTTGTTGCGCTGACCATACTTTTCTCACTTGCAGGGGCGGTCTTCGGAATGAGCGAGGAAACCATACCTTTCGTAGGGATTGTGGTGCCGCTGGTGGTGTCTCTTGGCTATGATGCCATCATGGGCCTTCTGGTGGTCTATGTTGCCTCTAACATCGGCTTTTCCAGCGCTTTTCTGAACCCCTTCACAGTTGGCATTGCGCAAGGCATGGCAGACCTTCCGCCCTTCTCCGGGATGGGATACCGCGTTTTCTGTTGGGGATTTCTGACGGCCCTGCTATGTGTTTTCGTTGTGCTTTATGCACGGAAGACTCGCAAGGCCGGGGGAGAGGTAGAGACAGTTGCCTCTGCGCCCCTGACAAGCCGGCAATCCTGGATACTTGCTGTCCTTTTCCTTACTGTGGTCGCTCTTGTGGTTGGTGTGACCTGCTGGGGCTGGTACATGCCCGAAATCACAGGCCTTTTCCTGGCCATGGGCATCCTGTGCGGCATTATAGCGGGTTTCCCGGCAGGCAAGATTGCCGATGAGATCATTGCGGGTGCAAAAGACATTCTGTCCGCGGCCCTTGTGGTGGGCCTTGCATCGGGAATCATCGTTATTCTGCAGGACGGAAAGGTGGTGGACAGCATCCTTCATGCCATGCAGAACGGCCTGGACGGCAATGGGGAAGTGGCGTCACTATCGGCGATGTACTTCATTCAGGCCGTGATTAACGTTCTTATTCCAAGCGCTACTGCGAAGGCCGCTATCACTATCCCTATCATGGCTCCGTTCTCGGACCTGGTTGGCGTTTCCAGGCAGGCGATGGTCCTGGCCTTTCAGTTCGGAGACGGCTTCACCAATATGATAACCCCCACTTCGGGCGTACTCATGGCAGCCCTCGCAATGGCCCGTGTCCCTTACGGGAAATGGGTTCGATGGATATGGAAGATGGTAGTGGCCCTGCTGGTGCTGGGTCTCGTGCTGTTGCTTCTGACACTGATGCTCCCGCTGCAGGGATTTTGATATATCATAGTGCACGAGGTGTCCCTGATTTTGGGACACCTCGTGCACTTCTCGAATCCTGTGAGCACCAGAGGCCTGTTTTGCTCACGGACACGTCGCTATTGCGCTCCTGTGAGCACCAGAGGCCGTTTTTGCTCACGAAGATACTCTCGCTTCGCTCGGTATGACATAAGGGTGTGCCCGGTGGTCCATCGACTGGCACCACCGGCGACACTCGGCCCTCACCGCCCGCTCTTTCCTGTCGTGAGCTTGTGTACTTCCCCTGGTGGGACCTTGCAAAGATTTGGACGGTCATTGAGTTTGAATTATCTTTGTATCCGTGGAAAAGTCGTCATTGAAATACCATCTCCTGGCACTGGCCGTCGTGGCGGTTTGGGGCGTTACTTTCGTGTGTACTAAGGCGCTCATCGGGGCTGGGATGCGGCCGGCGGCCATTTTCGTATGCCGTTTTATCCTGGCCTATATCGGCCTGTGGATTTACACTGTTCTTTCACGGAAACCGTACAGAATCTGGAACGGATGGAAAGATGAGCTGGTTTTTCTGATTCTGGGAATCACGGGAGGCTCTTTTTATTTCCTTACAGAGAACACGGCCCTGGCCTATACGCAGGCATGCAATGTGGCTTTTCTTGTGTGCTCGGCGCCGCTCTTTACTGCTATATTTACCATTCTTTACAGCCGATATGGCAAAAGCCGCTTTGCCAAAGGTCTGGAAGAAGTGCGCCTGGGCTGGCCCTTAATCGGCGGAACCATCCTGGCCCTCATGGGTATGTCTCTGATGGTGTTCGAAGGGAAGAAGGTGCAACTCTCGGCGGCAGGGGATTTGATGGCTATCGGCGCTGCTCTGTGCTGGGCTGTATATAGCCTTTTCATGGGCCAGATTACCCGCGAGTATGGCACACTGACGGCCACCAGAAAAGTGTTTTTCTACGGTCTGGTCACCATCCTGCCCTTCCTGGGCGGATGCAAGGACTCTTTTTCGGCCGATATCCTCTGCCAGACTGCAGTTTGGGGAAACCTCCTGTTCCTGGGGCTCATTGCCTCCCTGGTCTGCTTCCTTGCCTGGAATGTGGTCATAGACAAACTGGGCAATGTTACATCTACCAATTACGTGTACCTGAACCCCGTCTTCACGCTCCTGAGCGCCATGGCTTTTCTGGGGGAAAGGATGACGCTTATGGCCGCAGTCGGCTCCGTGGCCATCCTTATCGGCGTCATCTGGGCCGAAAGAGCCACCAAAGCGCAGGGGGCGTCTTGACAGCCCGTCGGTGCTCATCATCAACCACACCGGCCATTTGGACGGGCCGGTAGTGAGCACGGTGTTCGGTTGTTTCCTGGATTCACGAAGCCGTCCGTACTATTCGGCAAGACAAGGAGAGCGTAGCTATCTTTCCTGAAGGCCGACATGGCGAGCATCGGAAGCAGCTGCCCTTCCATCCCGGTGCGGCAATGCTGGCATGGGCCCTGCATCAGTGAGCACCGTTCTTTCTGGAGAAAAGGCGCTGAGGCAGTTCCATTGCGAAAACTATTCCCAGAACAATGGCTACGGCTACTTTCAATGCCATGAAGCCGACTGTGCCGGCCATGTCAATATGACCGGCCGTCAGGTAGTATGTGGACCAGAAGATACCTGCTCCGGGCACCAGGGTAAACAATCCGCAGATTAGGAACAGCTGGGCTGGACAACGGGACGGGACAGCCATAAAACGGGCCATCAGGCACACCAGCATGGCAGCAAAAAGAGCTGCCACAGGAGCTGTAGCTCCCGCCTGCCTGACCAGAAGGAGATAGGCAATCCACCCCAGCGCCCCGATGATTCCCATGCCCGGATACTGTATGCGGTCTACGCCGTAAATTGAGGCAAAGGCCATTGTTCCCACTATGGCGGCAATGGCTTGCAGGAGGTATGATTCCGTCTCGGAACTGACGCTGATTCCCTGGAGCTCTACGATGCCTCCGAAGATGGCCCCGTCCAGGAGGAAAGATGCCGTTACACCGATGGCGATGCAGAAGAAGCCAAGCATGGCATCGGTAAGCCGTGTCATCCCTGCCAGATAATCGGAATTTGCCAGGTCTCTGACGCCATTCACAAAGGGGACTCCCGGTATGAGCGGCATTATGGCGCCGATGATAATATTGCTCAGGCTTTCCCCGAAGCCAATTTTCCAAAAACAGATGCAAAGAAGGTTGGCCAAAAGGGCGTTGCTGATTCCGCCCACTATCTTGGAAAGGTATCGGCCGCTCACAAAGATCATCCATACGCCGAGGATTAACCCGACCACCAGGGCAGCGGTGCAGTCCAGGTATCCGCCGCCGAACACTGCGCAGAACCCGAATGCTCCCAATCCTGTTGCCAGAATCTGCTCCCAGACGGGCTTTGCAGGGATTGCCCTTATGCTGCGCAGGCGCTCACGTGCTTCTTCAAGTGAGCATAGGCCACCAACAATGTCATAGCTAAGCTGATTGACGGCCCTTACCTTCAAGAGCTGGACGCCCCGTAGAGGGATGAACTCCACGTTGGCATAAGTAGAGGCCTGGCCGCCGGCCTTGGATACTTTCTCTGAATTGCCGGTAGTGAAGATCCCGTTGGACAGAACGAAGAAGCTTCCGGAATCCACTCCATAATGGTTGGCTATGCGTGACATGATGTCCTCCACCCGGGAAATCTCCGCCCCGTTCTCAAGAAGGATATGCCCTGCCTCGGATGCTACCTTCAGCACTTCAGATAAATCGTATGTTTTTTCCATGCGGCTTTCCAAACATATTCAACACTTTTCAGCTATTTCATTATTCATGCACCCGGATGGGCCTCGGGCGCGCTGCGGCGGGTAGCGGGCGCGAAAAGCGGCTCCTATCCGAAATACTGCAGGGTGCGCAGCATTTCGAAGATCATGTCCACGTACCGGGAGGATGTGTGGTCCCAACGGAAGCCCAGCCGGTGCAGGATCTGCATCGTATACACGGTGGAGGCCAGGGTTTCCACGCCTTCCGTTTCTGCGTTGGACTGCTGGTAGGCCACAAGCGGTGCCATGATACGTGTCTTGGCGGGGTTGGCGTTTGCCTCCTCCACGCGGCGGGCGAATTCGTCCATTTCCACATATTCCAGCGGCTGTCCGTCAATCTTCTCCAGACGGGTGAAGATATCGTCCATGGGGATGATATGGTTGTTGGAAACGTTGAAAACGCAGTTCTCCAGCGGCGTAGTAGCCAGCAGCACCATGGCCTGGGCAGACTGGTCGATGGGCGAGAACTCCATCTGGCCTTCCAGCATCTGGAACGGGCAGGCGCCCAGCATCTTGAGGGCCTTGAGCCGGCCCATGGAGGCGTTGGCATTGAGGTTCACCTGGAACTCACCGTCTCGGGCACGGGGTGACAGGTTGCCGGCGCGCAGGATCTTGGCCTTGAGCTTTCCGTGAACCATATGCT